>DUQU01000043.1 GCA_012837645.1 Acholeplasmataceae bacterium | reverse complement strand
TTTTAAAAGTTCTTGTTTGGTTAAAATCAGATACTATATTTTGGATAACTTCAGTTGTTTCTTTTAAGCTCACAGTATCAATGCTACTAGGACCACCACTTTGTGAAAAAAGTATTTTTCCTGCGTCATTAATAATGACTATTTTTGTTTTTGTTCCGCCGCCATCAACACCTAAATATAAGTTCATTTTAGTCTCTCCTCTAAGCTTTATTATACAAAAAAAGTTAGTTATTTTAAAGGATTTAATGTATAATTGGTTGTGGTGATAAAATGAGTGTGATTTTTTTAAAACCCCAATTTAAGTATCGCATTTGGGGAGGAAATAAATTAAAAGAAGATTATTATTCTATTGCTCCTGATAAAACTGGTGAGGCATGGTTAATTAGTGGCCACCAAAATGGCTCTACAGAAATTATTAATGGGCAATATCGAGGGAGTTTGTTAAAGGATTTTTATCTGACGAATCCTAATTTATTTAATGATGAAAATAAGGATCAATTTCCTCTATTAGTTAAACTCATTGATGCTGCTGACAATTTATCTGTTCAAGTCCATCCCGATGATAAAATGGCCTTAGAATACCATTCTTTAGGGAAGACTGAATGTTGGTATATTATCTCTGCAACTGATGAAGCAGAGATCATTTATGGCCATAATGCCTTAACTAAGGAAGATTTTATCACTAAAGTTAAAAATAAAGATTGGGAAAACTTGCTAAGACGAAGAAAAGTCAAAGCAGGAGACTTTTATTACCTTCCGGCGGGAATGGTTCACGCAATTAACAAGGGTGTTGTGATTTTAGAAGTTCAACAATCTGCCGACCTTACTTTCCGTTTATATGATTATGAAAGAATAGACAAGGATGGTAAAAAAAGAGAGCTTCATTTAGCTGAAGCAATTGCTGCTACCACTTTTCCTCAACAAGAATATCATTTTCAAAAGGCAAGTAAGAAAATCAACAGCAATCTTATTACAACTCTAACAGATGCTAAATATTTTAAAGTTGAAAAATGGGATTTAAAAGAACAAATAAAAACTGAAAACAATCATTATACTTTAATGGTATTTTTGGAAGGAAGCGGCACTATTAATAATGAATATTATCAAAAAGGCGATGCTTGTATTGTTTTAAGTGACGCTAAAGAAATAGAAATTATTCCAGAAGAAAAGACACTTTTAATAAGTGCTAATAGTAAATAGTATAATGAATAAGGTAACTGCGAGAGGAATAAAAACCCCTTTAATAAAAACAGGCCAAAATTTGGCGGAGATTGTTGTAAACTCGCTTCTTGCTGATGCAGATCAAGAGAATTATCAACTTCATGACGGCGATGTTATTGGAATTACAGAGGCGGTAGTGAGTATCGCTTATAATAACTTTGCAACTCTCGATGAAATTGCAGCTGATATCAATAATAAATTTAAGGGAAACGCTTTAGGAGTCGTTTTTCCTATTTTTTCTCGTAATCGTTTCAGCATGTTGCTAAAAGCTTTTGCAAGAGCTAAAAAAGAACTTTATCTTTTGATGTCTTATCCTAATGATGAGGTTGGAAATCCGATTTTAAAAGTAGAAAAATTAAAGGAAATTAAAGAAGATGTTTTTGATGATAAAGTCTACTTTAAACACTTTAAAGATTATCTCCATCCTTGGACAAAGATGAATATTGTCGATTATTATTTAAAAATAATGAAAGAAGAAAAGGCAAAGGGAAAAATCATTTTTAGTAATAATGCTCTTGATATACTTAACTATACTGATCAAGTTTTAATTAGTAACGTCCATGAAAGAGAAAAAACAAGGAACTTATTTCCAAAGCAAACAAACATTTATACTTTGGCAAATATCTTAACTAAAAGTATTAATGGTAGTGGTTATAATAGTGAATATGGTCTTTTAGGCAGTAATTATTTTACAAGAGAAAAAGTAAAATTGTTTCCATCACACAACGAAGATTTATTAACTACAATCCAAACTTTAATTTATCAAAAAAGAAAAGTACATGTTGAAGTTTTCATTTATGGAGATGGCGCTTTTAAAGATCCGCTAACTGGAATCTGGGAATTATGCGATCCAGTAGTTAGTCCTAGTTATACAAAAACTCTTTTAGGCTCCAAAGCAGAATTGAAGTTAAAATATCTCGCTTTTAATGAGTTAAAAGATTTAGATGAAAGTGAATTTAAAAAAGCATTGTTAGAAAGAAAAAAGTTAAATACTCTTCAAGATTCATTAGGAACGACACCGAGAAGAACGCTTGATTTATTAGGAACACTAGCAGATTTAGTTAGTGGTAGCGGTGAACGACAAACACCAGTAGTTTTAATTCAAAACTTTTTAAAGTAAAGTAACTAGAAAATAGAAATTATAAAGCTTAAAAAACAAGGAGGCTTAAAAATTGTACGACGCAATTATTGTCGGTGCTGGTCCAGCGGGTTTATATAGTGCTTATGAGTTTGCTCTAAAAGCGCCGCATTTAAAAATATTATTAATCGACAAGGGACACGATATTGAAAAAAGGAAATGTCCGATTTTAGAAGGTAAGTTAACTAAATGCCCTCCTAACCCTAAAGGTTATTTAGGTTGTTATCCTGCTTGTAGTATTACTGCTGGTTTTGGCGGTAGTGGGGCTTATAGCGATGGTAAGTTTAATATTACCAATCAGTTTGGAGGTTGGTTAACTGAGTATTTAAGTGATGCTGACGTTTTAGCATTGATTGAGTATGTTGATGAAATCAATCTAACTCATGGCGCAACAACCGAAATTACCGATCCTACAACTAAAGAAGTTCAAGCGATTGAAAAGAAAGCAAATGCGGTTAACTTAAAATTATTAAAAGCGAAGTTAAGACATTTAGGAACCGAACAAAACTTAATCGTGATGACCAACATTAATAAATGGTTAAAAAAGCGTCTTGAAATGCGTTTTAAAACGGAAATGGTAGATGTTATTATTGAGGCTAATGAAGTAAAAGGAATAGTGCTTAAAAATGGCGAAAAACTTTATAGTAAAAACATTATTTTAGCCTTAGGAAGAGAAGGGGCTACTTCTTTAGTTAAACTTTGCCAAAAACATGATCTTAAAATGACTAATAATCAAGTCGATATTGGTGTTAGAGTTGAAACTAGCAATGCAGTAATGAAAGAAATAAACACCCATCTTTATGAAGGTAAGTTCGTTTATAAAACTAGTCTTAATACAGAGGTAAGAACATTTTGTAGTAATCCAAGTGGTCATGTTGTTATTGAAAATCATAATGGTACAGCAGTGGTTAATGGTCACGCCTTTAGAGATCCTAAACTTGGAACCGATAATACTAATTTTGCCTTACTAGTATCTCATCGCTTTACTGCGCCTTTTAATGAACCAAATGAGTTTGCTCATGCAGTCGCTAATTTAGCTAATAAGTTGGCAGTTGGAGGCGTTATCGTCCAACGGTATGGAGACTTTATTAATGGCAAAAGAACTTCTAAAGAAGGTTTAGAAAAAAATATTATCATCCCTAGTTTAAAAGAAGCTATCGCTGGGGATTTAAGCTTGGTGCTACCATATAAGACAATGCAATCATTAATAGAAATGATGACAGTTTTAGATAAGATAACACCAGGAATCGCGAGTGCTGAGACGCTTTTTTATGGTGTAGAAGCGAAATTTTATAGTGCGCGCCCCGAGATTGATAATAATTTTGAAACTAAAATTAAAGGTTTATATATGGCTGGCGATGGAGCTGGTTTAACAAGAGGGCTTGCTCAAGCAGGAGCTAATGGAGTTTTTCTCGCTAGAGAAATAATTAATAAAAAGGAAAAAGATTAGCAATAAATATGATAAGCTTTTTAGGCATATTCCCCTTTTAGAAGAAAAAGGAAAAGAGTATATGTATTATGGTGAACCGAGATATGAAAGCGATGGGGTTTATGACCAACTTGATGGTACCTATTTAATTGAATCTTATGAGAGTTATTTGCTTTGTACAGCGATAGCGGAATTATTTGGAGAGGTTAATTGGCTTGATATTTTAAGAGATCATCAAATTCAATTAGAAACTGTTTTTAAAGTCGATATCGATAAACAAGAAGCAATAGTAGTTAAAGCACTATTGCTTTATTTAGTAGAGAGTTTGATTTTAGAAGATAAATACATTGACGCTTTAAATAATGGCTTTTTAGTGAAACTATTAAAAAGATTAAAAATACTTACAAAAACTAAAGAAAAGTACTAATAATTACTAATATTAGAGTCTTGTTTTTAAAATGAATTATCAATAATATATTTTAATTTAAAATTATTTGAAATATTTTTTAAGTTTGTTATACTAATTGATGGATGAATACTATAAAAAAATGGAGGAAATATGAAAACAAATTTAGAAATTACTCAAAATATTGTGGGTAAAGATATTAATGTGCTTGCCAAAGAAATTGGTATTAAGAAAGAAGAGATATTTGCTTTTGGCGATGAGATGGCTAAAATCGATTTAAGTTTATTAAAACGATTAGAAAATGAAAAAGATGGTAAATTGATTTTAGTAACCGCAATTACACCAACTCCAGCAGGAGAAGGTAAAACAACGATGAGTATTGGTTTAAGTGATGGTATGAAACGATTAGGCAAAAACGTTATCGTCGCTTTAAGAGAACCATCGTTAGGTCCTGTTTTAGGAATGAAAGGTGGCGCGACCGGAGGAGGACTTGCCCAAATCATTCCTCGCGAAAAGATTAATCTTCATTTTACGGGTGATTTACACGCAATTAGTACTGCCCATAACTTTTTAAGTGCAGCTATTGATAATCATTTATATTACGGTAATGAATTAAACATTGATGAAAAGCGAGTTGTTTGGCCGCGAACACTCGATATGAACGATCGAAATATTAGGCATATTAAAACTAATTTAAGAGATGATACTTTTATTATTACGGCAGCTAGTGAAATAATGGCTATTTTAGCTTTAGCTAGCAGTTTGGAAAACTTAAGAGAAAGATTAAATAATATTTTAATTGCTTATAATAAAAATGGCGAAGAAATTTACGCTAGTAGTTTAAAAGTAACCGATAGTTTAGTTATTTTACTTAAAGAAGCTTTAAAACCCAATCTCGTGCAAACTTTAGAACAAACTCCTGTTTTCGTTCATGGTGGACCTTTCGCGAATATCGCTCATGGTTGTAATTCTCTTTTAGCTACAAAAATGGCTTTAAAACTAGGTGATTATGTGATTACTGAAGCGGGATTTGGTGCTGATTTAGGAGCGGAAAAGTTTTTAGATATCAAAACACGTTATTTAGGCAAGCACCCCGATGGCGTTGTGATAGTTGCGACTTTAAGAGCGCTTAAATATCATGGTTTTGAAGAAGATGGTAAAACATCTTTAGAAGCTTTAAAAGCAGGTTTAGTAAACATTGAAAGACACGCTGCCAATATGAAAAAATTTGGTATTCCGTATATTATCGCTATGAATCATTTTTATAATGATCCTGAAGAAGAAGTTAAATTCTTTTTAGAGTGGGCCAAAAAAGAAGGTCACCCTGTTTCTTTCGTTGATTCCTTTTTAGAAGGTTCTAAAGGAGCTCTTGATTTAGCAGAAAAAGTAGTTAAATTAGTTGAAGAAGAAAACAACTTTAAAAGGACATATCAATTAACAGATGATTTATATGCTAAAGTAGAAAAGATAGCGGTAAATGTTTATGGTGCTAATGGAGTTAAATATTCCAAAGAAGCCCGAGAAAAACTTGATTTACTCAATAAAACTTACCATGATTTACCAATTGTAATTGCCAAAACTCATCTTTCTTTTTCTAATAGAGCGAAATTACGAGGCTCGGTTTACGAGTTTGATTTAGTAATAAGCGATGCCCGAGTTTCCAGAGGTGCTGGTTTCGTGGTTGTCTTAACAAAAGGAATAATTACGATGCCCGGTTTACCAAAAGTACCTAATGCAGAAAAAATGTTTATTACTGCCGATGGTGTTATTAAGGGGAGATTATAGTGAATATTTTGGATGGGAGAAAAACAGCGCACAGCTTTGAAGCTAAAATAAGAGCGGAGGTTACTGCTTTAAAAGAAAAACATGGCAGAGAACCTAAACTTGTAGTTGTTTTAGTAGGAGATAATCCTGCTTCAATGGCCTACGTCAAAAGCAAAGAAAAAGCGAGTAAAAGGGTTGGTATTAATGGCGTGACGATGAGATTTCCTAGCACCATTACGGAAGCGGAATTATTAGGGACTGTTTTAAAACTCAATGAAGATGAAACAGTTGATGGTATGATTGTTCAGCTACCTCTTCCTACTCATATTAATAGTGATAATATTTTAAATCATATCGCGCCTCATAAAGACGTCGATGGCTTATCATTTATTAATGCCGGAAAATTAGCGAACCGCCAATATGGTCTCCTACCGGCAACTCCTAAAGGAGTGATGATGTTATTAGATCATTATAAGGTGCAATATGAAGGTAAAGACGCTGTAGTTGTGGGAGCTTCTAATTTAGTTGGTAGTCCGATGGCGAAATTATTATTACACCGCGGAGCGACGATTACTGTTTGTCATTCTAAAACAAAAGATTTAGCGTCTCACACTAAAAGAGCGGACATTTTAGTTGTAGCGACTGGAGTAGTGAATTTAATTAGAGGAGAGATGGTTAAAAAAGGAGCCATAGTTGTCGATGTTGGCATTAATAGAGTTGATGGTAAAATAGTCGGTGATGTTAACTATGATGAAGTAAAAGAAAAGGCTGCTTTAATAACTCCTGTTCCAGGCGGTGTTGGTCCAATGACTATTAACGCCTTAATGTTTAACGTTTTAGAAGCATTTAAAAATAGACATCAATAATTAAGGGGCTGTTAAGAAAGTAATTTCTTAGCGGCTCTTTTTTTTGCACAAAAAAAGGCGATTTTTGATTATTTTCGCCTTAATTGATACAATACCACTTGTTGAGGGAGGTATTGTATGCCTTATTTTACCATATTTAAAGAAACTTTAGTCCAGCCTTTTCAACTTGACAAGGTTGAAAGGGTATTTTTAGAGAATTTTCTAAGATTTTTAGAAGAATCTCAGGTTGGTGTTATCATAGAAAAATCATTAAAAAGATATAATAATTTAGGTAGACCATCCTATGAACCATATAGGTTTTTCGCAACAATTATCCATGCATTTTCTAAGAATAAAAAGGGCGTAACAGCCCTTTTTTAAATCTTGAAGTAACTAAATTTTCAAACAATTAATTTCTTAATACTTGAAAAGAGTTGTTAGAAGTAATAAACTAACTTTGTTAGAGGTGTTATATGGAAACTAAAATAATCGCTGGTCTTAATGTTAATCTTTATAAACCAAGTAAAAAAGTAAAAGGAGTACTCATTTTTACTCATGGGATTGCTGAATACTCAAAAAGCTACCATGAAGTGGCTTGTTATTTCAAGAGTAAAGATTATTTCGTAATCACTTATGATTTAAGAGGACATGGAAAGTCCTTAGGTAAAAGAGGTTATTTAAATAGTTGGCAAGATTTGATAAGTGACTTAGGCAACTTAGTTCAGTTAGCTCGCACGAAAAGTGAGAAAGTTTATTTAGTGGGTCATAGTTTAGGAGGAGTAGTTAGCAACTTATATGCTCTATTAAAAGCGGGTATTGAAGGGGTTATTATTACCGCTTCACCGACAACTTATTTAAAAGAATTAAGAATACTTAAATATTTTCCTCGCTTTTTGATTAATAATTTTAAAATTAAAACTGATTTTAATGATGTTAATTTGGTCCATGATAATGTTTATCGAGTTGATGAGCATGATTTAAAGTATTTTTATTTTAGATACATTAATGAAGTGATGTTTAAAGGGATGAAAGTATTAGTTAATAATTATCATAATTATCAAACTCCTATTTTAATGATTTATAGTGAAAAAGATAAATTAGCATCTTTAAATTACGGGAAACTATTTTATCAAAAAATCAAAAGTGAAAGGAAAGAGTTATTTATTTTAAAAGAATCTTATCATAATATTTTTAATGATTTAGAAAAAGAAATAGTTTTTAAGAAGATTTTATCTTGGGTTGAAAAAAGATGAAAAAACTATCACTTTTAGCGATTGGCAACAGTTTTACAGTAAATGCCTTTCATTATTTAGACCAATTATTGCGGGAAAGCAAGCTAAAGAATTATAAAATTGCTTATCTTTGGTTTGGAGGAGCGAGTTTGAAACAACATTATCAAAATATCATTAATGATGAACGTGCTTATAGTTATCTCAAATGGGAAAGTGATAAACCTTTTTATACTAGGTATAACGCTTCATTAAAGGAAATATTAACATCCGAAAAATGGGAGATAATCACTTTGCAACAAGTTTCATATCTCAGCGGTGATATTAACTCTATTGAACCAACCTTAACTAATTTAATTAAAGAAATAAGAAAAAATATTGCCAATAATGAAGTCCGTTTTGGTTATCATTATACTTGGGCTTATCAAAAAGGGTCTTCGCATCCAAATTTTGATTTTTACCAAAACAATCAAATGAAAATGGCAGCTATGATTTTAAAAACTATTGAAGATGTGGTTTTAAAAAATGCAGCGATTGAGTTTGTTATTCCTGCTGGGGCGGCTATTGAAAATGTTAGAAAAACAGCGATTGGTGATAATTTAAATTTGGATGATGGTTTCCATTTGAATGAACTTGGTTGCTATGTTGCTGGTCTTGCTTGGCTAAAAAAGCTTACTAAGGTAGACTTAAATAATGTTGGTTTTATTCCTGAAGGAATTACTAAAACCGAGTTTGAAATAATTAAAAAAGCTGTTTGTGATGCTTATTACAATAAATTAGACGCTAAATAAAGGAGTATTTTATGAAGTTATTATTAACGGGTAGTTATCCATATAGTGAAAAAGAATTAAAAGAAATAAGAGAGTTGGGTTTTTTAGTTTATTTTCATCAAAATGAAGCGGAGAAGATTAACTTTGATGTTAGTGAAATTGAAGTGGTTGTTTGTGTTGATATTTTTAAGGCTAATGATATTAGGCGTTTTAAAAGTTTAAAATACCTTAAACTTACTACGGTTGGAAGCGATAGTTTACCACATGATTATCTTCTTGAAAACGAGATAACTGTTTTAAATGCTAAAGACACATATGCGGTACCAATGGGTGAATGGGCGGTACTTAAGATTTTAGAAATATTAAAAAAGAGTAGAGAGTTTTTAGTTAATCAAAGTAATAAAAAGTGGCTTAAAAATGTTGAAAGTTTAGAACTTTTTAATAAAAACGTTCTTATTATTGGTTATGGCAATGTAGGAAAGGCGATTAAAGAAAGATTAAGTGGTTTTAAGGTTAACTTCTTTGTTTATAATAGAAGTCCTGTTTTAGACTTAGATATTAACCAAATTAAGTTAACTAAAGAATATTTAAAAACGATCGATATCGTTATCGTTAGTCTTCCTTTGACGAAAGAAACTTATCATTTGCTTGATTTAAACTTTTTTAATAATTTAAAAGATAATGTTGTTTTAATTAATTTAGCAAGAGGAAGTGTTATTAAGGAAAAAGATTTAATAACAGCTTTAAATAACGGCAAGTTTTTAGGTCTTGGTTTAGATGTTTTTGAAGTAGAACCGCTACCAAAAGAAAGTCCGCTTTGGAGTGATGAAAGAGTATATTTAACTCCACATTATTCATATTATTCCGAACAACTACGTAAAAGACAATATAACAATATTATTAACGATTTAAAAATAGTTAAAAAAGCACTTAATTTGCATAGTTAGAGTAGCTTAATTATAATCGATAGAGTGAAGGAGGTAAAATAGATGAAAACTGTTTTAGTAGTGTATTGGTCGATGAGTGGTAATACGGAGTTGATGGCTAAAAAGATTTCTGAAGGTGCTGATGCTGATCTTTTTACTATCGATGAAATTAGTCCTGAAGAAGCCCTTAAATATGATAAAATTGCTTTTGGTTGTCCTTCTATGGGTGATGAGTTTGAAGAAGGAGAAGAGTTTTATCAGTGGTACCAAAACTTAGAATATCAATTGGACGGTAAAAAAATTGCGATTTTCGGTTCTTACGGTTGGGGCTCAGGTGAATGGATGGAAGATTGGGAAGAGCGTTTAGAAGAAGCCGGATATGATCTCTTTGAAGAAGCGCTAATGGTTAATGAAGCGCCAGGTCCGCAAGAAGAGGAAGATTGTTTTAATTTTGGAAAAAGATTTAAAGACTATTAAACGGATTCGTTCCGTTTTTTCTTTTTAAGAAGGCTTTAAATAAAGGGTTAAATAAAGTATACTAGTAGAGTAAGGAGTGGATATTTTGTTTAAGTTAGGAAAGAAAATAATAATTATGCTATTAGTATTAGGAGGCGTCTTTTTTTTAAGCGCTTGCGATGAGAGTGAAGTGGAAGATTATCTTGTAACTTATGTTTTTAATGAAACAACCAAAACGACATGGCCAACTGAAAAAGGAAAAGCAGTTAAAGAAAAGGTTCCGCGTCAGTTTAGACACAATTTCATGGGCTGGTATTTAGATGATAAACCTTTTAATTTTCGAAAAAGAGTAACTGAAAACATCACTTTGGTAGCTAAGTATAACGATGATTATGAAAACTTAGTACGAGAAATTCATATCGATCTTGATGATCCAAGTGAAATGAGTGTTTGGGAGATTGAAAAAAAGACTTACTTAGACGCGACTTTAAAGTTATTTAATGATGATAAATTTGCTTTGGAAGAATATCAAATTGAGATTAGAGGAAGAGGTAATAGTACTTGGACTAATCCGAAAAAACCGTATCGTGTTAAGTTTCCGAAAGCGACTTCAATTTTAGGAATGAGGAAAGCCAAACTATATGTTTTATTAGCTGACTACTTTGATCCTTCAGGATTAAGAAATTATTTAGCGCATTCTTTTTCTTCGTTGTTAAATCTTGATTATACTTTAGAAACTAGATTTGTTGAACTTTATTTTAATGGCGAATATCAAGGGATGTATTTATTAACCGAACAAGTCCAAATTTATAAAAATAGATTAGATTTAACGATGGAGGATAATCCTGATAGTGGCTTTTTAATCGAACTTGAAGATGATAGCCGGATGGAAGGTGAAGGCGATGAAGACTTTGATTGGGTAAAGGTAGAAGGGCGTAATTACCTAATTAAATATCCTAAACCTAAAAACCACAGTGAAGAAGATTACCGTCTGAAAGCCGCTTATATTAAAAATTATTTAACGGATATGATGGCCTCATTTAGTGATGGCACTTATGAAGAGTATATTGATGTCGGGCAGTTTATTGAATATTTTATCTTACAAGAAATATTTAAAAATGTCGATATCAACCTATCAAGCGTATTTGCTCATAAAGATGAAGGTAAAAAGCTTAAGATGGGTCCTTTATGGGATTTTGATATTAGTTTAGGTAATGGTAATTATTTTAATTATTCTTATCATGGTTATTGGGCTGTTAACCACCCATGGTTAAAGTTATTACTTAAAGATGATGACTTTAGAGAAAGATACCAAGCTCGCTTTATAGTTGTTTTAGAAGAGCTTTTACCAGAAGCGATTGATGATTTAGTTTCTAAAGGTGAAATATTAAGAAAATATTTTAATGATGATAATGCCCTTTGGAATACTTTTGGGAAATCATATTGGCCGGTAACAGAGGAAATGGAAGCTGCTTTAACTCATGAAGCACACATCAATCTTATTAAAGAATTCTTAGAACATAGGCAGGAATGGTTATTAAATAACTTAGATCTTTTAGATGACTTACCATGAAAAAAATCATCTTCTTTGATTTGGATGGAACGATTTATTTAAATAACGAACTCCTTCCTTTTGCAAAAGAATTATTTTTATACTTACAAAAAGAAGAAATCTATTATGTTTTTTTAACTAATAATAGCTCAACTAGTAAAGTTAATTATTTTAATAAATTAAACAATTTTGGAATAAAAACGAGTTTAGATAATATTTATTCTTCAATTGATCATCTTCTTAGTTATTTAGCTCAAAACAACTTGAAAAAACTTTATTTATTAGGAACTAATGATTTAAAAGAAGAACTTATAAATGCAGGTTACGATTTAGTTGAAAAGTATCAAAAAGGGGCCGTAGAGAGGGTTGTTGTTGGTTTTGATAAAAGTTTAACTTATCAAAAACTAGTTGAAGCATCTTTTTACATTCAAGATGGGGTTAAAGTGATTAGCACTCATTTAGATGAAAGATGTCCTTATCAGGGTGGTTATTATTTACCAGATGCCGGTAGTATTTTAAAACTATTAAATAGTACTGCCAAAATTAAAGATTTAACTATTTTAGGGAAGCCCCATAAAGCGATGATTTTAAATGTTTTAAAAGAAAAAGGGTTCAAAAAAGCAGAAGCTTTAATTATTGGAGATCGTTATTATACTGATGTTTTAGCGGGAATTAATGCTAATATTGAAAGTGCGATGATTTTAACAGGTGAAAGTAAAGTTGCTGATTTAGAAAAAGTTGATTATCGTCCTACTTATATTTTTAAAGATTTAAAGGCTGTTTTAAAATATTTACAAAAACAAGAAAAAGAAAAAAGGTGATAAAATGAATATTTGGCATAATATTGACAAAAAAAGAATAAAACCGCAAGAGTTTATTAGCGTTGTTGAAATTCCTAAAGGCTCTAAAACTAAATATGAGTTGGATAAAGAAACAGGAATGATTATTTTAGATAGGGTTTTGTATACTTCTACTCACTATCCTGCTAATTATGGCTTTATACCGAGAACGTATGCTAGTGATGATGACCCTTTAGATGTCTTAGTATTATGTAGTGAAAACCTTCATCCTTTAAGTTTAGTAATATCTAAGCCGATTGGAGTTATTTCGATGATCGATAGCGATCAAGTTGATGAAAAAATCATCGCGGTCGCTAAAGGTGATCCTTCCTTATCGCATTATGATGAATTAGAGGATTTACCAAAGCACGTTTTAGATGAAATGCATCACTTCTTTGAAGTTTACAAGTCATTGGAAAATAAAAAGACGTATGTTTTAGATATCGGTAATAAAGAGAAAGCTAAAGAAACCATTCAAGAGGCGATAAATAGGTATAATGAGGTTTTTAAGTAATGGGTCGTGCGCATGAAGTAAGAAAAGAAGCGATGCAAAAAACCTCTTTAAAAAAGTCGCGACTTTATTCTAAATACGGCAAAGAAATATATATGGTTGCCAAAGGGGGTTATGATCCTGAAAGTAATCTCACTTTAAAAAGATTGATTGAAAAAGCTCGCAAAGATCAAGTACCATCAGATATTATCGCAAGAGCGATTGAAAAAGCTAAAGGCGGCAGCGAAGAACATTATCAAGAGATGAGATATGAGTTTTATGGGCCTGCTAATACGATGTTTATTATCGAATGTTTAACTGATAATCCAGCAAGAACGATCGCCTTAGTTAGAAATGCTTTTACAAAAACAGGTGGTAAAATGGGTGCCGTTTTACATCTTTTTGAACATTTAGCGATGTTTACCTTGAAAGATTTTAGCATCGATGAGTTATTAGAACACTTTATTTTAACTGATACTAACTTTAAAGATTTAGAAGAAGAAGATGACTTAATCACCGTTTATGGCGAAGTAAATGATTACAATATTATTAAAACATCCTTGTTAGAATTAAAAGATGATTTAGAATTGGAAATTGATGAAATCGCTTGGCTTCCGTTTAATTATCAAACTTTAACTAAAGAAGACGATATTAATAATTATCAAAAACTAAGAGAGATGTTAGATGATATCGAAGATGTCGCTAATGTTTACCATAATGCTATAATAGCGGAAAAATAGAATTATTAAAACAATGGAAAACCTTCTTATTAAGGGGATTTCTTTAAAAGAAAATAGAATTAGCTAGGTGAAGATGAAAAAGATTATTGTCGCGGATTTAGATGGCACATTATTAACATATGATGGTCCTAATACTTATATTAGTAAGGAAAATAGCGAGAAGATTAAACTTTGGCAAAAAAATTATTTATTTACAATCGCGACGGGAAGAAATGTTGGTGCCGTTAAAAGATTTTTAGAAGCGGTCAACATTATTCCGAGTGCTTATTTGATATGTTCTAATGGCGCTGTTATTTATGATTATCAAAATGATAAAATAGTTTATCAAGAAAAATTATCAATTACTTATGGATTAAGTTTGCTTAATTATTTTAAAGTTAATAAGATTGGTAACCTAAATATGAGCAGCCAAGATCAATTTTATCAATATAATGCTAATAGTGGAGAACAAGGTTATCAACAATTTAAAAAGTTAATTAATGCTGGAGCGATTAATAAAATGGGTTTTGGCTTTAGAGGTTTTGATAAAGCTAAAATAATGAGTGATTTAATGACATTTCCTAGTAGTGATGAAGTGGAATTAGTATTATCAGGTAGTAGCTATTTGGATATTCAAGCTAAAAATGTCTCCAAAGGAATGGCTTTAAATAAAGTGATTGAATTAATGAAATTGAGTAATTATCAGATTTATGCCATTGGTGACTATTTAAACGATTATGAACTATTAAAAAGGGCGGATGTTAGTTTCGCGCCTTTTAACGCTGCTGAGGAGATTAAAGCGTTAGCAGATTATCAAGTAGGCCATCATAATAATGATGCTGTTGCAGAAATGATTGATCTCATTATTAAAAAAGATTTGTAGAAAAATGAAATAATAATATAAGTATGATAAAATAGAGATAATAATTTTACACTAGCAGGAGGAAAAATGATTAGAGTAAGTTATATTAGCGATAATGAAGAAAGTGACATTAGGTACTTAAAGAACTACCAAAAGGAAGATTTATTAATAGGATTAAACTTTATTGAAGTTGAAGAAAAGAAAACAGCAATAGAAATAGCGGAATACTTAAAAGAAAAAGACCACCATGATCTTTTTATTATGAGCGACCGGATGGCAATTTTAGAAGATATCTATGAAATTTATAGTGAGTTAAGATTAGTTTATGAAGTTACCAAAGAAAGGGAATTAATCAACTTAAGAGAGTTGCTTTTTTCTAATCACCTTTTTACTTGTTTAATTCCCGTGGAATATGTAGACCAAAATTTAATTAGAGAACTTCATTTAGCAGGAATAAAAATTATTTCACGCGTTAAAAATGATGAATCAATTTATAAAGCAATTTTAAGTGGAGTCGATGGAGTTTTAGGCGATAATTTAAAGAAAGTAGAAATTGAAGCGGATATTACCAACTTACCATTTTTGGTTTCTCACCGTGGCTATCATAAAGAAGAAGTAGAAAATAGTATTAAAGCTGGATTAGAGGCTTATGAGCGAGAGGCTGATTTTTTAGAAATGGATCTTCACGTTACTAAAGATGGTTATGTCGTTGTCAATCATGATGAGAATTTAAAAAGAACATATGATAAGGATTTAGTAATTAAAGATCATGATTATCAAACTCTTTTAAAGGCAAAGATGAGAAAAGATGAGAAACTTTTTTCTAGTCAACTACCTTTATTAAGTGAATTCGATGAAGCGATTCCTGACGATTTTAATTTTTTAATTGAAGTTAAAACAGAAACAAAAGAAGAAGCCTTTATAATTGGTAAAGAAGTTAATAGATTGAAAAGAGATTTTCAAGTGATGAGTTTTTATCCTTGGACAATCGTTCCTTTAGAAGCGGTTGTCAGGGATAATATCAATGGTTTTTTAGTTGATTATACTGACAAGGGAGAGATTTTCCATCAAATCTTAAAGATGGTTAATAAACACCGTTTAACTGTCAACCCTTATTATCAAACTGATAATTTAAACTACCGAAAAGAGTTTATGCGAAGAATGGTTGAATACGCGCCTTGGGGTATTAAGGAAGAACAACTTAAAGTCGCCTTAAAAGAAGGCTTTGATAAACTAAATTCTGATTATATTGATAAGCTAGAAGGTTTAGTTAAAAAGTTAGTAATTAAAGATTATATTGAATTTAAAAGAAGTAAAGCTAGCAAAAAACTTATTTTAAGTGATGATAAAGGTCAAACACTAGACTATCAAATAAATATCCTTTTTGATAATCCGCTGGGATTAGTAATTAGTAATAATGAAATAATCGCTGCAAAAAAAAGTGGTTATGCTTATCTTTATTTGACTCACCAATTTCAGTTTCAAGATGAAACAATTACGATGGCGAGTGATTTAGTGACGATTAAAGTTATTTAACTAAAATGAATTTCTTTTAAAAAAGCTGATTTAATCAGTTTTTTTATTTCTGAGGTGTTAAAAACTATCAGAACGCTTCCTTGTTTTAGGGTAGTTATAATTATTGTAATTTGAGGAAGTTTTGTTGCAAATCACTTGACATTATTATATAATAATAAAGGATTAACCGATTTAAAAATAGGTAGCGAAAGTGCTAATTAAAATACGAGGTGAAAATGGATAAATTAATATTTAAAGCTATTAATGATGAATATCAAAGACAACAAAATCATCTTGAGCTAATTGCTTCTGAAAACTTTGTTTCCAAAGAGGTTTTAAAAGCAGGAGGCTCTATTTTTACGAATAAATACGCTGAAGGATATCCCGGTAAAAGATATTATGGTGGTTGTGAGTTTGCTGATGTTGTGGAAGATTTAGCACGGGAAAGAGCGAAACAATTATTTAATGCTAAATTTGCCAATGTTCAAGCTCATTCTGGTAGTCAAGCTAATATGGCGGCGATTAGAAGTTTAATTAACCATGGTGAGAAGATTTTAGGGATGAAACTCGATAGCGGTGGTCATTTAACTCATGGTTATAGGCTTTCTTTTTCCGGTCAAGATTACCAGGGTGTTACTTATAGTGTTAACAAGAAAACTGAAGAAATCGATTATGAAGAAGTTAAGAAGGTTGCCTTAAAAGAAAAGCCGCAACTTATTATTGCTGGTGCGAGCGCCTATGCGAAAATAATTGATTTTAAAAAGTTTAGAGAAATAGCTGATCTTGTTGGTGCTTATCTTTTAGTTGATATGGCTCATATTGCTGGTTTAATTGCTGGGGGAATGCATCCTAGTCCTTTTCCGTATGCGGACGTTGTTACTTCAACAACCCATAAAACTTTAAGGGGGCCGCGAGGAGGATTAATTTTAACTAATGATGAAGAGTTAGCGAAAAAAATTGACCGTAATGTTTTTCCTGGTATTCAAGGCGGTCCATTAATGCATATTATTGCTGCGAAAGCGGTTAGCTTTTATGAGGCTTTAAAACCGGAATTTAAAGAATATCAAAAACAAGTAGTGCTAAATGCGAAAGCCTTAGCGAAAGCTTTAAGTGATTATGGTTTTAGAATTGTCAGTGGTGGCACTGATAATCATCTTGTTTTAGTTGATGTTTATGATAATTTTAAAATTACAGGTAAAGAGGCGGAAGAATTATTAGGTGAAATGAACATCACCATTAATAAAAACACCATTCCTTTTGATCAACAAAAACCTTTTATTACAAGCGGTATGAGGTTGGGTACTCCAGCGATGACGACGAGAGGTTTTAAAGAAGAGGAAATGAAATGGGTTGCGAAAATGATTTACGAAGCTTTAATTTTAAAACAGAATGTAAAACAAGAAATAATAAATAAGTTAAAAGCTTATCCAATATATGAAGAGGTGGAAAAATGATTGAAAAAACAAGCAAGATTCCTGATGGTAAAAAAGGTCGAGTAGAAGGGGAGATAATCGATTATAAAGATGCTAAGTATTTATTCTTTCCCACTGCTGACTTAAAATGTCCAGCTGGAGAAACCTGTGTTTTTGATGGTGATTATGTAAAGGTGGGTCAATTAATTGGAACCCGACATGGAGCCTTTTTTGATCAACCGATTCACTCCACAGTGAGCGGCAAGGTAATTGGGATTGAAAAGAAACTTCATGGTAGTAGTGGTGATGTAGTTGATTGTTTAATTATTGAAAATGATTTTAAGTACGAGCTTTGTACTAGTTGTAAGCCCAGGACGAAAGAAGAAATCGATAAATTAACCAAAGATGATTATATTAACATTATTAAAGATTCGGGGCTCTCAGGCTTAGGGGGAAGCGGTTTTCCGACTTATGTGAAGTTTCAAACCGATAAAACAATTGATGTTGTTTTAGCTAATGGGGTGGAATGTGAACCTATTATTGTGAGCGATTATCAAATTATGAAAAACAAACCAGAACGAATTGTTAAAGGTTTGATATATTCGATGAAAGCTCTTAAGGCACCTCGAGGTGTGATCGCGATTAAAAAGAAATATCCCAAATTAAAAGAAGAATTTGATGCAATTTTAGCTAATTATGAAGAGGATATAACTGTCAAACTTGTTGCTGATTATTATCCTCAAGGTTGGGAAAATGAAACCATTAAAAGTGCGCTTGGTATTAAAGTGCCCGTTGGGACATTAACTAATGAATACGGAGTGGTGGTCTTAAATGTAACGACTTTATATGGGATTTACCGAGCTGTAGAAAGAAAAATGCCGATAACCGAACGCTTTTTCTCTATTGCTGGTGAAGGTATTAATGAACCTAAAAGTTTTAATGTTAGAATTGGGACTCCAGTAAAAGATTTAATCGCTATTTGCGGCGGCTATGTCGATGAAGATATTCCTAAAGAGTTAGTGGTTGGAGGCCCGATGATGGGTAATAATATTACTAATGATGATTTTTTTATTAGTAAAACAACGACTAGTTTAATTGTTAATAACCAAAAAATAGAAAAAGAATTAGAATGTATTAGTTGTGCGAGCTGCGTTTATTCTTGTCCTGTTGATTTAAAGCCTGTTCAAATTATGAATGCTTATAAAGCAAGGGATAAAGAACAAGTAGCGACGCTCGATGTAAATCGTTGTATTGAATGCGGACTTTGCAGTTATACTTGTCCCGCAAAAATACCTCTAACAGAAATTATGAAACAAGCAAAACGTTTCATTAAAGCATAGGAGTGATAATATGGTAACGTTTGTAAAGTCTAACGCCCCCTTTGTAAAAAAGGAAACGTCAGTTAAAAGAATGATGGTAGATGTTTTAATTGCTTTATTACCATTAGTGATGTTTAGTATTTACAAGTTTGGGTGGCAAGCATTATTAAGAATTGTCTTAGCAGTAGTAGTAATGATTTTAGTTGAATGTGCAGTGGTGATGATTAGGCACCGTCCTCATCCAATTAGGGTGAAAGGATTTAAAGCGAAGTTTATCGATAGGTTTAAACAAATAACTTCGCTTAATGTGATAACGCCAACGATTAGCGCTGTTATCTTTTCGATGATGGTTCCAGCTCATTTAAGCATTTATGCAGTAATTATTAGTGCGGGTCTCGGTATTTTATTTGCTAAAATGGTTTTTGGCGGGATGGGAGCTAACATTTTCAATCCGGCTGCGGTCGCCTTTATTATTGCTTTAATATCTTTTGGAGCGGGATTTAAATATGCGGGACCAGATTTAGTTGGTGGTTCCACAGCGTTAGGTGCTTTGGGTAACGATTTGTTAAACATTCCTAACGCTTTAAAAGATTATTCCCTTTTAGAACTTTTCTTAGGAAATGTCCCTGGTGGTATGGGTGAGATTAGTGCGCTTTTAATTTTAATAAGCGGTGCTTACTTATTTATTAGAAAGGCAGCTGATTGGCGTATCTTCGTTGCTTTCTTAGGCAGTTTTGTTGTTTTAATGTTAGTGGCGGCTTTGACTTTGAAATTAAACATTATTGATTTTGTATTATTTCAAGTTTTAACAGGAGGAGTTTTATTTGGAGCGGTCTTTATGGCCACCGACCCGGTTACTTCGCCAGTTACGGCACCAGGAAGATATATTTATGGGCTTTTAATCGGTAGTTTGGTAGTTGTAATAAGGTTGTTTGGGTCGCATACTGAAGGAGTTGCTTTTGCGATTTTAATTGCCAATATGTTTGTGCCATTGATCGATTATTATAAATGGAGTAATCCTAAGTTAGGTTGGAAAGTATTAACTGGCCTTGGAGTGACAATATTATTGATGGCCTTTATTGTCTTTGTGGGACTGGGAGGGTTATAAAATGAAAATATTCAAAACAGCAATCGTACTTACTTTAGTTGGTCTTTTATGTGGTGCGTTAATTGGTACGGCTAATTATATAACTGCACCTATCATTGAAAAAAATAAAGAAAAAGAAGCGATGAAGGCATATGAAGGTTTTTTCCCTGATTTAGAAGGAATTAATGAAGAAGAAATTAGTGCTGGGAAGGTTTATGTTAAAGTCGAAATTTTAAAGAGTGATGAAATTATCGGTTATGTTTTTAAAGCAAAAGGAACCAACCCAAGAGGATTGGTTGATTTAGCAATCGCGGTTGATCTAGAAGGAAACATTAAAGGAGTTAAGATTTTAGATACCGAAAATACACCAGGCTTTTGGGATCAATACGTCCCTAAATTAAATGAGATAGATGGTCTTATTGGTGATTTAAAAGGTGTTGACAATATTTCTGGTGTTACTCAAACGGGTGCTTTATTAAATGATTTAATCAAAGATATTGTTAAAGAAGCAATCCAATATACAATCATTATCGATGAAGACTTGTTATATAAAGAGGTCTTTGACGGCTTTGATAGTAGAGAAGAAGATGAAACTTTTGAAGCGACAGATTTAGTTATTAAAAAAGAAATAATTAAAGATGAAGATGAAGAAGTTATCGGTTATGCTTATACACTTCAAGGGACTACTAAAGAATTTTTAGATAAAGATTATAAAAAAGAATATGGTGAGTTAACTTTATTAGTAGGGTTAGATTTAGATAATAAAGTAGTGGGGATAAGAACAGTTGAAACAACTCATACGGGAACATATTATGATAAGTACCAAGAAGAATATGATGAGTTAGTTGGAGTTGAACTAGTTGATGATGCTAATGTTGATTTAGTTGGTGGTTCAACGGTATCAGGGGACTCGATTCAAGAGTTAATAGATGCTTTAAAAGAGGTGATTGCTAATGAGTAAAGAAAATAGAAGTTTAATTATTAATTTGGGCGTCTTTTTACTAATTGGAATTATTTTTTTAATTAGCATCTCGCAATATAATAAAGCTAAACAATTAAAAGCTTATAAAGAGTATTTTAGCGAAGCGACCAATCTTAAAAAGAAGAGTTTAGATGAGAAACCGTTGACAGAAGAGATTACTATTTATAAAGGGAAGAATGTTATTGGATATGTTTATGTCGGACTTGACTATGCCGAAGATATTCCAGGCCATGAACACTTATCTTTATTAAAGCTTGAGGTTGTCGTTGATAATAATAAAAAAATCATTGAAGTAGTAGTTTTAGAACACGAACACACACCAAGCTGTTTTACCAAGGTTGAAGAGTATTTACCAACATTAAAAGGTGTTATTTTAAGTGATTATCGTGATGTTGATGAAGTGGCTGGAGCAAGCGAGTTTTCAATGCCAATTGTCAGAGATATTTTAAACAAAGTTACTGTTTTACAAACTGGTAAAGAGCCAAATCCACCAACAGAAAAGGATCCGGATGTTCTCTATAAAGAAATTTATGATGGCTTTGATAGTAGAGAAGAAGATGAAACTTTTGAAGCGACAGATTTAGTTATTAAAAAAGAAGTAATTAAAGATGAAGATGAAGAAGTTATCGGTTATGCTTATACACTTCAAGGGACTACTAAAGAATTTTTAGATAAAGATTATAAAAAAGAATATGGTGAGTTAACTTTATTAGTAGGATTAGATTTAGATAATAAAGTAGTGGGGATAAGAACGGTTGAAACAACTCATACGGGGGTATATTATAATAAATACCAAGAGGAATATGATGAGTTGGTTGGAGTTGAACTAGTTGGTGATGTTAATGTTGATTTAGTTGCTGGTTCAACGGTATCAGGTAACTCGATTCAAGAGTTAATAGATGCTTTAAAAGAGGTGATTAATAATGGATAAAACTGTAACGCTTAAGAAAAAGGATGTTTTCTTAACAGGGATTTTTAAAGAAAACGCCATTTTCATTATGACATTAGGGATGTGTCCGGCTTTAGCGGTCTCATCTAGTTTTGAAAGTGCCTTTGGAATGGCTATTATGGTCGTTGTTGTCTTGGCGATTACTAATACTATTATTTCTCTAATTAGAAACTATATTCCTAATGATGTTAGAATTCCTTCTTTTATCGTTATTATCGCCACCGCAGTTACTATTTTAAAAATGTTTACTGATGCATTTGCACCGGCACTAGCAGGTAGTTTGGGAATTTTTATTCCTCTTATTACAGTTAATTGTATTGTTTTAGGAAGGGCAGAATCCTTTGCTAGTAAAAATAGTGTCCTGCTATCGCTATTGGATGGCTTGGGCAGTGCGTTAGGCTTTGGTTTGAGTCTCGTTGTGATTGCTTTGTTTAGAGAGATATTAGGGAAGGGTTCTTTAACGTTAGGAGCGTTATTACCATTAGGGTTTGAAGTAACTATTCCTTTCTTTCCTAATTATGGTATATCAATGTTGGTGCAACCAATGGGAGCTTTTTTAGTAATAGGGACTTTGTTGGCTGGTATTACAGCCTATTTAAATTATCAAGATTTTAAGAGAAAGATGAAAAGGGCTAAGGTGAGAAAATAATGGGTGGCTTCGGAGTATTGTTAGCAGCTTTAATAGGTGCGATGTTAGTAAATAATGTTTTATTAATGCAGTTTTTAGGGATTTGTTCATTTTTAGGTATTTCTAAAAAGATGAACAACGTCTGGGGAATGAGTGCGGCTGTAATAGTCGTGATGCTTGTTTCGACGGCGATTACTTACCCACTTTATTATTATGTTTTAGAGCCTTTAAAAATTGGTTATATAAATACGATTGCTTTTATTTTAGTTATCGCTAGTGTAGTACAATTAATAGAAATGGTTTTAAAAAAATACGTTGAACCTTTATATCGTGGTCTAGGAGTATTTTTACCGTTAATAACTACTAATTGTGCAGTTTTAGGAGTAGCTTTAAGCGTTCTTGATTTAGGAAAAGGAAGTTTTGCTGAAGCGATGTTTGTTACACTTGGTAGTGCGCTTGGTTATAGTTTAGTAATTATCGCTTTTAGTGCGATTAGAATTAAGCTTGATGTTAAAGATGTTCCGAAAGCTTTTAAAGGGATGCCAATTGCTTTAGTAACGGCAGCTCTAATGAGTTTAGCTTTTATGGGACTAGCAGGGTTGATTTAAGATGCCATTTTTATTAGCGATATTGTTTTTAATTGTAATTATTAGTGGTTTTATTATTACTAGTTATTATAATAAAAAAACACCAATTCCAGAGTCTTGTGAGGAAAAATATCAAGAAGCACAAAACTGCACCATTTGTGGAATGAGAAAAAGTTGTACTATTAACAAAATAGCAGAAATTATTAAGGAGAAAGAATAATGACGATTTTATATGCAACATTGATAATTGGCGGTTTAGGATTACTATTAGGAGTAGGACTAGCTCTTGCTAGCCAATATTTAGCGGTTAAAGAAGATGAAAGAATTGAAGTGGTTTCCAAAATGCTTCCTCAATATAATTGTGGATCATGCGGGACACCGAGTTGTTATGCTTTTGCTGTTGAGATAGTAAGTGGAAGAGCAGGAAACATTAGTAGATGTAAACCTGGAAAAATAGAAGAACATTTTAAGCCGATTTTAGAATATTTAAAAAATAATCCCAATACCGATGGGACACCAGTTAAAATTAAAATTTAAGAAAAATTAAAACTCTCTCTCGTGGAGAGTTTTTTTATAAGAAAAGGAAATAGCAATCAAGTTTTTAAAGTTAATGAGAAATATTTTTTAAAGGATAAAAACCAAGTAATAAAAAGAGCAAGCATCATTATTGCCTCTTTTGATGTAAAATAATAGTAGAAGGGGAAATACGATGAAATTAAAAAAGCAAGCCATTAAAGTTACGATTTTATCAACAATGGTTTTAATAACTATTATTTTATTAATTATTTTTAATCCTATTAATAATTTGATTGGGCAAATTTTATTATATACATTATTACCATTATGGGGATTTAGTATTATTCCTGGATACTTTTATGTCGCTTTTTTATTGAACAAGATGACATTTGAAGAAACTCTTAAAATTGGTTTTGTTTTAGGAGTTGTGTTAGGCTTCTTTGTCTTTTCCCTGCCATTCTTTTTAGCACCGTATTTAATGGTTAAATATTATCTTTATATTTGTGTAAAAATAAAACAAGAAGAGCAGTTAGAAGGTTTTAACTAAACTTGAATAATGTAAACAATAGTTAAATTAGTTTTTTATTGTAAAATGATAGTAGAGAGGGAAAAATGGGAAAGATTAAAATCTATTTAAAAGAAGTGGGAATTATTAATGAAAAGTTAATACCATTTCCAGAACTTGAAAAAATTAACAACTACAAATCTTCTAGTAAAAGAAAAGAATCATTAACTGCTTTATCATTATTAGGAGAGGTTCTTCAAGAAAAAGGAATTCTTAGTTATCAACTCTCTTATCAAGATCAAGGAAAGCCTTTTTTAAAGGACTTACCTTATCACTTTAATGTTTCTCATAGTGCTGGTATCGTTGCTTGTGTTGTTGAAGATGAAGAAATTGGTATTGATCTTGAGAAAATTACGAAACGGATAATTAAATTAAAAAAGAAAATAACTAAAATAGAAATAAACCAACAAAAAGCAGCGGAACAATTGACTAAAATATGGGTTTTAAAAGAAGCTTTTGTTAAATACTTAGGGATAGGATTAACAATCCCTTTAAAAGAAATTAAAATTGAAAGTAGTAAAGAGGGTTATTATCAAGTAAATTATTTGGACCAAAAAGCAGAGTGTAAACTTCTTAAATATCAAGATTATTATTTGGCTTGCTGCGTTGCTGAGATTGCAAACGTCGAGTTAGAGATTGTGGAGAGGTAAAATGAAATTATTGTTTATTTATAATCCTGAAAGTGGAAAAGGTAAGATAGTAAAAGAACTTCCTTTTATCAAGGCTTATTTGAAAGAAAAGGGATTTTTAACGACGATTAAAAGAACAACTAAAGTTAGTGACGCATACAATTTTGCTAAAACTTCTCAATCTTATAAAATGGTTTTGGTGGCGGGTGGAGATGGCACCATTAATGAAGTAGTTAACGGTCTGATGGAATTAAAGGAAAAACCTTTGTTAGGCTATATTCCAACTGGAACTGTTAATGATGTTGGTTATTTAATAGGGATGAGCAAAAATATTAAAAAATCACTCAAAATAATTTTTGAGGAGGCCTTTTTTAAGAAATTAGATATTACTAAAATCAATGATAAGTATTTTCTTTATGTCGGTGCGACGGGCATCTTTACTAAGTCCTCTTATGATCTTAAAAGAAGCGATAAAAAAAGATTTGGGGCTTTAGCTTATTTTATGCGAGGTTCAAAAGAATTATTTAAAGATTATAAGATGGCAGTTGATATTAAATATGATGGCGGGAGGATAAGAGGTCCCTATAGTTTGTTGTTGTTTTTAAATGGCCCTCGAGTGGGCGGCTTTAAATTAAAACGTTTAAAGTCATATTTAGATGATGGATTAATAGAAGGCCGTTTTTTTAAAAGAGAGCCGGGAATGCTTTTGAGGTTATTTGGTTTTTTTATTACAAGAGGGAGATATAACACAAGTAAAAACACTACTTTTAGAAGTAGCGAATTTCTTGTTGAAATTGATAAAGACAGTGAATGGAATATCGATGGTGAATATGCTTTTAAGGGCTCAGCGGTTTTGACAGTTCAAAAGAAGGCTCTTATAGTTGCGGTTAATAAAAAACGAAAAAAGATGTTTTCAAGTTAAGGGTACTAATTTGATTTTTAAAAATTGCTTTTGAAAGCGCTTGAATTTACTGAAGAAATATGTTATATTTTTCTCAAGATATTACAAGGAGGATAATAAGATGATAATTGGTATTCCTAAAGAAATACTAACTGGTGAGTTGCGCGTTTCCGCGACACCTACTACGGTAAAAAAGATGGTTAATGATGGCCATCAAGTTTTGGTAGAAAAAAATGCTGGTGAGGGTTCTTTTTATCATGATAAAGAATATTTAGAAGCTGGTGCTCTAATTATTGATGATGTGGAAGAATTGTATCAAAAGGCAGAAATAATTTTAAAAGTAAAGGAACCACAATTCAATCAAGAAAAAGGCTTGGATGAAATTGAGATGATGAAAGAAGGGCAAACGTTAATCACATTTTTACATCCAGCAAGTCCTAACAATCATAAAATGGTACTTCAATTAAAAGAAAAAGGTATTACTGCTTTAACGTTAGATGGCATTCCAAGAATTTCAAGAGCACAAACGATGGATGCTCTTTCTAGTATGTCGACAGTTGCTGGTTATAAAGGTCTTTTAATGGCTGCCAATGGTATTAGTAAATTTATGCCGATGATTGGGAGTGCAGTAGGAACGATTAGGCCTGCTAATGTTTTCGTTATTGGTGCTGGAGTGGCTGGCTTAAGAGCGATTGCTACAGCGAGAGGTTTAGGTGCACAAGTATTCGCAACCGATATTAGAGAAGAAGCACGCATAGAAGCGCAATCCCTAGGTGCTAAAATTGTAGAATTAGATATTCCTAAAAAAGTTGCTGTTTCTAAAGATGGTAAACATGCTAATAGTTTGCCTGAAAAATATTTATTAAAAGAAAGAGCCCAAATAGAAGAGACTATTTTAAAGAGCGATATCGTTATTTTGGCAGCGTTAGTTTTCGGAAAAAAAGCGCCAATTTTAGTAACTGAAGAAATGGTTAAAAAGATGATCCCAGGTTCTTATATTGTTGATATCTCTATTGACCAAGGTGGTAACTGTGCTTTAACTGAGGCAGGAATAACGAAAGTTGTTGATAATGTTACCATTAATGGAACTAAAAATATTCCTGGTACTGTTCCGACAAGCTCTACATACATGTTTTCAGAAAACATTTACAATTTAGTAAAATATATTATTAAAGATAATGCTATTAACTTGGATTTGAAAGACGAAATAATTAGTTCAGTTTTAGTAACGCATAATAAAAAATTGTTGCATCGTGGGACAATCGAGGCGATGGAGGAATAAAATGGAACCTATTCAATATATTTTAATTGCAGTATTTATTGTTGGGATGGTCGTAGGTTATTTTTTAATAAGTCATGTACCGCCGTTATTACATACGCCTTTGATGAGCGGGATGAACGCCCTTTCGGGAATTACCGTTTTAGGGGCCTTGGTGGCTTTGGCGGCGGTAGCTGAAGATAGTCTTTTTAAATTGATTTTTGCTGGTTTGGCTGTCATTGCAGCGACCATTAATGTTTTTGCTGGTTTTGGTGTTACTGACCGGATGTTAAGAATGTTTAGAGGTAAAGACGATGTTTGATCCAGTTGTTTATTATATTTTAGCGGGATTATTAGTCTTTATTATTATGTTTGGCATCTTTTTAATGAGTAATGTTAAATATGCTAAAATCGGTAATATTTTAAGTGCTTTTGCGATGCTGTTAGCTGTTTTATTAACAATCTTACAATATGAAATAATTGATAAATGGATTATCTTTCCTTATTTAGGGGTTGGCGCTCTTATTGGTATTTATTTAGCTTATCGAGTTAAAATGATTGAAATGCCAGAAATGGTGGCTTTGTTAAATGGTTTAGGAGGGCTTGCATCTTTAGTTGTTGGGGCTTTTGCTTATTTTAATATTGGTGTAGACATTAGCAATAACTTTTCCTATATTGTAGCGATAATTGCTTTAATGGTGGGAACTATTACTTTTGTGGGTAGTTTGATTGCGGCTTTGAAATTACACCGGATTATTTCTGGAAGGCCTGTGAGAGTTAAATTTTATAAAACTATTATTACCATTTTATTTACATTGCAGTTAGTGGCGATTGTTATTAGTCCTTTTAAGTTGATTAATGAGTTACTTTTTGTGGTTTTGTTAGTTGTCATTTCAAGTTTATTTAGTCTTGTGTTTACTTTGCGAATTGGTGGAGCAGATATGCCTATAACCATCTCGTTGTTAAATAGTTTTTCTGGTGTTGCCGGGGCTATTTCAGGACTAGCAATTGGTGATGTTTTATTAGTTGCTGTTGGTGGTATTGTAGGAGCGTCAGGGTTGATTTTAACGAAGATTATGTGTCAAGCGATGAATAAAACTTTAATTGAAATTCTTTTAGGTAAAACAAGTAATGTTATTGAAGTTGAAAGCGATAACGAGGATGAAAATATAGATCAAAGTTTAGAACCTAAAGAAGATTTTAAAGAGATCTTTTTAAAGAGCAGATCGGTAATTATAGTCCCAGGTTATGGAATGGCAGTTGCTCAAGCACAACAATTAGTTAAAAACTTAGCGGATATAATGAAAAAGGATGGCAAAACGGTTAAATTTGCTATTCACCCAGTGGCGGGAAGAATGCCTGGTCATATGAATGTATTACTAGCAGAAGCTAATGTTGATTATGATGATCTTTATGATATGGAAGTTATCAACAATGAGTTTAAAACTACTGACTTAGTCTTAATAGTAGGGGCTAACGACGTTGTTAATCCTAAGGCCAAAACGCATGAAGGAACTCCTATTTATGGAATGCCTGTTTTAGATGTTGAAGATGCTAACAATATTTTCATTTTCAATTATGATTTAAAGCCAGGTTATAGCGGAGTTTCCAATCCTCTTTATAAATTAAATAAGGCGCATTTATTTTTGGGTGATGCAAAAGAAACATTAAAGTCCTTTATGGATGATTTAAAAATATAAAAGAAAGTATAAATAAAAATGGCTGAAAATACTAAAACAAGTTTAAGAAATTTGACAATTTACCAAGTTTTTTTAAGACAACATTTAAAAGGAACGTTTAAATCATTAGAGAAAGATTTAAATCGCATCAGAAATTTAGGAATCGATATTATTTATTTACTACCAGTTCACCCTATTGGAGAACTTCAGAGAAAAGGTAGTGTGGGCTCTCCATATTCGATTAAAGATTATCTCGCTATTGATGACACTTTTGGGACAATGGAAGACTTTAAAGCTTTAATAAAAGCAGCACATCAATTAAATTTAAAAATTATGATTGACATTGTTTTTCATCACACTGCCCTAGATGCTAAATTACTGGCTACTAATCCAGAATGGTATTATTACAAAAACGGTAAATTATCAGGAAAAGTTGGCGATTGGTCCGATATTACTGATTTGGATTTTGAAAAACAACCATTATGGGATTATTTAATTGAAGTCTTACTTTATTACGCTAAAATAGGTGTTGATGGGATTCGTGCTGATGTAGCATCATTAATTCCTATTGAGTTTTGGCTTAAAGCGAGAAAGGCGCTCTTAAAAGAAAATCCTGATTTTATTATGCTTGCAGAATCTGTTCATTTAGGGTTTGTGAAAGAAATTCGAGACCAAGGATTTTACGCAGCTAGTGATAGCGAAACTTATCAAGCTTTTGATATTTTATATGATTATGATATTCATGATCTCTTTTTAAATTATTTAAGTGATAAGGGAAACTTAAATCGTTGGTTAGAGGCGATAGTTAAACAAGAATCAATTTATTCTAATAATTATGTTAAATTAAGAAATTTAGAAAATCATGATCAAGATCGAATTGCCAGTTATTTTAGTGCCGATAAACTTTTACAGATCAATGCTTTATTATTTTTCTTAAAAGGGACAACTATGATTTACGCTGGCCAAGAATATGGAGTAAGTAAAAAGCCTAATTTGTTTGAAAATGATGTTATTGATTTAACTCCTAAAAATGAGCAGTTAACCAATCTTATTATTAAATTAGCTAATTTTAAAAAAGATTCCTTGTTTAGCGAAGGAAATTTTAAGATTCACTTTCAAGATAAGGAAATAGCTGTTATTACTTATCAAAATGCCCATAGCATTGCTTTAGGGGTTTTCAATTTAGGGAATGAAAAAGGATTTATTACAGTGCCTTTTCCAGATGGTGTTTATGATAATATCTTATATCCCCAAAAATTAAGTATTACAAATGCTCAAATGGAATTAACAGAAAAACCAATTGTTTTATTTACAATAAAAAAAGAACTCTAAAAATAAAAAACGACGATTAAACGTCGCGTTTTTTTAAATTGGCAGGCCCAGCAGGATTTGAACCTACGAATGACGGAGTCAAAGTCCGTTGCCTTACCACTTGGCTATGGGCCTTTCTTTGGGGCGGCTAAAGGGAATTGAACCCTCGAATGCCGGAGCCACAATCCGGTGCGTTAACCTCTTCGCCATAACCGCCATCGCCTCTGGACTATTATACTATATTTTAAGATTATGTAAAGTTTTTTTTGTTTTATAAGGTTTGATAAAAAAATTATTGTTGTAATTTTAAATTTAAAATTAGCTTTGTTAACGATTTTAGCGTCATAATGAAACATTTGTATATTAAAAAGTAAACTAATACTAATTAAAAGGTGTCTTAAAAAAATAATGAGAGTTAATAAATATGACTTTAAAACAACATCTATGTTGTGAAAAAAAGTAAAGTTTGCTATGATAGTAATAGTTTTATAAAGGAGAAACTATTTTTATGAAAACATTTGGTAAAATACTTGTGATGATTTTAATCTTTTTCGTTGGAATTCAACTTTTTGGCTTTTTAAGCAGAATTGCTAATAATAAAGCAATTGGTAAGTTAGGTGATGAGGCTATTGTTGAAGAAAATGATGAATTTTTTAGATCCATTTTTGAATATTATCAAGAAGGTTTAATCTATCAAGGAAGTAAAGGCGATTTTAATTTAAATATTTATAATGTCGCTACTAAGGATAATAATTTATTGCTTTTCTTAGCAACTGGAATTGATAAAAAGATTACAAATAATGTTTTAAATTTCAGTTTAAAATTAAAAAGTGGTCGTGAGATAGAAAACATTTTAATCTCAATTGGAGAAGAAGCTTGGTATTTGCAGTGGTTGTATTTAGAAAATCTCTATGATAAACAACAAATATTAGAAGATATTGTTGGTCTTAAAATCACTTATACTGAGAAAAAAGATGAAGAAGTATTAGTTTTTGAAGATAAAGAAGCTGTTATTAGTGAGTCTGATTATAATATTGTTAGTTATTTGAAAGGTGATAACACTCTTTATGCTTACTTAGATAATATAGCTGCTCTTGAATTGGAAGAAAAAGAACTAGCAGAGGGAGAAACTAATAATTACAAATTAGTGGTAAAAGCATTAATAACTGAAGAAATCGTTGGTGATGTTTATTTAATTGGTAACTTTAACGATTATGATATTAATGATAAAAGCTATAAACTGACAAAATCAGAACAAGGTATTTCTTATAAAATTGCTGAAGAAACAGAAAAAACAACCTTCTTTTATCAGTCAGAAGGCGAAAAATTTCAAGCAGTTGAAATAAGAGGCGATACAATTGAATATCTTTTTGTAATAGATGGTGAAATAGCAGGAGATGAGAATGGAGAACCGCTAGTTTTTGAGAAAAAACTCGCCCAAGACGTCAGTGAATTTTCGGATAGTAAGTTAGAAAATTATCTTGCCAGCTTAGGTGTTTATAAAGTTGATAAAAGGGCAAATTTAAAAGCTTTCAATTATATCGTTTGGATTGGAATGATTGTTTATATTGTTGTTTTAGGAGGATTAATCTATATGATGTTTATTAGACAAAAACCAACCAGAGCAGCTTACTCACAAAACCATCAAACAGCAAAGGCAAAAGTAGTTAAAGAAGTTAAACCGCAAGAAAACATCAACATCAATAAAATTTCTGAAATAGAAGAGCGCGATGAAAACCTCGCAGTTAAAAAAATTGAAACAACAGAAAAAACAGTTGATAGTGAAGAAGAAAAAGAATAAGATTGAAATCTAAAAAGGCGTGTGTTATAGTATCAATGCACGCTAAAATAGGGGCATGGTGTCAACGGTAGCACAGCGGTCTCCAAAACCGTTAGTCCGGGTTCGAATCCTGGTGTCCCTGCCATTATAAAGTCTTCAATGGCTTTTTATTTTATCACACGATAGTAAAAGGAAAAAAGGAGTCGTTATGTTTACAAGTAAAGTAACTCAAAAAGCATTAAGAATTGTTTATCAAGCTTATTTAAAGAAAAAAGATGATAATAATATTCCTGTTGTGTTTTCATTATATGACGTTGCCAAAACGATGGAAGATGAAAACAGCCAAACTGTTGCTTTATTAAGGACTCTCTTAGATGATAAAAAAATAACATTTATAGAATTGCAAAAAGAATTTCCTTTTGAAATTTCTGAGGCTCTAAGGGTGCTCGCTAAAGATGACGTTTTATCTTATCCAGATTTTATTAGAAGAATTAAATTAAATCCGCTCGCAAGGACTGTTAAAATAGCTAGTTTGAAAGCAGAATTAAAGTATTTAAAAAAAGAAAATCAAGAACGACATTTATTTGCATTAAAAATTTTAGAATAATAAAAAAGTAAAATCCTAATTTCTTCCTATTATTATTGTAGAGGTGATAAAAATGAAGGAAAAAGGATTTGTTTTTTTTATTTGTATGGTATTTGCTTTAATTTCTTTTTCAAGCATTAAAGCGGAAACAACATTTAAAGAAACGAAAAACTTAATTGATTTAAGAAACATTTATTTAGAAGAACAGGAGCCAACGTCGCATCGGCCAGCTAAAAGGTTTTTAAAAATGACAAATTTTATCGATGTTGTTGAAGGCGAAGTTTACACTATTATTATTCATGAACATTTTTTAGAGCAAGATTTTGATTATTTTAATAATCTTGACGATAACTATCATATTCATTTAATCTATGATGATGAGACCACCGATCAAGTGCCGACTGATAGTGTCGGTTTTCATGAGTTTGATGAATTTGGTTATATTTGGGGAACCTTTACTGCTAAAGGTAATAAAGTAAAAATCGATTATATGAATGCGAGAGTTTCTAGTGAAGTGGAACGGATGCCATTTAAAATAATTATGTATCTTGGTGAAATTGATGATTTTAGTGGTTTTTATAGTTACCACACTAATTTTGAACCAGAAGTAGGAACTCTTTTAGTTGATGTCGATTGTCCATTAAGTATAGAGGCGATACTAGAAGCGTTTGTTTTTGAAAGCGATGATGATAACTTAATTACCATTAATATTATCGAGGATAATTATAGCGATAATGTTTCTCAAATTGGCGAGTATTTAATTAAGTTGAAAGCTCAAGATGAATATATTAATGCTTCTTTTTATGATTTGAAAGTTAAAGTCGTTGATATTGAACCACCAATAATAAGAGGAAAAGATAGTTATATAATTGATTTTAGTGAAGTTGATAATTTTAGCCTTAATAGTATTAAAGAACAATTAATTGTTAATGATAATTATTCTAACATTTCCAATAGCGATTTAGAAATAATTAGTGATGATTTTACCGATAATAAAAATAAAGCAGGCGAATATCAAGTAGTCTTTAGAGCGGTTGATTGTTCTCAAAACTACACAGATTTCCCCGTTATGATTACTGTCGCTGATAATAAGCCCCCGGTTTTGATAGGTCCTTTAGAAATTTATCGTTATAGTACTGATCCCGAAATGACAAGAGAAGAAATAAAAGCTCTTTATCAAGCATACGACGAAGTTGATGGTGATTTATCGGATTTAATTGAAGTTGGCGGAATAACATCTAGTGAAGTTGGTACTCATGAGTTTTTAATTACAGTTGAAGACAATTCTGGAAATAAAGCTTCAAAACGGCTTTATCTTAAGATTGTTGAAGGCGTTCCGCCAGTCTTTACAACAACCAATTTAATACTAACAATAAGCGAATATAATGAAATGACTCAAGAAGATATCATCGCTTGGATTATTGAAAATAGTGAAGCAAATATTAGTGACGTGGAAATAGTGTTTGATGAAGTTGCTTATACTAATGATGCAGGAAATATTTATTATTCTTTTATACATGAAGGCCAACAACTCCAAGGAAAAATTGAAGTCAGAAATGATACAAACGATAAATTATGGCTTTATCCAGTTATTAGCGGTTTTGTATTTTTAGCCGTCTTAACTGCCGCAATTATCGTTGTTAAAAGGAGAAAGCGTTAGTAAAAGTTTAGAAGAAGTAAATAAAAAAAGAAACACTTAAAGAGAAGGTCTAATTTCAAAAGGGATTAGGCCTTTTTTATAAGTGTTTAATTATGGTGCAACCGCTTATTTTTTAAAAGAAAATTTTTATTTGATTACTAAAACTAAAAAACCAATAAAATGCAATTTTTGAGAGATATATTATTAAAAATAGAATTATTATGTTAGAATATTGACTGCAAAGGGAACTTTGCTGGTGATAAAATGAGAAGGAAAAAGATGTTTTGGTTTTTTATAAGTTTGTTTTATCTTTTGAATATTTTTAATACGTACTTTATTACGAGTACATTTTTAAATCGCTATTTAATTAGCTTCAATCGTTCTTTTGTGATGGAAGTTAATTCTTTTATAGGTAATTTTGCTGTTTTAACTATTTTACTATTCCTTGGTTTTTTAATTATTAGAAAAGAAAAAGGACGTTATAAGTATATGGTTGTCTTAACTTTTCTATTTAATGTTATTATTTTTTTATTAGGCTTATTTACAAAATATTATCAGACAGTTTTTTCCCCTAGCAATATGGATGTCTTTAAAAATCCCGCCACTAAACTTACAACTTCAATTATTATTGAATCCTTTAAAGAGCTGTTTGTTTATTGGAGAATTGTTGTTTTTATTCCTTTTATAAGTTTAGTGGTAATTTATTTAATTTTCACTAAAAGTATTAAAAAAGCAAAATCTGACGCTAATGAAGTAGTTGTTTTTAACACTATTCCTCTTAATTTATCGCTTCTAATCGGCGGTATGCTCTTAAGCGCTTTATCGATTCTTTATACAAATATTAAGATTAATAAAAATTGGGAGATAGACGCTGAAAAGCCGCTTTATGCTGTTCAAAATGGTGGCGTTTATAATTATTATTTTAGTGAGCTTTTTCATTTTGCAACGAAAGAGGAAGAAGTAAGTTTAGATTATTATGACGAATATAATAAGAATAAGGAAAGTTATTTAAATTATTATGGAGAAACCTACAGCAACACTCTTAAACTAAGTGAGGCTAATAATTTAGTTGTTGATGATAGTTTAAAACAAGAAAACCTCAATGGAATATTTAAAGATAAAAACTTGGTTTTAGTCCATATTGAGTCTTTAAATCATTTTCTCTTACAAGAAGACGGTCTCTTAGGTTCTGATTATTTAGAGACTTTAAAAGCGTTATTAAAAGAGTCTTATCTTTTTGATAATTTTTATACTAATGTTGGGGTAGGAAATTCTAGTGATGCTGAGTTTGCAGTATTAACAGGAATTCATCCTAAAGGAGATTCAACTATTTATTGGGATTATCAAAAAACTGAGTATCTTTTCCCTGCTTTGCCCAAGTTGTTTGGCAATGATTATCAAAAAATATCGCTACATGGAGATGTAGCGGGCTTTTATAATCGCGTTCCTGTTCACAGGGAGATGTTAGGTTTTGATGATTACTATTATTATGATGAGAATGAAGCCTATTATTCGGGGACTTTTAACGGTTATTACTATTTTCAAGAACTAAATGATAAGACTGATGAAGCGTCACCTTGGGTAAGCGATATTTCTCTATTAGATTGGACTTTAGAAATGTATCAAGAAGAAGAAAAAAACTTTTTATATCCGATTATGATTCAACCTCACGTGCCTTATTTATATTATAATGATGAACCATATTTTGATAAGCAACAATTAAAAGTGGATACTGTGACATTAAGATATTTAAATTATCAATCTTATTTTGAAGCTTATTTTAAAAAGTTTATTGAAATCTCTAAAAAAATGTCTAATACGGTCTACCTTTTTTACAGTGATCATGGTTCTGGAATTCCTTATAAAGACTTACTAACTATTTCAAATAAATCAAAAGAAGAACTTTCTTATATAGAATACGAGAAAGAGATGTTAAGAACACTTGCCTTTCTTTATGTTCCTGGAGAAGAAGTAAACGAAGATGGTATTAACGTGGGGCTATTTAAAGGAAAGCAACCTCTTGTTCGTTCTCAAGTTGATTTGTATCGGACAGTTATTGAACTTTTTGATTTAGAAACTGATTATTATTATTTTGGAGTTAATGGTTTATCTAAAGAAAAGACTTTTTCTATAGATACCAGGACATTTTCTTTAGTAACCGATGAATACTATTTAGTGGGAAAAAGGATGAACGATCTTAAAAATTTTTCTGAAGATAATATTTATCCATATAAAGAAACGTTTGAAAATGACCCTTTAAAGTTTTTTAAATACTTAATGAGATATAAATATAGAATGGATTATGCCCTAAAATATAACCTCTTTATAGAATTGAAAAACTAAAAATTGTTGACATTCATAACGAAGATGAGTATAATTTTTCTTGTGGCGGATGTGGCGGAACTGGCAGACGCACTAGACTTAGGATCTAGCGCCTCCGGGCATGCAGGTTCGATTCCTGTCATCCGCACCAAGTTAGATGAATAGGTTTGATACAATATGCACTTGTCAAGATAAAGTGGACACGTATCAAACCTTTTTAATACCCTAATTCAGTTTTAAATTGAATTGGGGTTTTGTATTTTAATGCGTGAACGTCAAAAATTAACACTCTATTAAAAAAGAACGAATAAAGATAAACTCCTTAGTGTAAAAGAAAAGGAGTTTTTTTATGGAAAAAGTTAAAAAAAGAAAATTTAAAACTAACTATGAAAGATTTGAGACTGTTAAGGAGTATAAGGTAAGTAGGATGTCACTAAGAGATTTTGCTAGTAGTAAGGGGATGTCTTATGAGACTTTAAGAGGTTGGGTAAATGCTTTTAATAATATTGATGGTTCATTTATTAATTTAAATAAAGCAATTAATAGTAATGATAAATCAGTAGTGCTAAAAAATGATGATGTTGCTGTTAAGATGCTTGATACTGAATCTATTTATAAGAAAAGTCATCATTTTTCAAGGTTTGATCATTCTATCGTAGTTATTGAGTTTGAAAAAATTAAAATCACTACTTCCTTAAAACAGGCGTTAGAGATTATAGAGAAGTATTATGATCGATTTAAGTAAAATTAAAAATATTCACCTTTATTCAAAACCTATAGATATGCGCTTTGGGATAAATAAAATTGAAATGCTTTTAAGCTTAACCTTTTCACCAATAGAAATTATTTATTCGTTATTTATTTTCGTTTCTAAAAGTAGGAAACAATTAAAAATATATTATGAAGATGAATACGGGAAATGGCTATTTATTAATAAATTATCTTACACTACTTATATGATTCCTGAGTTCGAAAACTCAATAACTATTTCAAAAACTGATTTAAGCCTCTTACTTAAGGGTGTTTTAATGCTAAATATGAGAAAAAAGCTAGTTTCTGTATAAAATATTTAAATTTTAGTTATATTATATATAACTAATTATTTTTTTATGATATAATAGTCTTATGAAAATGAATGTTGAAACTAGTGAGAATACTAATCTTAAAGATTTAGTTGAAAAATTAAAACTAGAAATTTCTTCCCTTAAAACTGAAAAAGATAACTTGAGATTAGAAAACTCTAAACTTACTTTAGAAAAAGATAACCTTAAACTAGAAAATTCTAATCTTACTTTAGAAAAAGAAGAATTGCTTGCTCTTATATATGACCAAGAGAAAGCTTTTAATGACCTTTTAAAAAAGAGTCTAACTTTAAAAGAAAAATATAACCTTCATAGAACTAAACCCTTTGTTAAAAAAAATGAGCGGATTAAAGAGGTTGTTATTAACGAAGTTGAAGAGACTATTAAAAAAGATCGTAAGCCTACAGGCAGGAAAAAAGGTGGCACTAACTTTAAAAATACTAACCTAGAGGCTTTAGTTACTAAGATAAAATATGAAGATCCTATTTTTAGCGAAGATATTAATGTCTCTTCTTTAACTTTAGTAAGCCAAAAAGAACGCTATGTTGTAGAGACTATTCCCGCTAGTATTAGCATTACTAAAATTATTAAAAGAACTTATAAATGTCCTAAAACTAATAAATTTTACTATCCCCTTTCTAATGAGGTTTTTCCTGGTTCAATACTTACTCCTTCTTTCGCTTCTTATATTGCTTATCATAAATATGAGCTAGGTATTCCTTTTCATCATCTTGAATCTCATCTTTCCAATACTTTAAAAATGGATATCTCTAAACAGTTAATGTCTGTTTGGATGAAAAACATTTCTTACAAGTTAGAACCTCTCTTTCTTAAAATGAAAGCAGATCTTAAAAATAATAATGTTAAAGTTATTCACGCTGATGAAACTACTTTAGTTGTTAGTAAAAAACCTCTAGAAGAAATAAACCGTAAGTATAGCTATGTATACGTTTTTTCTACTAGTTTTTATGATAAACCAATTAACATTTATGAGTTTCATGAATCAAGAAAAATTGATCAAGTTTCTGCTTGGCTTAATGATTATGGCGGCTATTTGGTTTGTGATGACTATAAAGGTTATTCTAAACTTAAAAAGAATAACCCCAACATTAAACTTCAAAGATGTTTCGCACACGTAAGAAGAAAATTTACAGACCTTTTAAAAGCTTTGCCAGAAAAGGAGAGACCTAAAACTGTTTCTTATGAGATTGTTGGGTTAATTAATAAGTTATTTCACTTTGAAGCCCTTTATAAAAGAGAAAAACTTACAGCTTCAGTTATTAAAGAGAATAGAAATAAAGAACATTTACCCATTTTAAATAAGTTAAAAGAACTTATCTTTAATACTGCCCCTAGTCCTAATTCATTATTAGAAAAAGCCCTGAATTATACTAAAAACATTTGGAGTGAATTAATCACCTATTTAGATTACCCTTATTTAGAAATATCAAATAACTTAGCTGAAAGGGCTGTTAAACCCTTCGTAATAAATAGGAAAGTCTTTATGACTTCAGGTTCTTATGCGGGTGCCATTTATACCACTAAACTCTTTTCTATTATTAGAACCGCTCTTATTAATAATTTATGTGTAGAAAAGTATTTAACATACGTTTTAGAAAATATTGATGAATTACCTATTAATGAACTACTTCCTTACTCAGATAAATTGCCCAAAAATTTACGCGTAACTATAAAAGTTCGGTAATCTTCACCCAGCAGGATTTGGACCCTACATACAAAAACACTAGATTTTTCAGTTAAAGTCTAGTGTTTTTTTGTAGGTTTTCTTCCTAGTGCCTTTATTTGACGTTCACAGATAAATAAGTAATTATAACAATTTTTATAAAATAATAAATTGGCTTATAAAGACCTTTAAAAGTATCAAAACATACTCATAAAGGCATAAAAAAAACGCCACACCGAAGTGTAGCATTAATTAATTCCATGATGGCGATGCAGAAGGGATTCGAACCCCTGACCGACGGCTTAGAAGGCCGTTGCTCTATCCAGCTGAGCTACTGCACCATTTTGACAGCAAAATTATTATATCGCACTAAACTCTAAATGTAAAGTCAATTTTGCTGACGCTCTAAATTAGTAATCGCTTCTTTGAGTAAAGAAATTTGTTTCTTTATCTGATTAGAGCGATGATGTTCTTTTATTTTTAATAGTTTATCAAGCTCATCTTTATAATAAGGTAAAGCTTCTTGCTTTGTTTTTAAAATTGGACCTAAGTAATAGTCCTCTTCTTCCAGCAATGCTTTTTTATTGATAACTTTTAAAAAAAGATAATACTTTTTTTCAAAAAACAAATATTCGTCAATGATTTGATAATTATGCTCCGCTAAATATTTTCTTAATAGTTCCACTTGATAATGTGCTCCTAGTAAATAATATTTGGGGGCTTGATGGTCTTGCTGTAAGATGGATTTTATTAATTCATATCCCATTCCAGTTATGACAACGACGTCATATGAATTAGTTATCTTTTTAAAACCGTCGGACTGCACTAAAGTGATCTTATCATTTAGTTGAGCTTTATCAATGTTCTTTAAGGCATTTTTAAGTGGTCCTTTGTTAACATCAGAACCAATTCCTTTCTTAATATAGCCGCTTTTGAGCGCTTCAATTAAAACTTTCGCATGATCAGTGCCAATATCTAAAACGGTATTGGCACCTTTTAAAAGTGAAGCGATAAACTTTATTCTCATCTATTTAAGTTAAAATCTTTTAACTTTTTCTTTCTTGAAGGTTGTCTTAGCTTTCTAAGTGCTTTTCCTTCAATTTGTCTAATTCTTTCTCTTGTTACTCCAAACTCTTTTCCTACTTCTTCAAGAGTGTGGGTTTTCCCATCAAGGAGCCCATATCTTAGTCTTAATACTTTCTCTTCTCTATCTGTTAAAGTCTGTAGGACTTCATCTAAAGATTTTTTTACCCATTCATTAACAGAGTATTCATAAGGGTTTAAGGCATTAGGATCACTAATAAAATCACCTAATGATGAATCTTCTTCCTCACCCACTGGTGCTTCTAAGGAGATTGGCTCTTGAGATATTTTTTGAATTTGTTGAACCTTTTCAGCGGTGATTTCCATCTTTTCACCGATTTCTTCTGCGGTTGGTTCTCTTGATAGTTCTTGTACTAATTGTCTTTGAATTCTTAACATCTTATTAATCGTTTCTACCATATGAACAGGAATTCTAATCGTTCTTGCTTGGTCGGCTACTGCTCTTGTAATCGCTTGTCTTATCCACCAAGTTGCGTATGTTGAAAACTTAAAGCCTTTTTCATAATCAAACTTATCAACAGCTCTTATTAATCCCATATTACCTTCTTGAATCAAATCTAAAAAAAGCATTCCTCTTCCCACATACTTCTTAGCGATGCTAACTACTAAACGGTAGTTAGCTTCGATTAGTTTAGTCTTAGCGATTAAGCCATCTTCAATCATCTGTTCTAGTTGCACTCTTTTTTGATCGGTAAGAGTGCCTTGTTCTCTTGCTTCTTCTAACTCTTTTTGAGCCATTTTACCACTTTCAACTCGCATTGCGAAGTTAACTTCTTCTTCAGCAACTAATAAAGGAATTCTACCGATTTCCTTTAAATACATCCTTACAGGATCATCAACTCTTACATTAGAAGGCATCTTTTCAATATTGATAAGTTCCTCTTCTTTAATCGCTTCAACATCTAATTGCGATAACGATAATTCATCTAAATCAATTTCCACATAATCGTCTTCGTCTTCTCCATAATTTAAATCCACTAAATCTTCATCTTCATTCTCTTCGATAATGACCTTTTTAGCCTCTAATTTCTCACATAATTCAAAATATAAATCACTGTTTTTAGGAGCGAATTCAATTATTTCCTCTTCTGCTATTTTTCCTTCTTTAACTTTTTTTAGTAATTTAGTTATTATTTGTTTACTCATTTAATAAAATCTCCTTTTTTGTATCTACTCATTATTATAAAATATCTTACTTCTAATTCCTTTTTTTCAATTTTAAGACTCTTTGTTTCTCCACTAATACTGTCTTTTGATAAGACTCTGTTTCTTTCATAATATCTTTTAAGATTTGTTGGTACTCTTTTTCATCATTAATACTTTTAAAAAATTCTAAATGTTTTAAAACATCTTCATCATTGTAAATAAATTTAGATGAATATTCAATTTGACTAATAATAGTAGTAAAAGCCGCTATTAATTCCTCACTATCGGTTTCACCAGCCAAAATCTCTAAAAATTTATTTTCCTCAAATTCGTCATAAAGATTATAATATTTAATCATTAAAATCGTTCTTAATTTATAAATTGTCATATCACAAACATAAATACTACCTAAGGTTTGATCGATTTGTTTCGCCTTCTCTTTATTTTTTAACATAATTATTAATAATATTATTTCAGCGTTATAAAAGCTTTCGGGAATTTTTAAAACTGGTTTTTTAACTTTTTCAATTACCGGCGTTACTCTTCTTTCTCTCATTAAATGCGATAAACTATGAACAGAAACGTTCAAATCTTCCGCGAGCTTCGCTAAATAAATTTCTCTTACTTCTTTATTAGCAAAAGTTAAAATTTCTTTTAAATAATCTTTTAATAAAGAAACATCATTCATATTTGCTAAATTTAAACTGCTTTTATAATACTGATACTGAAAATGATACTCATCTACTAAGTTATTAAATAATTTTAAAAACGCTTCTTTACCTTTTTTATTAATAAATTCATCAGGGTCAAGCTCATTTAAAGGTAAAATATCAATTTTAAGATTTTTACCTCTTAATAACCTAAGAGCGTTAATAGTAGCTTCTTTTCCAGCTAAGTCGCCATCATAAGCGAAAATGAGATGTTTAGTTAGCTTTGTAATTAAAGTAATCTGTTCATTTGTTAAAGCAGTTCCCATCGTCGCGACCGCATTTTTAATCCCGACTTTAAAAGCGGAAATAACATCAAAGAAGCCCTCAAAAATAACTACCTTATTTTCTCTTTTAATAAAAGGTAACGCTTTTGATAAATTATAAAGCGATTTGTTTTTACTAAAGACAAAAGAGTCTTTGGAGTTAATATATTTTGCTTTTTCTTTTAAAGAGCGGCCACTAAAGCCAATGACATTACCATTTTCATCATCAATGGGAAACATAATTCTTTCATTAAAGAAATCATAATAATTATTATCAGCTTTTCTAAATAAACCACTATTTTCTAAAACTTCTTTAGAATAATCTTTTTTAACTAGTAAGTCATATAAAGCTGTACGCTCAAATGGGGAAAAGCCTAACTTAAATTCAGCAATCTCTTTTTTAGTAATCTTTCTTTTTGCTAAATAAGAGATAATTTCTTCGCCACTTTTAGAATTTAGTAAATAATAATGATAAAAATTTACTGCAACTTCTAAAACTTTATGCTCAATTAAGGAAGGTTTTGTTGCTGCGGTTTTCAGTTTAATTCCTAAACGCTCTGCTAACTTTCTCGTTGCTTCTTCAAAAGAAACGTGATTAATTTCTTGATAAAACTTAATCGGTCCGCCGCCAACCCCACAAGAAAAACATTTCGCAATGTTTTTTTCAGGGCTCACTGAAAAAGATGGATTAGTGTCATCATGAAAGGGACATAATCCGACATAGTTTTTACCTTTTTTATCTAGTTTTACATATTCTGAAACTAACTCAACAATACTTGTTTTTTCATTAATTTCATCGATAATATTTTTCGTTATCAACTTTACTCCTTAAAACTTAGTTTTTAATTTAATGTATGAAGCAACTTCATCAATTTTAAGAGTTATTTGCTCCATCGTATCTCTTTCTCTGACTGTCACGGTTTCATTTGCAAGTGTCTCATCATCAATCGTCACCGCGAAAGGAGTGCCAATTTGGTCTTGGCGCCGATATCTTTTTCCTATTGTTTGAGTTTCATCATAAAGAACACTTAATTCTTTACTTAAAAGCTCATACACGGCTTCGGCTTTTGCTTGATGCCTTTTTCTAATTAGAGGGAATACCGCGACTTGATAGGGAGCTAAAAAAGGGTGAATTTTTAAGAGTTCTCTAGTCGTACCGTCAGGAAGTGTTTCTTCAGTTAAACTGTCTTTAATTACTGCTAAAAATAATCTTTCCACTCCTAAACTAGGTTCCACAACATAAGGATGGTATTTCTCGTTAGTTTCGTTATCTAAATAAGTCATATCCACTCCACTATGAACCTCATGAGCTTTTAAATCAAAATCAGTTCTACTAGCAATCCCCCAAAGTTCATCAAAACCCCAAGGATAGTTATAAAGAATATCGATTGTCTTATTCGAATAATGCGATAGTTCTTCTTCATTATGCTCATGATAAGAGATGTTTTCCTTTTTTAATCCTAAATCAACTAAAAACCTTTTCATCTCCTCAAGCCAATAATCAAACCATTTTAATTCTGTTTGCGGTTGACAGAAAAACTCCAATTCTAATTGCTCAAACTCTCTCGTTCTAAAAATAAAATTACCAGGCGTAATCTCATTGCGAAAAGCCTTCCCAACTTGCCCTACTCCAAAAGGGAGTTTTCTTCTCGTTGTTCTTTGAATATTTTTAAAGTTAATGAAGATCCCTTGAGCGGTTTCCGGTCTTAAATAAACTAAGTTAGCCTCATTATCGATTACACCTTGATTAGTTTTAAACATCAAGTTAAACTGTCTAATCTCTGACCACTTTAACTTCCCACAAACAGGACAAGCAATCTTTTTATCATTTAAAAACTCTAAAAGTTTTTCATTACTCCAACCATCACAGTTAATACTATTATCATAATTAGTAATTAAATGATCAGCTCTAAATCTATTATTACAGCTAAGACATTCCGTAAGAGGATCATTAAAGCCAGCTAAATGCCCTGAAGCCTGCCAAACTTCTTTATTAAGTAAAATACTAGAATCAAATAAAACATTATACTTTGATTCCGTAATAAACCTCTTTTTCCAAGCTCTCTTTAAATTATCTTTTAATAAACTTCCTAAAGGACCGTAATCAAAAGTGTTAGCTAAACCACCATAAATCTCCGACCCTTGAAAAACATAACCAGTTTGTTTTAAATAACTCACTATTTTCTCTAATTTCATTTCACACCTCAATATTATAATCCATATGATATTTATAATAAGCTTTAATAAATTGCTTTAAAGCTATCATACTTTCTTTACTAATCACTATTTCTTCTTTTAAATAGTATAACCTTTTTAAATCATTTGTCGCTCTTAAATTTAAATCACTACTAAAGTTTTCATCTTTAGTAATAGTCTTACCTAATTCGATATTAAAGCCCCAGTAATCATTTTGATAAAAGGTAAGTTGATAACCTAAAGCATAAGTAAGTTTAATATAAAAAGTTAATAACGCCACTTCAATATCTTTAAAATCTAATAATAATAAAAACATTTTAAAAAGCCTCTCATGCGGTAAATCATCAGTTACGAGATAATTAAGAGCGTTAATAAAGCTTTTTAAATAACGAACATTACTAAGTTTCTTTAAAGCTTGATAATCATCAACGAGAACTGCTTTCTTTAAAGTCTGCATGCTTTTACCACTACTTAACTCCGCCTCAATCAAAGTAAAATAATCGCTAAAACTATGATAAGGATGACGATAACTTTTAGCTCCTTTGGCGATTAACGTTATTTTACCATAACCACTATAACAAAACAGCAATTTACTAGTTTCTTTGTAATCTTGAACCCGGTAAATAAAGGCTTTAGACATAACCTAATCCTCTTAGGTCGCTTATGTTGTTTCGCCAATCTTTTTTAACTTTAACATATAAGTTTAAATGAACCTTAGTATTTAAAACTTCATTGATCTCTAATCTGCTATCTTTACCAATCTTTTTCAGCATTTCTCCCCTTTTACCAATTAAAATTGCTTTTTGACTCGCTCTTTCTACATAAATAGTCGCGTACATTACATATAAGCCATTTTCCATTCGCGCATACTCAATAAAAACACCAACTGCATGGGGGACTTCTTCTTTCGTATAAAAAAGCACCTTTTCTCTAATAATCTCACTAGCTCTTTTTAAATCACTTTGCGTGGTTACTTGTTCTTTTTCATAAAAATAGCCTTGAGATGGTAAATAGTTTTTAATCGCCTCTGTTAACTTTTCAAAATGAGTTTTTTCTAGTGCTGAGATTGGAAAGACTCCTTTAAAATTATACTTATCTAAATAAGATAAAATAATTCTATCAATACTCATTTTAGATTTTAAAAGGTCAATTTTATTAATAACTAAGAAAACAGGTACGTTAATGTTTTCAAAGTGTCTGATGACGTAATCTTCTCCATAGCTATATTCGCTATCAACTAAATATAAAATTAAATCAGCTGACTTCAGACCACTTAAAGCTTCTTTAGATAAAAACTCTCCTAGTTTATGCCGGGGGCGATAAAAGCCTGGAGTATCGATAAAAACAAATTGAGCATCAGAAAAAGTTTTAATGCCGATGATTTGTTCACGAGTTGTTTGAGGTTTTGAGGAGGTAATGCTAACCTTTTCTTCTAAATAATTATTTAAAAATGTTGATTTACCAACACTTACTCTCCCAATAATAGCGATATAACCAGATTTAATCATAGTTCTATCTTATTAAAAGAGTAAGGGAGTAGTTCCGTTACTAAAGTCTTTTTTTGTTTTCCTTTTAAATTTGCTAAATAAATCGGTGTCTCTTTTGGGAGTAATTCATTCATTACTTGCCGGCAAGCCCCACAAGGAGAAATCGGCTCTTCAGTATCACCGACAACAGCCATCGCTTTAATATCTTCTTTTTGGTAGCCTTGGCTATAGAAAGAAAAAAGCACACTTCTTTCCGCACAATTAGAAAGCCCATAAGAGGCATTTTCAATATTAGCACCATGAATCACCTGACCATCTTTTAATAAAATCGCCGCTCCTACTTTAAAGTTTGAATAAGGAACATAAGCTTTTTCTCTCGCTTTAATCGCTTCTTTAATTAACTCCATTTAAATACCTCTCTTTAAATTTACTTTTTTTAGAATCTCTTCTTGTTTTTTTAACATCTCTTCTTCCGCTTCTTTAGTGTCATGATGATAACCTTTTAAATGTAAGTAACCATGAACTGCTAAAAAAGCAACTTCTCTTTTTTTACTATGACGATATGCTTTTGCCTGTCTAAAGGCTCTTTTTAAGGCGATAAAAACTTCACCTAAATAATCTTCTTGATCGCTATTAAAACTTAAGACATCGGTTACTTTATTAACTTTACGATAACTTTTATTTAAGTCTTTAATCTTTTTATTAGTCGTTAAAATAATACTAAAACTTTCTTTATTAAAAGCGAATACTTCTTTTAAGAGCTTTTCGTAACTGGAAATATCACTCTTAGTCTCGTTAAAGATTTCCATGCTCATCATATCTTTCTAAGATTTTTTGCACTAAAGGGTTTCTCACTACATCCAACCTCATAAATTCAATTGTTTTAATGTTATGAATGTTTTTTAAAATTGAAATAGCTTGTTTTAAACCAGAAGTTCTTCCTTGTTGTAAATCAGTTTGAGAAGGGTCACCGGTAATAACCATTTTAGAAGAAAACCCTAATCTTGTTAAAAACATTTTCATTTGAATAGCGGAAGTATTTTGAGCTTCATCTAAAATAATAAAAGCATTTTCTAAAGTCTTTCCTCTCATATAAGCTAAAGGAGCGATTTCAATTACTTTCGTTTCTAAAAGTTTATTAGTAGTTTCCACACCTAAAAAATCATACAAAGCATCATATAAAGGTCTTAAATAAGGGTCAATTTTTTCTTTTAAGTCACCGGGTAAAAAGCCTAAATATTCACCCGCTTCCACTGCCGGTCTCGTTAAAATTAGTTTTTTAACTTTATTTTGTTTTAAATAGCTCACTGCCATCGCGACCGCTAAATAAGTTTTACCAGTCCCAGCAGGTCCAACTCCAAAGATAATTTCTTCTTTCTCAATCGTTTTAATATACTCTTCTTGAGTAAAGGTTTTAGGGTAAACATTTTTACCATCCCATTTCGTTAAAATCGGCTTTCTTAAAGTAAAAAAGTCCACGACACCATTGAGTTTATGCGCTTCCCTTAATTTAATTAAATAAATAACTTCTCTCTCATTTAAAATTGTCTTTGAAGAGAGCACATCCATCTTATAAAAAACATCTTCTAAGATTTCTTTAATTTCCTCTTTAGCGTTACTTTTAATAATATTATCTTTAACAACGATCTTACAATCAAAGTAACTTTTAATAATTTCGATATTCTTATCGTAAACGCCTAAAATCTTATAAGCATTCTTGAAATCTTTAATTCGATATATTTCTTGCAAAAGCATCACTCCCAATAATTATTATACCATAATAATTGGAATTTAATTCGGAAAAAAAAGCACTGACGTGCTTATCTTTTTCCTTTATTTTGCCTTTTTTTAAGCTTTTTGTTAACACTCGGTTTAATATAATACTCTCTTTTTCTTGCTTCGCGAAGGGTACCAGATCTAGAGACGTCTCTTTTAAAACGCTTCAGCGCATCTTCTAAAGACTCCGATTCTTTTACAACTATTTTTGACATGTCAACCCTCCTTCCCTAAATAGGTTTCTTTCAAAGCCGCTCTCATTATATATAATAAATGCGAGTTTGTAAAGTGAAATTAATTTTTAAAGAAATTTTTGAATTTTTCCCAAGGAGTTTCTTTTTTATCTAATTTTGCAAAATTTACTAAGGCTTCTTCTTGATCTTTTGTTAAATTAGTTGGTGTTTCCACCTTCACTATTACTAGTTGATCTCCTTTGCGCTTGGAATTGACATTGCTAACACCCTTAGAGCGCATTCTTAGAGTCGTTCCGGATTGGGTTCCCGCAGGTATTTTTAAAGTAACATCACCATAAATAGTGGGAACGTCAATAGTATCTCCTAAAGCTGCTTGAGTAAATGAAATGGGAATTGTTAATATAATGTTATCATTTCTTCTTTCAAATATTTTATGGGGCCGGACTCGAAAGCGCAAATATAAATCGCCGCTCGGACCACCATTATGACCACCTTCGCCATAACCGCCCATTCTTAAAGACATATTATTATCAATCCCAGCAGGAACTTTCACTTCTACTGTTTTAGTAGTTTTTACTCTTCCTTTACCATTACATAAATGACATTTAGTTTTAATAGTCTTTCCTGATCCCCCGCAAGTAGGACAAGTTTGTTGAGTTCGCATCGCTCCTAAGATTGTCCGCTGCTCAACAGTTACGAAACCTTGACCATGACATCTCTTACAAGTCTCCACGTCACTAGGAGTCTCACCACCACTACCGTGACAGTGCGAACAAGTCTCCTCAACATTTAAAGTAAAGGTTTTTTTAGTACCTAAAACAGCTTCCATAAAATCGACAGTAATAACACGTTCTAAATCATCACCTTTTATTGGTCTATTGGGGTCCGCTTGTCTAGTTCCACCACCAAAAAAGGAAGAAAAAATATCACTAAAACCACCAAAGTCACTAAAGCCACCACTAAAACCGCCACCATTCGCACCAAAAGGCCCTTCATGACCAAAACGGTCATAATTGGCTCTTTTTTTCTCATCTCCTAAAGTGTCATAAGCTTCTTGAACTTCTTTAAACTTTTCTTCAGCATTATTTTCACTAGAAACATCAGGGTGATACTTTTTCGCTAGATTGCGGTATGCTTTTCTTATTTCTTCTATTGAGGCATCTTTGCTAACACCTAAAATATCATAAAAATCTCTTTTTGCCATATTACTCCTTTATGAGGGGGTATTATTTTTCTTCAAATTCAGCATCAACAGTTTTATCATCACTCTTGTGTTCTTCACTTTTAGAGTTAGTATCTTGTTGTTGAGTCTGTTGCTGTTGTTGTTGGTAAACTCTTTGAGCTAGTTGTTGTGCTTCTTGCTCTAGAGCTTCTTTTTTAGTTTTAATTATTTCTAAATCTTCACCTTTTAAAGCTTCTTCTAAATCTTTAATTAAGCCTTCTACTTTCGTTTTTTCTTCACTAGTTACGGCTTCACCTAAATCGGTCATCGCTTTATTAGTTTGGAAAATTAAAGCGTCACTTTCATTTCTTAAATCAGCTTCTTCACGGCGTTTTTTATCTGCTTCTAAATTTTCTTCTGCTTCTTTTACTAATCTTTCGATTTCTTCATCACTCATCGCTGAACCACCGGTAATAGTGATTTTTTGCGATTTATTAGTGCCTAAATCTTTAGCACTTACATTAACAATCCCATTAGCGTCGATATCGAATTTCACTTCGATTTGAGGAATTCCTCGTGGTGCTGGGGGGATATCGCCCAGTTGAAATCTACCTAATGTTTTATTATCAGCAGCCATTTGTCTTTCTCCTTGTAAAACGTGGATATCTACTGCTGGCTGATTATCTGCTGCCGTTGAAAAGATTTGTGATTTTGAAGTTGGAATCGTAGTATTTCGATCGATTAATTTAGTAAATACTCCTCCTAACGTTTCAATTCCTAAAGAAAGCGGTGTTACGTCTAATAGTAAGACATCTTTCACATCACCTGATAAAACTCCACCTTGAATAGCAGCACCCATCGCCACAACCTCATCAGGATTAACGCTTCTGTTAGGTTCTTTTCCTAATTCTTTTTTCACTAATTCTTGAACTGCTGGTGTTCTAGTAGAACCACCAACTAATAAGACTTGATCGATATCTGCTGGATTTAACTTAGCATCTTTTAAAGCTCTTAATAAAGGTGTTCTTGAACGTTCCACTAAATCATGAGTCAACTCATCAAACTTAGCTCTTGTTAAAGACATTTCTAAATGAAGAGGACCAGCATCTCCCATCGTAATAAATGGTAAAGAAATTTGCGTTGTTGAAACTCCTGATAATTCCTTTTTAGCTTTTTCAGCAGCGTCTTTTAATCTTTGGTCTGCTTTTTTATCTTTTGATAAATCAACACCTGTTTCTTTTCTAAATTCACTAATCAAATAATTCATTACTCTCTCATCAAAGTCATCGCCACCTAAATGATTATCACCAGCAGTGGAAATAACTTCAAATGTACCGTCGACTAACCGTAAAATAGAAACGTCAAAAGTTCCGCCACCTAAGTCGAAAACTAAGACAGTTTGTTCTTTATCTGTTTTATCAATTCCATAAGCTAAAGCCGCCGCAGTTGGTTCATTAATAATTCTCATTACTTCTAAACCAGCAATTCTACCAGCATCTTTAGTTGCTTGTCTTTGAGCATCATTAAAGTAAGCAGGAACAGTAATAACTGCTTTTTTAACTTTCGCACCTAAATAATCTTCTGCCGTCTTTTTTAAGTTTTGTAAAATCATCGCCGAAAGTTCTTGAGGAGTATAACTTTTACCTAAAATATCTACTTTATAGTTTTCTCCCATTTTTCTTTTAATTGAAGAAACGATATTAGGGTTTGTTATTGCTTGCCTTTTCGCCACTTCTCCAACGGTAATTTCATCTTCTTTAAAAGCGATAAATGATGGTGTCGTTCTAGAACCATCAGCATTAGGAATAACAATGCTATCTTTTCCTTCCATCACTGATACTACGCTATTAGTGGTACCTAAGTCGATACCTATTATTTTATTTGTTGTTGCCATTTTCATCACTCCAATCATTAACTACGACCATGGCAGGCCGTATAATTCTTTCTTTATATTTATAACCTGTTAAGGTTTGTTTTAAAACTATTCCTTTAGCTTTTGTTTTATCGACTTCTTTTTCAAGAGCGTGGTGTAGTTTCGGATCAAACATTTCACCAACAGCCTCAATCGGCGTCAGTCCATCATTAGCTAAAGTTTGAAAAATTTCATCATTGATCATTTTAAAACCAATTAAATAATTATTTAATTTTTCATCACTGACATTACTATTAACAACTAATCTTAGTTGGTCTAAAGCTGGTAAAAGTTTTTCAATTAAATATTGATTATGATATTTTTTCTCTTGTTCTCTTTCTTGCTTTAATCTTTTTTTAAGGTTTTCTGAGTCTGCCAAAATTTGTAAGTTTTTTTCTTTTAATCTTAACAACTCTAATTTCAACTCATTAATCTCATCTTTGAGTTTTTCTGTTTTAGTCTTCTTTTTTACCTTTTCAGCTAAAACTTCTTCTTTTGGTTCTTTTTCAGGTGTTTCTATTGGTTCTTTAGTTCTTTTAGTTTCTTTTAAGTCTTTTTCTGTCATTTAAATCTCTCATTTCTTATATAATTTAGTTATATTTTTAGCGATATACTCCATTAAAGGAATTACTTTAGTGTAATCCATTCTTAAAGGACCAATTAAAGCGATCGTTCCAAACTCATCTTCATTAACGGCGTAAGGAACCGAAATGATAGTACATCTATCGGTAGGCATAAACTCCGCCTCTCTGCCAATTTTAAAAGAAAGCTTGTTGGTTTTACCGATTACTTTTAATAAGTCTTTTTTATCGAGAATATGCATCAACCTTCTTAGTTCTTCGGGATTGTCAATCTCCGATTCTGTAATCATATTACCGAGCCCTGCTAAATAAACATCTTCTTGGCTCATCTTAGTAAAAGCATCAACGAAAGTATTAATGATGTTTTCTTGATAGTTAATATATTCAATCACGTTCTTTTCAACAAACGATGCTTTTAAGATTCTTTGAGCATCTTTTAAGTATTGATTTTTTAGTAAACTATCAAAAGTCGCGAGCGTTTTTTCAAAATAACCGCGCGGTAAGTTAGCTGGTATTTTAAAAGTTTGGGATTGAACATGTCCTTTGTTAGTAACAATTAAAATAACTGCTTCACTACTATTTATTTCAATGTAATCAACTTTTTTAATTTTAGTTAAATCTTCACTAGGCCCCAAAACAATTGAAGTATAATTTGTTAATTCTGATAATAAATCAATCGCTTTTTTAACAGCTGTTTCTTTATTGTTTTCAAACGATTCAAAAACTTGGTCGATCATCGGAAACATACTATAAACGTCATCATCGCGAGTTAAAAGTTTATCTAAGTAATATTTATAGCCTAATTTGGAGGGAATCCGACCTGAAGAGGTATGAGTCTTTTCTAAATAGCCTAATTCTTCTAGCATTTGCATGTCATATCTAATTGTTGCTGAAGAATAATCTAAATAAGGCCAATCGGTTAAAAGCTTAGAACCAACGGGAATTCCCAGTTCAATATAACGCTCAATTATTGCCTTTAATATTAACTTTTGACGACTTGTCAACAACCTTCTCACCTCTTTTAGCACCCGCACTCTTTTAGTGCTATCAAGATTATAACTTACTTTCTTGGCACTGTCAACTAATAAGTGCAAAAAAATAGCGTCTTCTCAAAAAGACGCCCTAAAATTACTTTATTAATATTTTAAGTTTCTAAAATTGCTTTTGGTTTTTCAATAGCGATATTTTTTAACCAAGTTCCTTTTTTAATATTGTAATGCGAGAAAAACACTTTAACAAGGTCACTTAGTTTACTTAGCAAGAAGATCAGCGGTAAACCTAAACCCCAAGTTGGTTCCATAAAACTTAAGAAAATCACGATGGGAAGCCCTACTAAATAGGCAGGAAGTTGATCGATTAAGAAAGCTCTTAAAGAATCTCCACCAGCCCTTAATGTATAATAACACATTGCTGTATAACCATAAATAACAATAAAAGCGACATTAAGTAAAATCAATTTATAAGACAACATAAATATTTCTTTATTACCTGCTAAAAAATGTAATAAAAGCGGTGAAGCCCCCACCATTAAAATCATCGCGATAAAATTAGAAATAAACATTAGACCTAACAATTTATTAAAATAGTCTTTTGCTTTTGTAAAGTCACTTTCTCCTAAAGTTTTACCAATTAAAACGGACGTTCCCACCGCCATCCCTGAATAATAAACAAAAAAGAGATCGGTGACATTTTGAGAGTAGCCATAAGCAATAATCCATTCAATATTGTGATTGGTGATAAATAAAGCAAAAAGAGTCACTCCAAAAGCCCACAATATTTCATTAGCAATTACTGGTAATCCTTTTTTAAGATAACCTATAACTAAACTCTTTTGAAGATAAAACTTTTTAAAGATCTTATAAGCATAACCATCTTTTTGGTAGTAAAAAGCAATAAAGACTAATATTGAAAGTTCAATTCCTTTGGAAATAACCGTCGCTAAAGCAGCACCCTTGGCACCCATTTCCGCGACTCCTAAATAACCATAAATAAAAATATAATTCATAATAATATTAGCGCTTATTCCAATAACTCCCGCTATTAAAGGAATCTTAGGCTTGCTTAAAGAACGGTAAATTGTTGAAACCATAAAATTAAGCAAAATAATAACCGAGCCATAAGAAATTACTTTAATATATTCAATCCCAAAACCAATCGCCAGAAGGTCATCACTGTTTTGTTCTTTAAAAAACAACTTTATCATCACTGGACCAAAATAATAGATTAAGAAAAAAGAAATAACCCCGAAGATTAAACTTAATATTATTCCTAATTGAATGGTACCGGTAATGTGCTTTTCCATTTTCGCACCAAAGTATTGAGCGACAAAAATACTAATTCCCGCTGCGATACCAATCCAAAAGAAATTAACAATAAAAATGAATCTATTCGCTACTGACACTCCAGCATAAGCGACAGAATCATAACCATTAATAATAAAATTATCAACATAACCAGCAATTGATAAAATAAGCTGTTGGATAATAACGGGGATAATTAACCCTAAAGCTAATTTATAAAAAGCTTTATCACCAAAGAACTTTTTAATTTTCATTTCTTCACCTTACAAAAAAAAGACTATTCCAAGAATAGTTATCTTTTTTCTCTATGTAACGTATGTTTACGACATCTAGGACAGTGTTTTTTAAATTCTAGACGGTTGGGCGTATTTCTTTTATTTTTATCTGTATAGTAGTTTTCTTCGCCACATTCAGTACATAATAATTTCACTAAGTCTCGCATTTTAACTCCTCCAAGCGTTCTAAAAAATTATAACAAAATTACTTTATTTAAGCAAGTAAAATTATTTTTTAAGCCTTGTTCTTCTCTCTTTCTCTTATTATAACTGAAAAGTTATTTTCTTTCTCCCTAAAAAGCAAACATGATATAATCGAGTTGGTGATAAAATGACAAGAACAAGGACACGCTCCGTTAAAGTAGGTAATTTAGTACTAGGCGGAAATAATAAAGTTTATATCCAGTCGATGACTAATACTAAAACATTTGAAGTTGCTAAAACTGTTGAACAAATAAACCTTCTTACAAAAGCAGGTTGTGAAATAGTAAGAGTAGCTGTTTTAAACAAGCGTGACGCCTTAGCACTCGGAGAAATAAAAAAACAAATCACTATCCCGTTGGTTGCTGATATCCACTTTAACTACAAGCTCGCTTTGGAAGCGATCAATCAAGGCGTTGATAAGATTAGATTAAATCCTGGCAATATTAACGACCGCGAAAAAGTTAAATTGGTTGTTAATGCTTGTCAAGAAAAAAACATTCCCATTAGAATCGGTGTTAATAGTGGTTCAATGATGGACAACTTAGAACCAACCCCTGAAAACATGGTCAAAACCGCAAAATACCATATCGATATTTTAGAAGAATTAAACTTTTATGACATTGTTTTATCTTTAAAAGCAACCAATATGGAAACGATGATTAATGCTTATCGACTAGCGAGCAAAAGCTTTAACTATCCTCTTCACGTTGGTGTCACGGAAGCGGGGACGCTTTTTAGTGGTTCTATTAAAAGTGCGATGGGAATTGGGATTGTTTTAAATGAAGGCCTCGGTTCTACTATTAGGGTTTCTTTAACCGATAAACCTGAATTAGAAATAAGAGCGGCCAAAGAAATCTTAAAAAACTTAAATCTCATTGAAAATGTTCCTAATTTGATTAGTTGCCCTACTTGTGGGAGATTAGAATACAATATGATTCCAATCGCGAAACAAATTGAACAATATTTAACTACTATTAAAAAAAACATTACCGTCGCGGTAATGGGCTGCCGAGTTAACGGACCTGGCGAAGCTAAACATGCCGATATTGGTATTGCTGGCGGAAAAGGAGTCGCGGTAATCTTTAAAAAAGGAGAGATTGTCACGAAAGTTAAAGAGGATGAAGTCTACGATACTTTAATTAAAATGATCGATGAATTTGAGGCTTAGGCCTCTTTTTTTATCCTTTTTATAAAAGAAATATTTTCTTTAGTAATAAGATAATAACTAAAACATTTTTCTAAAGGCTCCACAAAAGCAATTTCATTTTCATTTAAATATTTAACGATTTTAGCAGGAGTATTTAAAGGAATAATAATTTTAACTCCTAATCTCTTATCAAATCCCCCTGGGGAAATAAGTTTAATTTTTTTACTTGGCTTTAACTGCCAATGAGAATTAGAATTAAAAGATAATTCTTGATAACTATAAGTATTAATAATTTTAATTTGGTAAATTGTCTCCGCGATTGTTAAATCATAATGGTAACTGCTGCTATCAGCTTTTTTTAAATCACCTAACTTTTCTAAGGCTTGGACTATTTTAGCAACCTTACTGTGATAATGACGATTAATAATAACGAAAATTATTACCGCAACTGCAATCACCCCTAAAGCAAAATAAAAATACTCCATTATTTTTCCACCTCATAAACAATGCTCTCATAAGGCCTTAGTAAGACATTAGCCAAAATAGTTCTAGTGTCGGAATAATTTGATAATAAAATCTTTTTAACTTTAAACCGCGGTAAATTAACTACCCTTTCTTGATCAAAGAAATTAGTAATAACTAAAATCTTTTTTTCTTTTTCTCTTAAGTAAATATAAAGATGGGGATTTCTTTTTAACAATTGTTGGTAACTTCCATAAACAAAAGTGCTTAAATAAGGTTCGCTTTTTCTTAATTCAAAAACTTTTTTATAATAAGTAAGCAATGAGTCCGGATCATCAAGTTGAGCCGCAACATTAACTGATCTATAGTCGGGATGAAGATGAAACCAAGGCTCACTTTGGGAAAAACCACCATATTTACTGGCGTTCCAACTCATTATCGTTCTCGCATTATCACGTGATTTTAAAGCGGTTTGAAAGATAAACTTTTTCTCTTCTTCTAAAGACTTAAAAAGACTATTCTCGTAACTATTTTTGACGCCAACATCGTTAAATTCTCTAATATCTTTAAAAGGGTAATTAGTGGTGCCGATTTCTTCTCCTTGATAAACGAAAGGCGTTCCCCACATAAAGTAAAGTGCCGTAGCCAACATTGAACCAGATAAAAATCTTTTTTGGGGATTACCATAATGGCTCATCAAACGAGGGTGATCATGATTTAACCAATATAAAGGTGCCCAAGCCTTTTGATATTGCTTCCTTTGCCATTTATCAAAAACTTGTTTTAAATTTAAAAGATCGACTTTAACTGTTTCACTACTCTTTTCAAGTTGCCAAACATTATTACTCCAGCAATGATCAAAATTAAAAACCATCTTTAAAGGACCATTTTTATAACCAGCATAGGCAATCGCTTCTTTCGGTGAGGCGTCACCGCCAACTTCACCAATAGTAACGATTTCATAATGGTCAAAAACATTCTCCTTAAATTCTTTTAAGTAATCAAATAAAACTGGCAAATTAGAAAACTTCCGCCAATCAGGTTGATATTTATTATCTGTTTTCAAATTGGAATCAATTAATTCTTCACTTCTACCAAGATGAGCAACAGCGTCAATTCTAAATCCATCAACACCTAAATCTAACCAATATTTCGCAACCTCTTGCATCTCTTTTCTAACCTCAGGATTACGATAATTTAAATCTGGCATTTTTTTAGAAAATATCTTCATGTAATACTCATCAGTTAATTCATCTTTTTCCCAACAAGAACCACCAAAAAAAGAAGCCCAATTAGTTGGCTCTACTTCTTTTCCGTCGACTATTTTTCCTTTTGCCCAAAGATAATAATCTCGATATTTATTACTCTTTGATTTTCGCGCCTCAACAAACCAATGATGTTCATCAGAAGTATGATTCATCACAAAATCAACAATCACTCTAATCCCAATATCATGAGCTTCTTTAAGCAAATTTTTGATGTCATCTAAACTTCCAAAAGCAGGATCGACTTGATAAAAATCAGAAATATCATAACCATTGTCATCCATCGGTGATAAGTAAAATGGTGTTATCCAAATTAAAGTAATTCCCAATTCTTTTAAATAAGGGAGCTTCTCTCTAATTCCATTAAGATCGCCAATACCATCATTATTACTATCTTTAAAAGATTTTAAATAAATTTGATAACCAATCGCTTCTTTCCACCATTTCCTTTGATAAAACATCTTAATCCTCCCTTTTTGTTTCATTTAAATTGTATCATAAAACCGTTATTTTAAAGCATCTTTATTCTTTTATGTTAAAATATAATTATCAAACGAACAAGAAATGAGGTCTTAGTGATGTATCATAAATTTTTCCATCAACCCAAAAGTAATTACGCCTACTTATACGATAGAGAAACCCTCCATCTCTGGTTAAAAACCACCAAAGAATTTCAAACAGTTAAAGTAATTTATGGTGATCCCTTTAATTATCAACCTCTTGATGAAACTTTAACCAAATGGGAGTGGGTCAATGAAAATAAAAACACTACTATGGAGAAAAGATTAAGCGATGATTATTACAACTATTTTTTTGTTTCTTTAAAACCTTCTATCAAACGGATAAAATATGCCTTTTTAATCGATGAACAATTTCTTTATGGTACTAGAGAAATAATCGACCTTAAAAAAGAACCTCAACATTTAAACGATCTTTTTAACTATTTCAATTTTCCTTACCTTCACCAAAGCGATCTTATTAAAGTCCCTTCATGGACAAAAAGAATGGTTTGGTACCAAATCTTTCCCGATCGTTTTTATCGCCCCCAAACTAATATTAATAAGAACATTTCTCCTTGGCCCACAAAAGATGAGAAAATAACTAACGAAGTGCTCTTGGGTGGTAATTTAAAAGGAATTACTGAAAAACTCCCCTATCTCGCTGATTTAGGTATCACCGGACTTTATTTAACACCACTTTTTAAAAGCCCTTCAATTCACAAATATGATACTACTGATTACTTTGAAATCGATCCCAGTTTCGGTACCAAAGCTGATTTAAAAACACTTATTAACAAGGCTCACGCTCTAAAAATAAAAGTTGTTTTAGATGGCGTCTTTAATCATAGCGGTTATTTACATCCTTTTTGGCAAGATGTCTTAAAAAAAGGTAAAAAAAGCAAATATTACCATTGTTTCTTTCTTGATAAAGACGCTCATATTAATTTTGAATTGACTAAAGATAAACTTCCAAAACATCAAATCGGCTTAAAACCACCTTACGAAACTTTCGCCTTCACCCCAAGAATGCCTAAATGGAATGTTGATCATCCTTTAACTCAACAACATTTACTAGCAGTTGCTAGTTATTGGTTAAAAGAATTTAACATCGATGGCTGGCGTTTAGACGTCGCTAATGAAGTTAGTCATTCTTTTTGGCGCCTTTTTAGAAAAACAGTTAAAAATATTAATCCCGAGGCTTTTCTTTTCGGAGAAAATTGGGACTTCGCTTCCCCTTGGCTCCAAGGTGAACAATTTGATGCCGTAATGAACTATCAACTTAGTTACTCTTTATGGCAATACTTAGATAATTACGACTCCATTAAAAAGATAACCGCTTCAGAATTTAGACGAATTATTAATAATATCATCACAGCTTATCCTCTTCAAATTACAGAAGCGATGTTTAACTTAGTCGAATCTCACGATACTGAAAGAGTACTTAATAGAGCTGGTAATAATCTCGATTTAGCCTTTTTATATTATCTCTTTTTATTTTCCTTTCCCGGTTCACCAAGCCTTTATTATGGCGGTGAACTAGCACTAGGAGGTGGCGGTGATCCCGATTCTAGAAGAGCGATGCCCTGGCAAGATGGTAATTATCAGTTTTTACAAGAAATTAAGTGGTTAATTAACTTAAGAAAAAACGAAAAAAGCTTCGCTGCTTCTAATTTTAAATTTATTTATAGTGATGATAATAGTAACATCATCGGTTATCAAACAAAAAAAGATAAAGAAAGCATCACTATCTTTATTAACCCTACTAATAATAACTGCACCATTAATTATTCACTAAGTGGCGTTAATTTAAAAACTCAAGAAAAAGTAACTTTAAAAAATTTCAACTTATTTCCTTTTAGTTACTTAATTGTTAAAACGTTTTTTTAAAAGTTCCAGTAACTCTAAAGGTTCTTTAATAAAAGCATTAGGATTAAAAGCGACTAAGTCCGCTTTTTTTCTAAAGCCCCATAATACCGCAACTACATCTATCTTGGCATTAAGAGCCGTTTTAATATCGACGCTAGTATCACCAATAAAAAGTGTCTCTTTGGGAGTGACATTTAACTTTTCCATTATATAATTGGGCATCTCCGGGTTTGGCTTTCTTTGGTAAGGGTTGGCACCGACAACAACACTAAAAAGATTAGGAAAAACAGTCTTTATTAAAGACTTTGTTAAATGATCTTGTTTGTTGGAGCAAACAGCCAAAAGATAATCTTTCTTTAAAATGTTAAGAAGTTCAATAATACCAGAATAAGGCTTAGTAAAGATGTTTTGGTTAAGAGCGTATCTTTCATCATAAAACTTATATACTTCTTTAAACTCCTCTTCACTAAAACTTTTATCAAAGCTTTTTTCTATTAAATGTTGGGGGCCAAATCCTAATAAGTATTTAATTTCTTCTTCAGTTCTTAAAGACTTTCCATAATGCTTTAAAGTATCATTAACACTATTTGTAATATCGGTTAATGTATCCAGCAAAGTACCATCTAAATCAAAAATAATCAACTTTTTCATTTTAACACTCTCCTAATAATTTTATCATAAATTATGAGCATATTTGCTTCACTTACAAAAGTTTTTAAATGGGAAATAGGAAGCCATTTTAGACTTTCACTTTCTGCATCATTATTAATTAATTTATCTTTTTCAGAAGCTCTTAAAGCGTAACTAATATTATAGTGTTCATGAGAGGAGACCGCCTTATTATCCTTTTTATGTAAAAAAACTGGTAAAATCTCAATGCTAATTGGCTCATCTTTAACAAAACTAACTTTTTCTAATCCCGTTTCTTCTAATACTTCTTTTAACAAGTTTTCTTTTAAGTTTTTACTGCCATCCATATGACCACCAACCCAAGCATAGCTTTGATAAATCTTGTGATACATAAAAAGTACTTTAGTGAAATCCTCATTAAAGATAACTGCTGAAACCGTAAAGTGAAAATAAGGAAATCGGTAAAACAGTTCTTCTTTAAAAAGCTGGTAAGCCTTTAACATTAATTTTTTATCATTTTCTTCAAATTCATCTTGAGGTTGATATTTATTTAAAACTTCTATTAACATAATTCGCTCCTTTAGATTGAATTTTAAAAATAACTATGTTATTATAACTACGTTAATTTGCAGCCTTAGCTCAGTAGGCAGAGCAACAGACTCTTAATCTGTGGGTCCGGAGTTCGATCCTCCGAGGCTGTACCAAAGACCTTAAACCACTTTTATTAGTGGTTTTTATTTTAAAAAAAACACCACTTTTAAGTAGTGATGCTTTATTTGTTTATTTTCATAACTAAGTAACCTTGTTCAAAAGCTTCTGGATAAGGATAAGACTCTTCTCTCATCCGTTTAAATTGCACGAAAACTAAATCTCTTTCCTGATCAATTCTCGTTACAACTCCCATTTCTTTTTCGTTTTTTACTTGCACTTTTTCGCCAATAATATACGTTTCATCATGCCAAGCCATCTTCTAATCACCTTCTTTATCGCTTCTTTATTATAACATTTATTTGTTTATTATTAAAGGAATTAAAAACTCTTCTAAAAGACCACCACCATGTTGGGCTTTTAAACCATTATCGTTTTTTAGCGAAAAGGCTTTATTAGTTTTAGCAACAGCCAAAAAATCGCCTAAAAAACTTTCAAAGAGGGGATGCTTTTTTCCTTTCCCAAATAGTTTTAACCTTTTTACTTCCTTTTTACTATATAAATTAAAGTCCTCATTAAAATATTTCTTAAAAAGTGTTTTAAATTTTCTTTTATAAAGGCTTTTTACAAAAAACGTCATACTCCTACTTTCAATCGATGGTGCCCTTTTTAAAAGTTTGGTTAATTTGGGATAATATGAAAGATTGATAATTTCCACATCAACAAAACCATGATCGGCGGTTGTTAGTACTAAGACATCATCGGCAATTTCATCGATAAACTTTTCATAATCATTATTGATATCTTTTAAATGTTGGCTAACTTTTAAATCTTTAGTTCCGACACTATGTAATAAAGTATCTAATAAGGGATAATAAAGATAAGTAAAACTCTGCTGGGAAAAAGTATTCATTAAAGCCCTATTGAGCTGCTCGGAAAAAGTTTCAAAATCGCAATTAAAAAGCGGCTTGATCGCCAATTTTTCAACTTGCATCTCTGGATGTTTAGTTTTTATTTTATCAATAATGCTTTGATAATTTAGTTGTTTTAATAAAGAATTACTAACTTTCGTTTTAGTTATTGTTTCTTCTTCCAAAAAGAGCGTTTCAGTTACGTTAGCATTTTTGTTATATTGAGTCCAACCTAAAAACCCAGTTTCATAGGGTGTTTTCGCACTTAATAAAGCAGTGGTCGCCGCCACTGTTGTCGGTGGAAAAACAGTATTTAAAGCCCTTTTATAGTGTTTGTTTAAAAGTGCATTAGAATCTAAATGCTGCTTTAAAATATTAACTCCCATCCCATCGATTAAAATTAAAACCAGGTGGGGATAATTAGTTTTTAAAACTTCATCCAAACCAGTTAAAGTCGGATGAAAAGTTTCAATCCCGTAATATTTTAAGATTGAATTAGAAAGATTAACAAGATTGTTTTTATTATAATTATTCTTGATATAGTTTTTGATAACACCACCTCAAATCATTACTTTTAGGTCCGATATACGTCTTACCGCAATAAACAAATTGCGCTTTTTTTAAAAGTTTTTGCATCGGAATGTTATCAGGATGAGTATCTATTTTAAGATCTTGCTGGTAGTGATTTAAAACAAAATCTAACATTTTTAAAGCGATGCCTTGGTTAGTATATCCTTCTTTAACAGCGATTCGGTGAATAACACGGTATGGCTTATCGTTGAGCCAACTGCCAATAATATTTTGATAAGTGATTTCTTCTTTAAAAACGGCCATTACTCCCACCACTAAATGAGCGCTCACAAAAACGAATAAATGACCTCCCAAAATATCTTCTTCAAGTAACTTTTGATTAGGATAATCACCCTCCCACTGCTTGATTTGCGCAGCTTTCATCCTTACTTTAGCTTCCTGATAAATACTAATAATCGCTTTTAAATCATTTAAGTTTGCTAATCTTATCATAGTACTTTAAAAAACCTTCCATATCTTCTTCTAATTGCTTAGCTAAACCTTCTTTATCGATTGTTTTTTTAGTAGTAGTAATAAACTGATAATCTACAAACCAAATATTATTGTTAAATCGATGCTTAATTATTACTAAAACATGAAAATATTTTTGTTCAATTATTATTTCCTTAGGCAAATTATTTTTAATAATGGTTTCGGTAATTACTTTTGTTTTCTCATTATCATAAAAAAGTTTAACAACCGCTCCTTCTTCTAAGAAGTTTCCCTTAACAAGTTGATAACTAATTAAAGGCGGTTGTTGGTAATTTTTCATTAACTGGTAATCAAATAAACTTTCAATAAAGTGATCAAGAGAGCAACTAAGCTTCCGACTTAACGAGATTCTTGTTGTTGTCATTTTAACCTAAAGCAACATCTAAAATCATCATTATAATAAAGCCAATTGTAAAACCCCAAGTAGAATAATGAGCGCCAGAAACGCTCGATCGTTGCCGCGCTTCGGGGACTAATTCTTCTACCACCACAAATATCATCGCACCAGCTGAAAAAGCTAAAGCAAAAGGTAATATTTTTTCTGTAAAAGAAACTAAAAGAGCCCCTATAACTGCGAAAACAGGTTCCACAATCGCACTTAATTGTCCAAAGTTAAAAGCTCTTCTTCTCGATAATCCTTCTTGTCTTAAAGGAATAGAAACGGCAGCACCTTCAGGAAAATCTTGAATCGCAATTCCAATAATTACTGCTAAGGCTGCAACCATAGCTGCTGTAGCGTCACCACCAACTTTAATAACCGCTCCAACAGCCCCAACAGCAACTCCAACAGCCAAGCCTTCTGGAATATTGTGTAAAGTTATTGAAAAAATTAATAATCTCGTTCTTGACCAAGAAGTTTTAATACCTTCCGGTTGGTTTTCTCCAAAGTGAACATGCGGTAAAATCTTATCAAAAAGAAAAAGGAAAAGCACACCTAAAAAAATTCCCACAGCAGCCACCAGCCAAGGCAAATAACCAAGTTCTTCGGCATATTCTAAAGCGGGAATAATTAAACTCCAAATTGAAGCAGCAACCATAATTCCTGAGGCAAACCCTAAAATAAGCGCATACATTTTATTATTAATAGTTTTAAAGAAAAAGACTAAGGCAGCACCTAATAGTGTCACGAACCAAGTAAATAATCCTCCCAATAAAGCCACGAGCCATATTGGTAAACTAAGAAGCCAAGCAATCATATAAAATCCTTATAAAAACATAATGCAGTAAAGCGGAACTTGGAGTTCATTTTCTACTACTGAAATGTTATTTTTGGATAATTTAATGGCTTTTTTCAAATGATAATTACTAAACATCGATTCTAAAGCCTTAGATTTAGTATTATCAGCATTATTAACTGATAAAGCGGTAACTTGATCTTGATACAAAATGATAAACTCCATCGCCAGTGTCGTTCCCTTCATAAAATAATAAAGGCGGTATCCTAACTTTGTTAATAAATCGGCGATCGTTTGTTCTAAAAGAGCGTCATTTAAAATATTAAAATTACCATCTAACAACGCTTTTTTATCTTCAATGCTAGTTTGCGCTGCTAAAAAACCGACATCACGATAATAAACTTTAAAGATATCATAACGAGCATAATCTCTAAAAGGATAACTAAGTTTATCAATTTCAAAAGAGATATTAATTAAATCAGCGTCATATAACCATAAAACAGAGGATTCAAACTTACGCGCATTACCTTTGTTTTCTACTACTCCATATTGGAATTTCTTATATTCTTTTATCAATTGTTGATAAATCGAATCATAAGACATCACTACTTTACGGAAAAGTGGTTTATCTAAAAATGATGAAGCGTCTTTTTTAATTTGTAATAAGCGTTCTTGTTGTAATCTTGCAACCTTTCGGTAATTATGATTATTAATAAATTCATAAACAATCTCAGGTAAACCACCAACAATCATATATTCTTTAAACAATTGTATTAACTGCTCATGAATAGTGCTGGGAATTACTGTTTTGTTTAAAAAATGTTCTTTTACTAATTTTATCGTCTCTTCATGAATCCCATGAGCCCAAAAAAATTCTTCTAAATCCAAACTGGACATCAATAACTCCTCTTCAAATTCAGTAATAGTAGAATCAAATTTATCACGATTAGCTTGATGATATGAAGAAATTAAAATAATATCAATGTTTTTCTCCTCACTTAAAACATAAGCCCCTTTCCGGGCTTGAGGGCATAAATGAATTTCATCTAATATTAAAATTGTTTTTCCAGGAATTAATTTATGAGGAGGTAACTTTAAACTCATTTGTTTTAAAAGGTTACTAATAGCTAAACTGCTAGTAAAGATCGACTTTAATAATGGTGATTCTTCAAAATTAAGATAAACGACATACTCATAATTACTTTCCGCAAACAACTTAACGGAAGTTGTTTTGCCAACAAACTTAGGACCTTTTAAAAAAAGTATCTTTTTATTCAAATCCTCACGCCAACTATTTAAATTTTCTGTTATTTTTCTTTTTAGCATCTAATCACCTTTTCTTGAGTATAACATCTAACAATCGGATTGTAAAGATAACAATGCATATTTTATTAACTAATAATTTTATCGCTTTACATCTAAAAAAGAATTGACTCGCAATTCTTATTTTATTTTAGAGATTAGCTTTTCAGCCAATTCTAGATAGACTTTTCCCACCTTTTCATCACTCTCATATAAATGACCACTTTGGGGCTGATTTAAAGGGATTTGAGCTAATAAGTCAACTTTTAAATTATTAGCAACTAATTCTCCGCCACCCTTTCCAAACAAATATTCTTTTTGATGAGAATAATTATTATAATAATAACTCATATTTTCTACTACACCAACTAAATCATGACCGATTTTCTGAGCCCCTAATCCCGCCTTTAACGCAACGCTTGACGCGTTAAGATGTGGTATTGTAATAATAATCATTTTTGTTTGCGGCGCGTATTTACTAATATCGAGAGCGGTATCTCCGGTTCCGGGAGGTAAGTCAATTAAAATATAATCAGTATTTTCACGCCATTTAACACCGTAAAAATAATTATTCAATAGTTTACCTAACATTGGACCTCTCCATAAAATTGGTTTACCACTATCAATAAAAAAGGCTGTCGAGATAATTTCAATATCTAAAGCAAGGGGAGGAATCATCATGTTATCTTCGGAGCTAGTAGGTTTAGCAGTGCTAATATTAAAAATATCAGCAATTGTAGCGCCATACACGTCAGCGTCGATAATCCCCACCTTCTTACCTAATTTTGTAAGTGCGTAAGCAAGATTAGCTGTAACGGTTGATTTACCAACTCCCCCTTTTCCTGAGGCAACCCCAATATAAACAAGTCTTTTTTCTCCTTTTGGTAAAAAATCATTTCTCACAAACTCGGTTTTAATGCCGGGAAATTTATATTGAACTTTTACTAACTTGGTTAGTTTAAGCTTAAATTCTTGTTCGTAACCTTGATCTATATGTTTTAAAGCCACTATGACATCGACAACTCCAGTCGGCCCAATCGTTAATTTCTTTAATCCCTCTACTTCTTTTAAAGTTTTATCATAACCAGGGTCAATCAAAGCTTCGATTGCTTTTTTTAATGTTTGATAATTCGCCATATTTTATCCTTTCTATTTGTTATTCGTAGTTTTATTATTATTGTTTTTGCCAAAAGCTTTTCTAATTCTTTTTAAAAATTTATCGGTATCATAAGATAAGATAGCTGTCTTATAGGCTGGCATTATTAATTTATAAATCGTGTAAGTTGTTATTGATAAAACAAGTAAACTAATTAATGTTTCATACCAACTATAAATATTAGCCAAAAATAAACTGGGTGCCATAAAAGGAGAGAAAAAGGGAATATAACCTAAAATCTTCACCACGATATTTGGGCCTGCCATCGTACCAAATAAAGCCCCATAAAAACCTACTAACATTAAGATCATCAAAGGTGACTGAAATTGTTGAAAGTCTTCATTGGAGTTGGAAATGGCAGCGATAAAAGCCATAATCACCATAAAAAGCAAACCACCTAATCCTGCAAATGCTAAAAAGAAAAAAAGCGCCAAAGGTAAATAAGTTAAAATTTCTTTCATATCAGAAACGTCTAAGCCAAAATTACTGGCCAATATTTGGTTTAATGAACCACCACTCGCTTTTCCAAAAACAAAAGCAGAAAGGAAACCACCAACAAGACCATAGACAAGCATCAATAACATCTGAACCACTAAAAAGGTAAAACTAGTAAGGATTTTAGCGAAAAAATGTTGTTTAGGAGAAACATTAGCGATTAAATACTCAATGGCCTTTGAAGACTTTTCTTCAACGATAGAACCACCAATATATTGAACCGAAAAAACAATTAACATAAACATTGGAATCGATAATATCATTGAAAAAAGGCTCAATATTTCTTTAGCGGTCGTCGCTTCATCTTCTGTTTCAACAATTAAAATCAATGGTGTTTGAAGTTTTTCAAGTAATTCTATCTCTTCCTTATCCAAACCTTCAAATAAATAATTGTTTTTAAGCATTTGTAAGTAACTTTGAAGAGTGTTTTGTTTTAAAAAATTAAGATGAGAGTTCTTTAATTCCGCTTTTAAAATGTCATCATCAAAGCTCGCAATTAAAATGTTTCTCTCGGTACTATTTTCATCATAATCAGTTAATATTTCAAAATGAATTCTTCCCATTCCTTCAGTGTAATATTGTTCTTCTAAAGCACCTAAGTCATCCATAAAACTCTCTTTACCAGTTTGATTGACAACCATAATATATGCATCAGCCTCGCCTTTATCAAAAGCATTAATAATGTGATTGAGATTAGCAACTAATAATAGCAATAAAAACACAATTATATTAGTGATAACGAAAGTTTTCGATTTAAATCTTTTTAAAAGCTGAAACCTTAATAAATATGAAAACTTACTCATATACTTCACCTACTTTATCGATAAATATTTCTGAAAGGCGAGCTTGTTCAAGATCAAATTTAATGACATTTTTTAAAGTTTTCACATATTTAAAGACTTCTTCATGATATTTTTCATCTTCAATTTTAACAATCCATTGGTCAGCATCTTTAACGACGTCAAACACACCGCTGATAGCTCTTAGTTTATCTTCTTCTAAACCCGCAGCGTTAATTAAAATATTATGTTTTTTATATTCACTTCTAATTTCATTAATATTACCTGCAATAACCGGTTTACCGTCTTGTAAAACGATTAAATTCTCGCAAAAACTCTCGACATGATCAATTTGATGAGTCGAAAAAATAATCATCGCACCTTTACTTTGAAAATCACGAATCACTTCGACAAATTTTAAAGTATTTAAAGGATCTAAACCAGCAAATGGTTCATCTAAGATTAATAGTTTAGGATTATTTATAATCGCAGTAATGAATTGAATCTTTTGTTGATTACCTTTTGACAAAGTATTTATTTTTCTATTTTCATAATTTTCGATATTAAATCTTTTTAACCAATAACGCATCCTCGTTATGATTTCTTCTTCTTCTAATGATTTTAGCCTACCATAATGAATAATTAACTCTTTGACAACCATTTTGGTTAATAAAGAGCGATCTTCAATCATATAACCAATCTCATCAACTTCGTTATAAGTAATCGGTTTATTATTAAAAAGAACTTCACCAGAAGTTGGTTCAATTAAACCCATAATCATTTTAAAAGTGGTAGTTTTGCCAGCACCGTTCGTTCCTAGTAAGCCAAATACTTCCCCTGGCTTAATCGTAAAGGATAAATCTTTTACCGCTGTCAAACTGCCATAATCTTTTCTCGCATTTATTACTTCAAGCACATTATCACCTTATTTCTTACTTTTTATTATACTACAAAGATAGCTAATATATTCATCCAATTTTAAGGTGACTTGTTCTTTATCGCCATATTTACGATAAGTAATCGTTTTATCGTTAACTTCGTTATCACCGATTACCAATTGAAAGGGAACTTTTTTAGTTTGGTGCTCTCTAATTTTATAACCAAGCTTCTCTTCTCTAAAATCACTTTCCACTCGAAAACCCGCTTTTAATAATTTTTCTTTTACTTCATTAAGATAATCTTGATGATATTGATTATTAACAGGAATTAAAACTATTTGTACTGGTGCTAACCAAAGTGGAAAAACACCTTTATATTCTTCAAGCAGGTAGGCAACGAATCTTTCCATCGTAGAAACAATCCCCCGGTGAATTACCACTGGCGTATAAATATTTTTACCATCTTCACCAACATAAGTAAGTTCAAAGCGAGCTGGTAGTAAAAAGTCTAATTGAATTGTCGATAAAGTTTCTTCCATTCCTAAAGCTGTTTTAACTTGTACATCAAGTTTAGGACCGTAAAATGCCGCCTCTCCGATCGCTTCCTCATAAGGTAGTTTTAAATTATCCATCACATTTTTAAGCATTTTTTCCGCTTCATTCCACATTTTATCATCATCGAAATATTTTTCTTTATTATTTGGATCACGATAAGACACTCTTAAACTATAATCATTAATATTAAAATCCTCATAAACAGCTAATAATAATTCCATCACTCGCGCAAATTCCGCTTCAATTTGATCAGGTCTCACAAAAATATGAGCATCATTTAAAGTCATTTCTCTCACTCTTTGAAGGCCACTTAAGGCTCCTGATTTTTCATAACGATGCATCATGCCAAGTTCAGCTATTCTAATTGGTAAATCGCGGTAAGAATGCATTTTGTTTTTATAAATCAACATATGATGAGGGCAATTCATCGGTCTAATAACGATAATTTCACCATCCCTTTCCATCGGCGGATACATCGAGTCTTGATAATGATCCCAATGGCCACTAGTTTGATAAAGTTCCTTACTACCTAAAAGCGGCGTATAAACATGTTGATAACCTAAACTTATTTCTTTATCGGTAATATATCTTTCGATAATTCTTCTAACAGTAGCGCCGTTTTTAAGCCAAAACGGTAATCCTTGACCTGCTTTAGAATCCAACATAAAGATTTCTAATTCTTTACCTAACTTACGATGGTCGCGTTCTTTTCTTTCTTCTAACATTACTAAATGCTTTTTTAACTCTTCTTGACTAAAAAAACTGACCCCATAAACTCTCGTTAACATTTTATTTTTACTATCACCTTTAAAATAAGCTCCCGCAAGCGATAATAGTTTAAAATGCTTAATTAATCCCGTCCTAGCGAGATGGCCTCCCCTACATAAATCAGTAAAATTACCTTGCGTATAAGTAGTAATTATTTCATCTTTTAAATCTTTGATTAAAGCGATTTTATAAGGATCATCTTTAAAAAACTCTAAAGCCTCCTCATAACTAATTTCTTTTCTAGTAATCGCTTCATTTAACTTACTTAATCTTTTCATCTCCGCCTCAATTTTTACTAAATCATCAGAGGAAATATCTTCTTTAAAATCAACATCGTAGTAAAAACCATCCTTAATGGCAGGACCAACTCCAAAGTTAGCTTTGGGATATAAGTTTTTAATCGCTTCCGCCATTAAATGGGCGCTAGAATGATTTAAAATCGTCCAAGCCTCAGGACTTTCTTTTGTTAAAATCACTAATTTTCCATCTTCTTTTAAAGGAAAATCATTTTCAATCAATTCTCCATTAAACTGTGCCCCAATCATCTTTTTAGCTAAACTAAGAGAAAGCGACTTAGCAATCTCAAAAGGGGTGCTATTTTTTCTTTTCTGTATTTCACTACCATCTATTAAAGTTATTTTAATCATTTTTTTCTCTCCTTTATAAAAAAAATATCCTTAGAAAATCTAAGGACGAATAATCGCGGTACCACCTTAGTTCTAGCAAGTAGCTAGCCCTCATTTCTTTAACGCAGAATTACGGCTTAGTTTTTTAAGCAGCTCTAAGGTAGTAAACTAAACGGTTGCGGCTTCCACCATCCCACATCGCTCTTTTTGTTTAGCCTTTTGTCCTTATCAACGCAATTTCATTATAATCTCTTTAAGATTTTCTGTCAATAGCTTTAAAACTATCACTACTTAACTCCACCGGTTCTATCATTTCTGCTATCCTCGTTACTATTCTAACAGCGTGAAATTTATCATCAGTTTGATTAGGGTCAATTAAATGTTTAGAGAGGCTATTAATCGTCATATTAGAAGAAAAAAGCATCGGCAAACCCATCGCCAAACGATGAGAAATAACAGGACCAAAAATTTGATCACGAAACCATAAAGACATAATTGCACTTCCAATATCATCTATTATAAGTAAATTAGTATATTTTAATTCTTTAACTCGCATTTCAATAGTATTATCTTTAATAGCGCCATGTATAGAACGAATTAAATCAGGCGTATAAGCAAAAATAGTTTCAATATTAGACTTCGCTAACTCATTAGCAATTGCCGAAAGTAAATAAGTCTTTCCTGTTCTATTTTTACCAAACAAATAAAGACCTTTAGTATACTCTTTATTAATGACTTTATTAATAAAAGTCTTGGCTTTTTGATATGCCTTTTCCCTTTCATCATTAAAACGCCTAAAATTGCTTAAACTAGCATCAATAAGATAATCGCCATAATCACGATGATCGATTAACTTTTGTTTTTCTTCTGCTTCCAACGCTTCTTGATAAGCTTTAGCAAAAACATAATCGACCCTAATTGGATCAAACCTTAAAACTGGTTCATATTTATTTGTTTCGTCATTGGGATTAAATGCTTTCTTTTCTTTAATATATTGATAAACAGTAATCAATTGATGATCTTCTAACTTTAAATCTTTTGTTTCTGGAAAAGAAGCGATTATTTTTCTAAGTTCCTTCATTCCATTCTCTTTCTAGTTCGGCTAATACCTCGTCTAACCAAGCTGGTTCGTCACTAGTTTTAACTTGTTTTCTTTTGGTTTTTTTATTGGCATCAATTTTCTGAATTATTTGATAAGCTTCATGGCCCGTTCTAATACCTTGTGCAAGCCAATTAGAAAGCACTTTTTCTAAATACTGCAAAGATGGCAAATTCTCATGGTATTTAAGTGCAGCGATAATAACAGCGTTAATAAGGCCAATATCGACAGCATTTCTACTAACAAACTCTCTAATAGTATTTAGTGCGAAAGCTTTATTTGTCATTTTAGGATTAATAGAGTTGATAATGTCTTGCGGTTTTAACAAGGTTAAATCAATTTCATCGCTTTGTTTAGTTTTAGGAGCGATTTCAACTTCACCATAAGTTTTCTCATAATAAATACGAGCGTTTAAAACGATTCTTTCCTGAAATAAAGAACGATTCTCCTCATCATACGAATCGCTTAAAATAGCGATAATCTCCTTTTTTGAAAAATTGTAAACAAACATTATTGCAGCTATTTGAGAAATAACTCTTTTCGTAAAAATACTTTTTCTTTTAATTCTAATTGGTAATTGTTGATAAATTTTATCAAAATCAAAGGACTCTTTTAAAAAGATTCCTGAGGAGTTTTTCCTGCTTAAAATAAAACCATCAGCTTGGAAAGATAATAATTCCTTTACTTTAAAAACTTCATCAAATGTTTTAGTTTGATTTTGATAACCCTTTTCCGATATTTCTTTAACCGCAAAATAACTTAGCAACAATTTAAAGTTTTTTTCCCCAATTTCACTTTTTAAGTAAGCTCCTAAAATACCATCATTAAAAAACTGCCTCGCTTTTAAAGGCATTGAAAGCTTAAATAAAAATATTTCATCTTTAACTAATGTCGTCAATAACCCCACCGCTTCTAGTCTTTCTTTTTGACTTTCAAATTCATCTGCTTTTAAAAATAAGACATCAAATAAAAAGGCTAAAGAAAACAGTTCGCTTTGCAATTTATTACGATCAACCAAATTAATTAACATTAAGTAAAGTCCTAAAGCCTCTTGACCAATCAAAGGTTGGTATAAAAGCGTTAATACTTTGGTATCTTCGCTAGAAATAAAACCGTGAGTTATTGCCCAAAAACTTTTATTTCTCATTTTTTAAGAAATCGAAGCTCCCTTCTTAAACGCTCATATAGGTCTTCTATAATTGCTTTACTACGGCCAAAGTCAAATATAATATGGGAATTAATAATAAAATCAATTGCAGTTTCTCTTTTTGTTAAAGAAATAATTCTCACATCCAAAGTGTCTCTTTTTCTTGTGAAAATAAATTCGCCATAATCTTCACTTTCATGTTTTAGACGATAACCAAAATTTAGGCAAACCTTTTTAACCGCTTGGCTACACTCTTTATAATCGTTGGAAAACCAATTAGTTATCAATCTTGCATCTTTTGCATTATCACTTGTTTTATAAATCGCCATTATTATCACCTCTTAATTGTTTTAAAAACTGGTCTAGTTGTTGAAAAGTCTCTCTTCTTGTCTTTTCATTATTTATTATAACATCTGCCTCCTTTTTTAAAAAGGAGATACTTTTTTGATTTGCTAATATTTCTTTTATCAAAGTTCTGCTAATAGCGTCACGTTTTTCAATTCTCTCAATGATAAGAGCCTCTGAGGCAATTACCGCCATTACTAAATCAACTTTTAAATTAAAATCACTTTCATAAAGTAAAGCGACTTCGATAAAAGTAGTTTTAGTGCTTTTAGCGAGTTTTTTAGTAATTTCTTTAATGATAAGAGGATGTAAATAACTTTCTAAGAGTTTCTTTTTAGTTTTATCTTTAAAGATAAGTTCTCTTATTGCTGTTTTATTTAAAGTGTTACTTTTAGTCTGAAAAAGTAGTTTATTTATTTTTTTAATGTGAGACTTTTTAGTTAATAATTGCTGATTAATTTTATCAGCGCTAATTGTCGGATAACCTTGTTGGGATAAATAATCTAAGACAATAGTTTTCCCGCTTCCAATCGGCCCTGTTATCGCAATTACTAACTTTTTATTTTTGACAACTTTCACAATAATAACACATTCTCCCTTTTAATTTCATTTTTTTAATAATATTACCACAAACTAAGCACTCCTCGCCGTAACGACCATGGACAAATAAATTTTGAGTAAAATAGCCTACTTCGCCAGCAACGCTAAAACTTTTAATCGTCGTCCCACCAAGTTTTATCGCCTCATTTAAAATTTTGACACTTTGTTCTATTAAAGTAGCCACTTCTTTTAAAGTTACTTGGCTGGCCTTTCTAAAAGGACTTATTTTACTAGCAAATAATATTTCATTGGCATAGATATTGCCAATTCCTGACATGACAGTTTGGTCAAGTAAGATTGTTTTAACATCTCTATTGGTTTTTTTAAAGAGCGGATAAATGAGCTTTTCATCAGCGTCAAATGGTTCTGGTCCTAACTTACTTAACGGTGGTTTTGAAAAGGGGTTTTTCTCATGATAGTCAAATGTTCCAAATTTTCTCACATCATTATATTTTAAGATTTCCTCTTTAAAATGAAAGATAATATGATCGTGTTTGGTAATAGTAGGGTGATTTAAATATTTCCCTTCCATTCTTAAATGACTAATTAAAAAGCCCTTATCTAAATTAAAAATAATATATTTCCCCTTCGAAGTAACGCTCAGAATAGTTTTGTTAATTAATTTTTCTTTAATTGCTTCGCTCATGAGGGGATAAAGAATAGTAATATCGGTAATTGTTTTATTTTGATAGTTATTTAAAAATTTAACTACCGTTCTTACTTCAGGTAGTTCAGGCATTATAACTGGTACCAACTTTCACCTTTAGATACATTGACAGTAAGCTTCACTTTTAACTCCACTGCTTTTTCCATAATTTCTTTTAATGCTTGTAAAATTATTTCTTCTTCCTCGTTTGGTACTTCTAAAATTAGTTCATCATGAACTTGAAGTAAAATTTTACTTTTTAAGTTGTTTGTTTTTAAATAAAGTGCTAACTTAACCATTGCAATTTTAATAATATCGGCAGCACTACCTTGAATGGGAGCGTTCATGCTCGTTCTTTTACCAAATTCTCGTACTGTGAAAACCGGACTCTTTAATTCGGGAATATATCTTCTTCTTTTAAAAATTGTTTCCACGTAACCTTCTTTTTGGGCCCACTTTATTTGCTCATCTAAAAACTCTTTTACTTCGGGGTAAACTAAAAAGTATTTTTTAATAAATGTTTCCGCTTCATTTCTACTAATATTTAAATCTTCACTTAAACCGTAAGCACTCATTCCATAAATAATGCCAAAATTAACTGCCTTCGCTCTTTGCCTTTCTTCATTAGAAACATGATCGCTGTTAAAAACTTTTTTTGCTGTTTCACTATGAATATCTAAACCTTCATTAAAATCTTTTAGTAAATTTTTCGCCCCACTTAAATGAGCGAGCACTCTTAGTTCAATTTGAGAATAATCAGCAGCGATAAAAAGGTGTCCTTTTTCCGCTACAAACAACTTTCTGATTTCTCTTCCTTGTTCGGTTTTAATAGGGATATTTTGTAAATTGGGTTCTAAGGAAGAAAGCCTCCCTGTCGCTGTTAAAGTTTGATTAAAAATGGTATGAATTTTTTGATCAGGAAAAAGGCTGTTTTCTAATCCCTCTAAATAAGTAGAAAATAATTTATTTAACTGTCGATATTCCAAGACTTTATTAATAATAGGATGTTCATTAACTAATTTACTGAGAACTTCAACACTAGTAGAATACGATTTTGTTTTAGTCTTTTTACCAGTTTCTAAACCTAAATCAACAAATAATACTTCTCCTAATTGTTTCGGTGAATTAACATTAAAAGTTTTATTAGCTAAGCTATGAATCTCTTTTTCTAAAGTTACTAATTGGGCTTTTAAAGTTGTTTTTTGCGCTTTTAAGAGCTCTAAATCAAGCGAGATGCCATGATATTCCATCTCTGCTAAAACTAACGTTAATGGTATTTCAATCTCATTCAATAAATAAAGTTGCTCATTTAGTTTTAACTCTTTTATAAGACCCTCTTTTAAAACACTAATTGCTTTTGCTTTTTTAACGATATGAAGAGCGTAAATTTCTTCATCAGGTAAAGTTTTTTTCTTCCCTCTACCATAAATAACATCATCATACTCTAAATTATAATATTCTAAATCACCAGCGATAACTTTAAACTCTTGTCTAGCAATATGAGGTTTATAAAGATAAGCAGCTAACAATAAATCAAATTGAAATCCTTTAATAATGATGTTTTCTTGAAGCATTTTTACCATAAAAGCCTTTAAATCATAAGTATACTTAATTAAATCTCCTTCTAAATAAGCTTTGAAAACTGCTGAATTTAAAGCGAAATCTCGGGGTAAATAATAGTGGTTTTTACCATCACTAATTCCAAAACCGACGATTTCTGATAAGTGGTAATTACTATCAAAAAACTCAATATGAACAGCTAATTTATCCTTTAAAACTGCTTTTAAAGTTTCCTCGTCACTTATTTTTTGATATTCGATTTCTTTATTTTCAAGATCCATTTGTTTAATAAAGGAATGGAGATCCATTTCTTGATAAAAACCTACTAAAGCGGCACTGTTTTCCGTTTTCTTCGCTAAATCTTTAAAAGTTAATTCCAGAGGAACTTCATCGCAAATCTTCGCTAAAAAGTAAGCCTCTCGGGCAATTTCTGCTTCGTTTTTTAGATTTTCACCTAATTTACCAGTTATTTGTTCTTTATTAAGGAGGACATTATCCAAACTGCCATATTGTTGAATCAATTTAATGGCTGTTTTTAATCCCACCCCAGTAACACCTTTAATGTTATCGGAACTATCACCCATTAAGGCTTTTAAATCGACCATTAAATGATGGTCAATTTGATAACTTTGATAAAAACTTGCTGGCGTTACGGCTTCAATTTCAGTAATTCCTCTTTTTATTAATTTGACAGTTACATTATCACTAATTAACTGCAGGAGATCTTTATCAGAAGAATAAATATCAACTTTAACATTGGCAGGAGCCATTTTAGCAACCGTCCCGATTATATCATCTGCTTCATATCCTTCTACGCTAATATCTTCAATTTGTTTATGCTCTAAATATTGATGAATTAAAGGAACTTGGACAGCCATTTCTTTCGGCATTGGTGGCCTTCCTTTTTTATAATCTTCGCTTTTTAAATGTCTAAAAGTTGGCTTACTAGTATCGAACGCGACTAAAATATGAGTATAATCTTCTTCGAGAATTTTTTCCATCATATTAACAAAACCGAAAAGAGCGTTTGTATAAACACCCTCTTTATTTTGCATTAAAGCACCACCGCCATAAGCGGTTGCGTAATAGGCCCTAAAAAAGATTGAATTACCGTCAATTAAAATTAATTTCATAAAAACCCCCTTATCATATTCTATCATAAAAATGCGAAATAATTTCCCACCATTTTTGTGGGAAAAATAAAGCTTTCTTAACTCTTAAAAAGGAAATCTTCTTTTGTTTCTTCCTTTTCCTTTGCGCTTTTTTTGAGGGGGATTAGCTTTAAATGGAGCATGAGGATTACTTTGGATTTGTTTAACCATTTGGCTTTGGGCCTCTAAAGATTCAATTAATTTATTGACATCATTAACGGTTAATCCTGCTCCTAAGGCAATTCTCTTTCTCCTACTATAAGATTTTTTAATTAAGTTTGGATTTTCTCTTTCCTTATTAGTCATGGAAAAAACTAAAGCTTCAATTCTTAGTAACTGATTGTCATCAACTTCACTCATCTGTTTGCGAAGTTGTCTCATTCCAGGAAGAAAGCCTAATATCCGCGATAAAGAACCCATTCTTTTAATCATTTTAAATTGTTTTAAAAGATCATTATAATTATAATTACCGCTCATCATCTTTTCCATTAAGCTCATCGCTTCAGCTTCAGTGATGTTTTCGCTAACTTCTTCTACTAGAGTAACGACATCGCCCATTCCTAAGATCCTTTTCGCCATTCTCTCCGGATGGAAAACTTCAAAGTCTGTTAACTTTTCTCCCGTTGAAGAAAACTTAATGGGAATTTTAGCAATCTCTTTAATCGATAAAGCCGCTCCACCGCGAGTATCACCATCAATTTTTGTAATAATAACACCAGTACAACCCAACTGTTCGTGAAAAGATAAGCCGACATTAGCTGCTTGTTGGCCCATCATTGCGTCAAGAGTTAGTAAAATTTCATCTGGTTCACTGAGAGCTTTAACAGCTTTTAATTCAGCCATCATTTCTTCATCTATTTCTAGTCTTCCCGCAGTATCAATAATAACAACGTCAAAGTTATTTTCACGGGCATGTTTTAAGCCGTTTTTGACAATATCAGTTGCTTTTTTAAGTCCTTCTTGATAAACAAAAATAGCGGTTTGCTCTCCAAGTGTTTCTAATTGTTCAATCGCTGCTGGTCGGTAAACATCAGCGGCGATAAAAAGCACTTTTTTATTGTCTTTTTTTAATTGCTTACCTAATTTTGCAATCGCGGTTGTTTTTCCAGAACCTTGTAATCCAACCGTCATCAAGACAGAAAGACCAGCCTTTTTTAAGTTTAATTCACTAGTTTCACTACCAAGTGTTTCCACTAGTTGATCTAAAACAACTTTTACTACTTGTTGTCCTGGGTTTAGTCCTTTTAAGATTTTTTCTCCTAAGGCTTCCGCTTTAATATTATTTAAAAAAGTCCTAATAACTTTTAAATTAACATCTGCTTCTAATAAAGAGAGTCTTATTTCTCTCATCATTTCTTCGATATCTTTTTCGTTTAAAGCTCCTCTTCCAGTTACTCTTCTTAAAGCCATTTGGAGACGGCTAGATAAATTTTCAAATGCCATTTTCATCTTCCATTTCTATCATTTTTTTAAGATATTTTTCATCTTTAGTTTCTAAATATCGTTGATATTGATGCCAACGATACTCATTTTTAAAAACAATTTTCAACTTTTCTTCTAAATCGCTTAATTTAGCAATTGTCTTTTTAAGTTGATCATAAACTGCATTACGAGAAACATGATAATAATCAGCAATTTCTTGTAAGGAGTAGTCTTTTTGATAATACATTTTAAAGTAATTGCTTTGTTTTTCTGTTAATAGTTTTTGATAAACATCAAAAAGGTTATTGTACTTTTCTAACTTTCTTAACATTAATTTTCCTCACTAAAAAAATCACTAAATAAACCATAAATATAGTCCTCAATATCAAAAACTAAAAGATCAGTGATTTTTTCACCAACGCCAACATATTTAATCGGAATTTGATATAAGTTTTTAATTGCCAGCACAATCCCGCCTTTTGAAGAGCCATCTAGTTTCGTTAAAATGACACTACTAACATTAGTCGCTTCTTGAAAGACTTGGGCTTGTTTAATTCCGTTTTGGCCAGTAGTCGCGTCTATTACTAAAAAGATTTCTTGCGGTTTTTTACCTGTCACTTTTTCGGTAACACGGTACATCTTATTAAGTTCATTCATTAAATGTTTTTTATTATGAAGTCTTCCTGCTGTATCGATTAAAACACAATTATAATTGTCCTTTTTAGCTTTTAATAAGCCATCATATATCACACTAGAAGGATCGACACCTTGGCTTTTAAAAAAGACATCAACTCCCGCTCGGTCGCCCCAAAGCCTTAATTGCTCAATCGCACCCGCTCTAAAGGTGTCCGCGGCGATTAATAAAACTTTATTATCTTTTTTTAGCTGCGAGGCTAACTTAGCTATTGAAGTCGTTTTACCGGTACCATTAACGCCTACAAAAAAATAAACATTTAACTCCTCTTTTTGATAGTTAATATTAGTGTCAACGATCTCTCCTTCCAAATAGAGATTAAACATTTCATCAACAATTATTTCTTTTAACAATAAAGGATCAGTAATCTTTTTAAGCTCTTGAACTTCTTTTAAAGTGGCGATAAATTTCAAAGTCATCTCTACGCCCATATCAGCCATAATTAAAATTTCCTCTATTTCAGCATACAAATCTTCAGTAATCGTTTTACTATTTTCTAATACTTTAGTTAAACTTCCTAATGATTCACGCTGCTTATGAAGCGAGGCTTGATATTTATTTATTTTATCTTTTTTACGTCTAAATATTTTAAAAAATCCCATAATAACACCCAAGAGATATTATAGCATAGGATTTTATAATATTCTATCTTTTCAAGTTCTCAATAATGCGATTAATAGCTCTTATTTTTTGATGCTTTTAGTGTATTTACACCTAGGCGTATCCGTAAAACCACTACAAGCAATAAAGGTTTCACCCTTTCTATTTTGCTTATAAACTAAGTCTTTCCCACAAAGAGGACATTTTTCTCCAGTTTTTTTAACTTCTTTTTTAAGAGTTGGCATTTCTTTCGTAGCCTTTAGAACTTGAGAGTAAAAATTATCATAAAAGTTGGTTAAGACTTCTTCTTTTGTCGTTTCTCCACTAGCAATTTCATCTAAACTAGTTTCCATTTTAGAAGTATAATTAACATTAATAAATTCATTAAAATAATTATCTAAACTAGTCGCGGTAAGTTTTCCTTGCTCACTAGGATGAAAATAACCTTTTTCTTTATAAACATATCCGGCACTATTAATTCTTCTCGTCGTCTCAGCGTACGTAGAAGGTCTGCCAATTCCGGAATCTTCCATTTCTTTAATTAATGTCGCTTCTGTATACCTTTTTGGAGCCTCAGTTTCTTTTTTAATTAGTTCAACTTTATCGGCACTCAATGTTTCTTTTAATTGAAAAGAGGGATAAAATTCTTTTTTACTACTTTTCTCTAAAAGCCGGTGCCCTAAAAAGACAACTTTAGTGAAATTAGCTTTAAAAAGATGACCATTGGCATTAAAAGTAACTGACTTTTCTAAATCAAGGCCAGCTTTCATTAAAAATGCTAGCGTTCTTTTATAAATAAGTTCATATAATTTATATTCTTGATTGCTTAAATAAGGCTTAACGCTTTCTGGAGTTCGATAAATAGAAGTTGGTCTAATTGCCTCATGAGCTTCTTGGGCTCCTTTTCTGGCTTGGGGCCTTCTAATCGTTCCTAAATATTCTTCGCCATATGTTTTTTTAATATAATCACGTGTAATATTAACAAATTTACTAGAAAGATTTAATGAGTCTGTTCGCATATAAGTTATTAAACCGACCATGCCATCTTTTGTTTTTACACCTTCATAAAGCTTTTGAGCGATCTTCATTACGTTAGAAGCGCTCGTTCTTAATCTATAAATTCCTTGTTGTTGGAGCGTGGAAGTAATAAAAGGATATAATGAATATTTTAAAGCTTCCTTTTCTTCAATTTCAGTTACTATAAAGTCAGTACCCATTTCTTTTACTAACGCTTTAGCTTCATTTTCATCTCTTAAAGTCTTATCTTTATTTTTAATATATTGTGCTTTAAACTTTTTAAAATCAGCTTCAATTTGATAGTAAGTTAGGGGCTTAAAGTCACTGATTTCCTTTTCGCGATCGATAATCATTTTAAGAACGACACTTTGAACCCGTCCAGCACTAATAGAATGGATCTTTCTTTGCACTAATTTTGATAAATCAAAACCAATAATACGGTCTAAAATTCTTCTTGTTTCTTGACTATTAACTAAATTTTTATCTAAACTAGCAGGATTTTCAATCGCCTCTAAAATGGCTTCTTTAGTGATTTCTGTAAATCTAATCCGGTTTACATCATCTTCATCTAATTTTAATTCTTCTTTAACATGCCAAGCAATCGCTTCTCCTTCACGGTCATAATCGCTGGCTAGCAAAACTTTCTTATCTTTAGCGAATTCTTTTAATTTAGAAATTGTATTAGTTTTCCCTTTAATCGTTTCATATTCAGCTTTAAAACCATCATAAATTAAAACACCATAGCCATTAATTCCTTTAATTGCTAAGTCTTTAATATGACCCATAGTAGCGAATAGTTGATACTTTTCAGGCAAATAATTTTTAATTGTTCTTGCTTTTGTCGGTGATTCGACGACAATCAATGTTTTCATATCACACCTCTTTCCTAAATTATAGTGTAAAAAAGTTGGTTGTCAAGACCATTAATTTTATATATATTGATATTAATTAATATATATCTTTTTTTATTAAAACTTTTAAATATTTAAAAAGTGCTTATAGTAAGCCTGCTTTTAACATCGTTTTAATTGGTTTAAAAGTTTTTCTATGAATTTTAGTAATCCCATGTTTTTTTATCATTTCAAGATGTTTTTTAGTAGGATAACCGAAATGATTTTTAAAACCATAAAGAGGATAATAGTTATCCATTAACCGCATATAATCATCTCTCGTTTCTTTAGCGATAATCGAAGCAGCTTGAATTGAAGTAATTTTATCATCACCTTTAATAATTGCTAGAGAAGGAATATCTAAATAGGCCTCTAAATTAACAGCGTCAATTAAAACAAAATCAGGTTTAACTTTTAAAGCTGAAATCGCACTAATCATCGCTTCTTTAGTGGCGTTTAAGATGTTTATTTTATCAATTTCTTCTGGACTAACAAAACTAATCCCAATACTAAGGGCTGACTTCTTAATTTCTTTTAATAGTTCTTGGCGTCTTACCCTTGAAAGCTTTTTCGAATCTTTTAAAATTAACTTATGATCGTTTTTTAATATTACCGCCGCGGCCACGACAGGACCGGCAAGTGGACCTCTGCCCACTTCATCAACACCGCAAAGATATTTAAAACCCTTTTTTATTAATTGCTTTTCAGTTATCTCTATCAAAAACTACCGCTCCTAACTTGCCTTCTTTTAAATCCCTTAAAAAAATAGTATATGCTTCACTTAATAACTTTAAACCTCGCTTTTCTTGAAGTTGCTCAAAAAAATCTTCTTTTTTAGTAATTTCAATATCGTAATACTTTAAAAAATGAGGATAATATTTAAAGATAAAACGCAAACCATAATAAGCTAATTTTTCCTCTTTAATAATCTCTTCTTTAATCGCGCCACTTAAAGCCAAATGATAGGAAACTTTTTCTTCTAGTTTGGGCCATAAAACTCCAGGAGTATCCAACAATAAAATATCATCTTTCGTTCTAATCCACGCCAACCTCCTTGTATGGCCTGGAAGAGGATTAGTAGATGCCTTTTTGGCTCTAGTTAAAGTGTTAATAAGAGTTGACTTACCAACATTAGGAATACCCATCACTAAAGCCTTAATTTGATAGTTAGAATAGCCTTGGTTTGTTTTAGTTTTTAAAAGTTCTGCTAATATATCTCTTGTTTTAAAAGTAATTTTATTAATATTAATTTTTTTTAAAGAATCGATTATTAAGTAAGGTTCATTTAAATTTAATTTTACTAATTTATGGTAATCAGATAAAGAACTTTTATTGTATAAATAAAGAATAGGTTTGTTTTCCACGACAGCTAATATATCTTCATTAAAAGAACTAAAAGGGCATCTCGCATCTAAAACAAAATAGACAATATCAATTAGCTTTAAATTTTCTTTTATTTCTCTTTTAGTTTTCGCCATATGGCCTGGATACCACTGGATCATTTAATCACTCCAAAACTAGGGAAAAGTCTTATTTTAACTCGCCCTAAAATTACTTCTCTCTCCACTAAACCAAACTCCCGCGAATCTTTTGAATTTTCAAAATTATCACCAATTAAAAAGAACATATTATTGGGAATTATACCATTTTCAAGACTATCAACAATTTCTTTTAAACTTTCATAATAACTTCTCTCGTTGGAGATAATTTCCTCATAATCATTTAACTGAAACTTAATTGTGTTATTGCCCATAACTTGATAACTAATTTTATCTCCTGCAACACCTTTTATCCTTTTCACATAATAATTCTCTTTTTCATTATCATTTAAAATCGGTATTAAATTAGCATCAATGACGACGATATCATCATTTTTAAACGTTTGAGGATATTGCAAAACGATAACAGTATCTCCATCATATAAAGTCTCTTCCATCGAACGATGCACCACTTTTGCGGTCCTAAATATAAATGTTTGCAAAAAAAAGAAAACATTTATTACTATTAATATGAAAAAAAATAGATCCACAAATTTAAAGGTTTTTTGATAATAAGATAATTTTTCACGGTGGTAAAAATGATAAACACCAATACCTATCGTCAATAAAACAGTAGTTATTAAGACTGTAAAAAAGATTATTTTAGTAGTTTGCCCGGAAAAACGACCTCCTTTTAAAAATAAAAACAAGATAGCTACTGACAAAATAACTAATGAGATTGTCAAAGAAACAATTAATTTTAAATTAATTTTCCTTTTTAATATTTTTACTATTGCTTTTTGATCATCATCACTGATATCTTTAGTTTGATAAATAGTTAAAGCTTCTTTATAAGTCATTGAAACGCTCCAAATCACTCATTGTAATTAAAACTGTTCGGGCTTTATTTTTTTCACCAACGGAAACTATTTCTTCGTTTTCTAAACTTTCAACTATTTTTTGAGCACGATTAAACCCAAGGTTGAATTGTTGTTGAATGGAGTTAATAGAACAACTATCTTGTTCGACAACGAATTTTGCAACTTCAAAAAAGAGTTCATCTTTTTCTTGACTTTTTTTCAAAGTTTCTCGCTCTTTTAATTTATCATGAGTAAATAAATACTCTGGTTCTAGTTGAGCTTTAATAAAATCTGTTAATTTTTCAATTTCACTATCTTTAATATAAGCACCTTGTAGCCTCATCGGACGGTCAACCGACTTTAATAACATATCACCTTTACCGAGCAACTGTTCCGCTCCAGCTTGATCTAAAATAGTAATTGAATCAACATAAGAAGAAACTCTAAAAGCTATTCTTGTATTAATATTTGCTTTTATAGTTCCTTTAACTACGTCTGTTGTCGGTCTTTGTGTCGCCACGATTAAATGAATTCCTGCCGCTCTTGCTTTCGCTGTTAATCTTTGAATAGAAGTTTCAACCTCTTGAGAAGAAGCCATCATTAAATCAGCCAATTCATCAATAATAATAACGATACAAGGCAAGCTTTCTAAATTGTCATCGCTGCTAACTTTCTCATTAAAGGATTTAATATCTCTCGCTCTATTATCAGCAAACAATTTATATCTTCTTTCCATTTCATCAACGGCCCAATTAAGAGCGATCGCAGCTGTTCTAGCGTCGTTAATTACCGGAGTTAAAAGATGCGGTAAATCGTTATATAGAGACAATTCTACCATTTTAGGATCGATCATAATAAACTTCAAATCGTCGGGATGATTTTTCATTAATAAACTAGCGATAATAGTATTAATACAAACCGATTTACCGCTATTAGTCGCACCGGCAATTAAACCGTGCGGCATATTTTTAATGTTTTCAAAAATGTTTCTTCCATCAATATCAACACCCAAGGCAATTTTAAGAGGATTATTAAAATCATTTTTAAAAGAAGGATCATTAACAACGTTACCAAATAATACTATTTCCGGAATAGTATTTGGAAGTTCAATTCCAACATAATGCTTACCAGGAATCGGGGCTTCAATTCTTATAGTTTCCGCTGCTAGGCTCATCATTAAGTTTTCTTTAATAGTATTTACTCTACTTACGTTAATACCTTTTTCCAGTTCAATTTCATGTCTCGTAACAGTGGGACCTTTAATAATATTGATGACTTTGCCAGGAACATTGAAATGCAATAAAGTACTATTAATTTGTTCTGCTTGATTTGTTAACCACTCTGGCAGTTCTTCTGTTTTACTTTCACTAGTAGAAAAAATCTCATAAGGCGGTAAAGTGTATTTCCTTCTCGCCTTTTTAGGTTTTTTAACTTCGGGTTGCCTTTTTATTATTTCTTCGGTTAACGTGCTTTCTTCTTTCTCAATAAATGTCGGTTCTAATTTCGTTAAACTCGCTTCTAATTCACTTTCATGATGAGGTTCGTCAACTTTTTTAATTATCGGTATTTCTCTTTCTTGTTTATCAACAACTGCTGTTTCAACCGCAGTTACTGTTTCTAGTGGGGTTTTAACAACTACCTTTTTATCTTCTTGTGTAGAAGTAATTACTTCATCGAATTTTGACTTTTTTTGCCATCCTTTAAAAGGGATAGTTATTTCTGGAGCTTTTTTATCTTCTTTTTGATATTTTCTGTCAGAAACATAAACGTGCTCCCCAAACACTTCTTTTCTTTTTTCCAAATTAACAATGACATCTTTAAATTCTTGATATGTGGAACGGTCTTCCATTGGATTCGTCCTTAAAAAATCGAATTGCTTAGCAATACTACCACTTGCTTTATTAATAAAAGGCGCGACTACTTCATCTTTAACAGCTAAACCAAAAATAGGAGAAATGAAATCAGTAGGTCGATAACTTCTTTTTGTTGGTTGCTTTAATCCTTCAATTTTAAGAAATTGCGGTATTTTAAAATCAACTTTTATTGGTCTTAAGTCTTCATTAACATTTCTAAAAAATAGCCCCATTATAACTCCCCTTTTATTTCCTCATAAATACTGTCGATGTTCAGATCTAAATCCTTGGGTTCCACGAAAACGCGTTTTGAGTAAACTTTATAAGTCTCTTCTCCGGTAATCGCAATCACCGCTAAAGATATCCTCACAATAATTAAATCGTATAATTTATCAACTGTAATCCTTTTAACCCAATAAGCAGGATTAACAGCGTTTAAAACACCTAAAACAGTTTTACCAATCTTTTTAACATTAGCTTCTTCAGCCGCTTTGACAATCTTCATATCGCCAATTTTAACTTTAGTATCATATAAAAACTTAATTTGAGCGAGCGTCCTTCTTTTAATGACAGCTAATATTTTCGCACTTAAAAACTCTTCCACTCGATTGGCAATATAATGAGTCAACATTAAGGACTCTTCTACAGTTAATTCTAATAAAGGATATTTACTGGTCGGATAATATTTATCAGCGATGTCGTTAGCTAATTCTAAACAAATGGTTTTTAAATGAGTTGCTAAACCGACTTCTTTTCGGGTTGATTTATTTTTAAACTGCTCTTGGGCATCTTTAATCAAAAGTCCAATTTCCAATTCATCAATATGGGGAGGGTTCAATTTTAATTTTCTATTTTTACGGTTAACGGCGATAATTGCACTATATAAATAAACTAGTGCTAAAAATAAAAAGCCAAATAAAACTCCTGTTATAAAATAAATTAAATATTTAAAATCAAAAATATTTGGCATTTTAACACTCCTTTTTAATCATTATACCATGTAAAAAGGCAATTTTAATCTTAATATATTTGTTAATAAAAAATAATTATGCGATAATGATTAAGGTGATTAAATGAAAAAGTATTTAATAGGTATCGATTTAGATGGGACATTATTAACGTCAAAAGAAACAATTAATAAAGAAAGTGAAAGTTATTTAAAAGCTTTACAGCGAGATGGCCATAAACTCGTTCTCGCAACCGGAAGACCTTTAAGAGCGTGCCAAAACTATTATCAACAACTCGACTTAACGACGCCTCTTATTTGCGATAACGGTAGTTCTATATATCAAATGAATGATCCACACTTTAAAACCCTCGTTAAGACGATTGCTCACCAAGACTTAAAGTCCATTTTCCGTTTTTGCAAGGAGTTTTTAGTGATGGGATTTTATAATGTCGGTGACTACTTTTACTCTTATCAAACAGAGAATTTTTCTTTTCCCTTCTTTCATATTACTCCCTCAACTAAAGTAATAAAAGGCGATTTAGATAATCCTAATTACTTAGAACCGGTTTTAATCATGTTAGCTATCGATTCTCACTATAAGAAAGAGTTTGAAAACTATCTTGCTGCTTTCAAAACTTTAAATGCCCGTTTTTGGGGAGAAAAAGACAATATTGCTTTATTTGAAGTCTATCAAAATAACTTTAATAAAGGCAACGCTCTTTTAACGATCGCTCACCATTTAAATCACCCTCAAAATAAGATCATCACTTTTGGTGATGGCGCAAATGATTTCGAGCTATTAGCAGTCGCTAATCATGGTGTTTGTATGATTAATGGCCGTGAAGAATTAAAAAAGACTACTAAAAACATTACTAACCATAATAATGATAATAATGGTGTTATCAACTATTTAAAAACATTTTTTGCTACTTAACTTCTTTTAATTTCCAAATCTCTTCGTTATAATCGCTAATAGTCCGATCGGTAGAAAAGAAGCCCGATTTAGCTGTATTAATAATTGCTTTTTGAAGCCACAAATCTTTATTCTGATAAAGTTTATTTAATTGTGCTTGCGCATCTCGGTAACTATTAAAATCTTTTAATACAAAGTATTGATCTTTAACTAATAAAGCCGCTCTAATTTCCTCAAATTCTTCTTTGCTGACATTGCTAAAAAAGCTATTAGTTAAACTATCGACGACTCGTTTAATTTTTAAATCATTGTCATAAATTAAGATTGGTTCGTAAGTCCCTAAGCTTTCTAAAGCGGTAACTTCTTCGGCTCTCATTCCAAAAAGCATCATATTCTCATCGCCAACTAATTCATTTATTTCCACGTTAGCTCCATCTAAAGTTCCTAAAGTGAGGGCACCATTCATCATAAACTTCATATTGCCTGTTCCTGATGCCTCTTTTGAAGCAGTTGATATTTGTTCGCTAATATCAGCAGAAGGCATAATCGACTCCGCGTACGTGACATTATAATCTTCAACGAAAGCGACTTTAAGGTATTGAGAAACGAGCTCATCATTATTAACTTTTTCTTGAATAGCATTAATTAATTTTATTATCTTTTTAGCAAAATAATAAGTTGGAGCACTTTTAGCACCGAAAATAAAGCTTTGAGGATGAAAGGTAGCACGCAACTCTTCATTTTCCTTTAATTCATAATAAAGGTAAATAATATGAAGTGCGTTTAATAGTTGCCTTTTATATTCATGTAATCTTTTTACTTGAATATCAAAAATGGAATTTGGATCTAATTTAACTTTAATTTGTTTTTCAATAAGCGCAGCTAATTTCTTTTTATTAGCTTGTTTTACTTGATAATATTCTTTTTTAAAATTTTCATCATTAGCAAACGGTAATAATTTTTCTAAAGTAGCTGGATTACTAATAAACTGATCGCCAATCGTTTTTTTAAGCAACTCAACAAGGTGAGGATTAGCTTGCAAAAGCCATCTTCTATGAGTAATACCATTGGTTTTATTGTTAATCTTTTCTGGAGTCATTTTATCAAAGTTATGAAAGGTAATCGCTTTTAAAATACTTGTATGTAATTTCGCAACCCCATTAACACTAAACGAACCAACAATTGCTAAATGAGCCATTTGGATTACACCATCTTTAATAATAGCCATTTCCGAAACCTCTTTACTATTTTCTCCAAATCTTTCTTTTACTGCAATTACAAAACGACGATTAATTTCTTCTAAAATTGTATAAATTCGCGGTAACAGCGGTTGAAATAATCTTAAGGGCCATTTTTCTAAAGCTTCTTGTAAAATAGTATGATTAGTAAAAGCGACACTATTTTTAGTAATTTCCCAAGCTTGATCCCATTCTAAGTTTTCTTCATCGATTAAAATCCGCATTAACTCAGGAATAATTAAAGTAGGATGAGTATCATTAATATGAAAAACAACATAATGATGAAGATTAGTTATCGTCCCATGGATGTTTTTATGTCTTCTTACAATACTATTAACGCCAGCTGCAGAAAAAAGATATTGTTGTTTGATTCTTAAAATCTTGCCTTCATCGGTATCATCATTCGGATATAACATTTCTGAGATTTGTCTTAACCTTTTATGATACTCAAAAGTACCACCAAAATTATGATAAATATCGGAAGCTTCAGTATTCCATAATCTCAATGTATTAACAATACCATTTTGATAACCGATAATAGGAACATCATAAGGAACTGCCTTAACATATTCAGCATCTTGATGAGTAACTTTTAATTTGCCGTTTTCGCTAGTTATTTCAATATGACCATAAAAAGGAATTTCAACAGCTTCTTCTGCTTGTCTTATTTCCCAAACATGAATGTCTTTGAGCCAATGATCAGGATATTCTACTTGATAACCATCTTCAATTTTTTGTTTAAAAAAACCATAACGATAACGCAAACAATTACCATGAACTGGATATCCTAACGAAGCACTTGAATCCATAAAACAAGCCGCTAGTCTTCCCAAACCGCCATTTCCTAACCCCGCATCAGACTCTTGATGTTCAATCTCATTTAAATCTAAATCAAGTTCTTCAAAAGCTTCAGAAACAAGATTATAAACGCCAGCGCTCATCAAGTTATTAGTAATCATTCTTCCCATTAAAAACTCCATCGAAAAATAATAAACTTGACGCATTTCTCGTTCTTTTTGTTTTGAATTAATCCAATCACTACTAATGTGCTCTTTTAAAAGGGCTCCTAAAGCGATAAATTGTTGGTAACTATTTGATTTATCAAAGGCGATTGCATAACGCCTTTCTACTTCATATTTAAAATACTTAATAAAAGTTTCTTTATCTTTAAAAACATTCATCATTTCTACTCCTAAATTATTCATATTCCCGGATAGATTATATCATAACATTAGTAAATTTAATGCGCTAATTATCCGGTAAGGGTTTCCGGTTATTTTTTTAATTTTAAAATCGTCACTGAAAGTGGCGCGATAATTAATTCAAGATAATTAAGAAAACCGTGTCTCTCACCTCTTTTTGATTGTAAAGGAAGACCATTATAAAGGTTTGAACCACCAAACTTTTGATAATCGCTATTAATTATTTCCTCATAAATCCCACTTTTAGGAACGCCTAACTGAAAACTATCATAAACACTAGGAGTCATATTTAAGATAATTACTAAAAAATTATCATTATTATCGTAACGCAAGTAACTATAAAGAGACTGGTTAACATTGTTAGCGTCAATCCACTTAAAACCAGTATTTTGATGGTCTTTTTGATAAAGGGCAGTTTCTCTTTTATATAACGCTAACATTTCTCTTACAAACAAATTAGCACTTTCATGTGCTGGATAATTAAATAAATGCCAATCAAGAGCGCGGTTATTATCCCATTCCGAAAAATGAGCGAATTCTTGACCCATAAAAAGTAATTTTTTACCCGGATGGGTAATCCAAAGACCAATTAAAACTCTAAAATTAGCAAACTTCTGCCAATAATCACCTGGCATTCGTGTTAATAAAGTACCTTTTCCGTGAACAACTTCGTCATGCGAAAATGGTAATAAAAAGTTTTCCGTATAAGCATAAGAAAAAACAAATGTTAACTCATGATGATGCCATTTCCTGTAAATGGGATCTCTTTTAAAATAACTTAAAACATCATTCATAAATCCCATATTCCATTTATAATTAAAACCGAGCCCACCCATTTCCACTGGCTTCGTCACTAGCGGATAATTGGTAGAATCTTCAGCCATCAATAATAAGTTATTATCCTTTTTGAAAAGTAAAGTTGCTAATTGTTGTAAAAAGGAGATTGCTTTTTCATTAACACCATTTTTTTTATCACCTAAATAATAAATTAAATTACTAACAGCGTCGATTCTAAAACCATCAACGTGAAAATACTCCATCCAAAAAAGGGCGTTGGAATATAAAAATGAACGGGTTGGACCTTTTCCTAAATCTAAGTTTGCTGTTCCCCATACTTCATTCTCCCGTTTCCACTTTAAATCATATTCATAAAGTGGGGAACCATCAAAAAAATATAAACCATGAGCATCTTTACAAATATGGCCGGGAACCCAATCGATAATAACGCCAATATTAGCTTGATGAAGGCGATCGATTAAATACATTAAATCTTTTGGAGAACCAAATCTTGAGGTTGCAGCGTAATAACCAGTCCCTTGATAGCCCCAAGAATCATCTAAGGGATGTTCATAAATTGGCATTAACTCAACATGAGTAAAGTTTTGTTCGAGAAGATGTTTAATAAGTTCGTCAACAATTTCATTATATTTAAAAAAGGCTCCATATTTTCTCCGCCAAGAACCTAAATGAATTTCATAAATACTGATAGGCTTATCATAGGGTTTTTCTTTTCCTTTTAAATACTTTTCATCGCTCCATTGATAACCATCAATATCATAAACGATTGAGCTTGTCTCGGGACGCAACTCCGCATAAGTCGCGTAAGGATCAGCTTTATAAAAGGTCTCTCCATTAGCATAAAGAGCATACTTGTAGCGATGCCATTCTAAATTAAGAGGAATATTAATACTATATATTCCCATCGCGTCAATTTTTTCCATCACATTACTATTTAAATCCCAATTGTTAAAATCACCAACTACGCTTACTTTACTTGCATTAGGAGCGTATACTGTAAAACGAGTAGAAACAATCTTACCATTTTTATCTTTATTTAAGAAAGAACCAAAAATCCTTTTAGCATCGTATAATTTTCCTTCATTAAAAAAATAAGTATCTTCTTTACTAATCCTCATTATTTTCCCTCTCATTTATTAACTTTTCAATTGCTGCTTTTTGATATCCCTTTCGATATAGCGTTTCTTTTATGCGCTCATTCAATTGTTCTTTTGTTAAGTTTTTTTGGTGTTTTCGAACTATTTTTTGAAACTCTTTATTAATAGTCTCTGCTTCTTTTTTAGTTTTTAAAGTAACACCAAGCAAAGCCGTTTCGACTTCTTTTAATTGATAACCTAAATTTATCATCTTTCTTAAAACAGCTGCTTTTGTTTTATTAAGATTTGACTTTTGAGTATTATTAACAACTTTTTCTAAGTGTTCTTGTAAATACTTATTTTGATAATTTCCTAAAAGTTCCTCGATAATTTCGAGACTTATTCCCTTTTCTACTAGCAGTGCTTCTATTCTCTTTTTAGCATATTTCTTTTGATATCTATTTAAAATATTTTCCGCATATAAACGGTCGTTTAAATAACCTTTTTTAACAAAATCAGCCACCAATTCCGCACTAAACTCAGGTGGAGAATTTAAAGATTTTAAATATTCTTTAAATTCGTTAATCGTTCTTGCTTTTGCTAAATATTTTAAGGCTTGAGAGCTTATTATTTCTTTTTCATTTGCTTTAATAATTTCTCTTTTTAAACTATGAGAGATTTCCATTCCTTGATGCAAACCAAAACGGACAATAATTGCCGCCTTTAATACTAGCGTTTCCTTTTCAAAAACTACTTGATAATTATTCTTTTCTTTGGTGATTTTTTTAATTATCATCGCTGCTTAAATAGTTAATTAAACTAGCTAATTGATGGTCATTCTTGTTGTCTTTAATTAAAGTTCGGTAATAATCAATTAATAAAATTTGAGTCTCACCGTCTAGTATACCTGTCGGTTCTAAATCATTTAATTGTTGAAAATTTAATACTGCCGTTGCCATCGCCGCATCAAAATAGCCTGGCTGATAATAAAAAGGAGTAAGAGCATTTAATAAATATTGGTATGTTTTAATTATTTGGTGGGCATCACCTTTTTTATAAACAACTTCACTAAAAGTATTATCTTCAACTTGATTTTGAAGTAAAGCAGGATAAGTAAGGCTTAAAACCCCTGTTTGCATTTGGGTGATAGTTGGATATAACCCGCCAGTAACTCGCGTTTTATCCTTTAATAGCCAATAACCTGCAGTAACGTTTAAAATATCATCATCATTAAACATTTTAGGAAAAACTTCTCCTAAAGGAATTCCGACTTGGAAAACATCTTTTCCATAAGTTTTTTCACCATAAACAGGATAACCATACTTTTTAAGAGTTCCCGCCAACACTTCAGAAGCGCTCGCACTATTATTGTTAACTAAAGTGACGATTTGATAAGGTTTGGCTTCTTCTAAAGGAGAATAATAAGGTTCTTCTTCACCACTTTTAACATCATAAATATATAAATAAGGCTCATCATCAACGATAAAGTTTTCTAAAATTTCCGTTACCGCAGTTAAATAACCACCACCATTATTTCTAACATCGATGATTAAACTAGTAATGTCTTCAGCTTCTAAAGCCTCTAAAGCTTCTAAAAACTTTTCACTAGTATCTAAACTAAAACGCTCAATAATAATATAACCAATAGTGTCTTCAATTACTTGATAACTAATACTATTGTAAGGAATAGTAGCTAATGGACGCTCAATTGTAAGTTCATCGTTCATCCGTCTTACTACCATTTCTTTTACTTCTCCTTCTTCTCCTTTTAAAAATAAAGTTTTATCTTCAAATTGATGATCATTTAAAGTTTCACCATTTACTTTTAAAATAATATCGCCAACATAAATAACTTCATCAATATCGGTATTAATATTAATATCCGTTACTAAAAGGCCTAAAGGATGATCGGCAATCGTTAAACCCAAGCCTACGTACTCATCACCCATTTCAATACTTCTTGTATCTTTTTTATATAAATAAGTATAGGGATCTGTATATTTAAACAATTCCTCTACTTCATCAATTTTTGTTAAATTTAAAGGTAGTTTCTCATAATAAAACTGCTCTAAAAGAAAATATAAAGAATTGACTTCACCATTACTAGAAACATTTAATTCCACGTCAGAAAAAAAGGAATCCAAATCACAACTAGTCAAACTAAAAATCAATAAAAATGATAATAAAAATATCCCTACCTTTTTAATTGCGCGTAAAACCATATCCAACAACCTCCCTTGTATGTGTTACAAATGTAAACGCTTCTTTATCGATTTGATCGATTACATGCCTTGCTAAATTAAGTTGCCGTGTGTAAATAACACAAATGACTAACTTTTTATCTAAATCAGAGTAACCACCTTTAGCATCAATAATCGTCGCACCGCGATCGATTACTTCAAAAATAGCCTTTTTAAGCTCATCAGCCTTTTCCGTAATAATAAATAAGGCATGAGAATTTCTTCCTTTAATAGCGAGCCACTCCACAATTAGAGCTGATAATATTACCGCTCCAATGGAAAATAAAAAGAGTTCGACATTACGGTAAATAAATAAACCTAATAAAACAATAATACCATCCGTCATTAAAAATCCAAAAATAAAGCTTTGATGGTATTTCCTATTTATAATGATTTGAACAATATCAATTCCACCAGTAGAGCCGCTATTCCTAAAAACAAGACCCAAACCAAAGCCGATAATAACACTTCCTAAAACTGCAGTTAATAAAAGTTGTAATGGCTCTGACAATTCATTAATGATAATAAAAGGATCAACTTTTGTAAGTTCTAAAATGAAAAAGACAAAAGGAACAAGCAAAGAACCAAAAATAGTTTTAATAAAAAAGTCTTTTCCTAAAAAGATAAACCCAATTACTAAAAATATCCCATTTAAAAATGTGATCGTTATTGTGTAAAAAAATGGCAACTTTGATAAGAATGTTATTTTTTCTAGTAAGACTGTAATTCCAGTAACCCCACCAATAATTAAGTTTTGCGGTAAAAAGAAAAAATAAAAGCCGCAATTCATGATGATAATGCCTAAGACAATTTGAAATGTTTCTGTTAGATGTTCTTTTCTTGTTTTAACTACTTCCATAATTACCTCGCAAATAACTATTAATAAATATTTCTAATTCTCCATCCATCACCGCTTCAACTTGACTTGTTTCTTCATTAGTGCGATGGTCTTTAACCATTTGATAAGGATGGAAGACATAACTTCTAATTTGAGAACCCCAAGCGATTTCTTTTTGGTCACCCTTTAATTTATCTAGCTTTTCTTGTTGCTCTTTTAATTGTAATTGTAAAAGCTTATTTTTAAGAATGCTTAAGGCCGTTTCTTTGTTTTTCAGTTGACTTCTTTCATTTTGACATGTAACAACCAGGCCACTCGGCAAATGAGTTACTCTCACAGCGCTATCAGTCGTGTTTACTGATTGCCCTCCCGCACCACCTGAACGATAAACATCAATTTTTAACTCTTCTTCATTAATATTAAGGTTGACCGCTTCTTTTATTTCAGGAAGCACCTCAACACTAGCAAAACTAGTGTGTCTTCTTTTATTACTATCAAAAGGAGAAATTCGCACTAAGCGGTGTACACCCATTTCACCTTTTAAATTGCCATAAGCATATTTGCCTTTAATTTTTAAAGCGACGCTTTTGATTCCCGCTTCATCACCAGCTTGATAATCAATAACCTCAACTTGATATTTCATTTTACTAGCATACCTTAAATACATTCTATAAAGCATCGCGCCCCAGTCTTGAGACTCAGTTCCTCCCGCCCCAGGGTGAATTTCTAAAAAACAATTATTTTTATCATAAGGGCCATTATAAAGCGTTATAACCATAAAAGATTTTAGTTCTTTATCTAAACTTAACACATCATCAGCCAAAAGCCTTAGTTCTTCATCTTTTAAACTATCCGCTAATTCCTGCAATGAATTTAAGCTTTTTTCAAACTCAATTATTTTGTCAACCTTCTCTTTTTTATCTTGAGTTTCATTAATAATTTTTTGAGCTTCTTCAACATTATCCCAAAAGTTTTCCTGCCATTGTTGTTTTAATAAGCCCTCAACTTCCTGCTTTAAAACCTCAAAATTGAGTGATGTTTTTAAATTTATAATAGTCTTTTTAAATAACTGTAAATATTTATTTAATTCGTATTTATCCATCTTCAACCTCTCTTAGTAATTATATCACAAAAGGATTATCATCTGAGAAACTAATTATTTAATAATAATTATCTTTTTGGCTAGATTGCGAAAAACTAACAAAAGCGCTATAATTGTTTTAAATCAATTATTATTTAATGTGTCATTACGAAAGCGAGGAAAAACATTATGAAAGTAATTATTAACGAAAAAACGATTTTAGATCAATTAGTCAGTAAAAAAATTATTGATCTTGTCAAGAGCAAGCCCAATGCCAATTTAGGATTAGCAACTGGTTCAACACCACTAGGCGTTTACCAAAATTTAGTAAATGATTATCAAAGCAATAATACCGATTACAGCCAAGTTAAAACTTTTAACTTAGATGAGTATCTTAACCTACCTTTAGATCATCAACAAAGTTATCATACTTACATGAATAAACAACTCTTTGATCATCTTAATATTAATTTAGAAAACACCCATTTTCCTTTAGAAAACAATTATTTAAACTATCCCACCCTTTTAAAAGAAAATCCTCTTGATCTCCAATTATTAGGGATTGGAAGTAATGGCCACATTGGTTTTAATGAACCCGGTACAGCTTTTAACTCCACTACAAACATTGTCAAACTAGCCTCAGAAACAAGAAACGATAACGCTCGCTTTTTCTCTAAGCTAAGCGATGTTCCAACTGAAGCTATTTCAATGGGTTTAAAAGATATAATGATGGCAAAAGAAATAATTTTGATGGCTAATGGTAAAAACAAAGCCGCGGCAATTTATCAACTTGTTAAAGGGCTTAAAAGTGAAGAATGGCCCGCAACAATTTTACAAGACCATCCAAATGTTACACTCTATTTAGATTTTGACGCTGCAAGTTTATTATAAATATAAAAAAGGAGATTACTATTATGAACTGGAATTTAGATACATTATATTTAAGTTTTGATGATCCTAAATATCAAAAAGATTTTGAAAAACTAACTAAAATAATTGAAAATTATAACCAACTCCCCAACTTAATTGAAACGGAAAAGGAATTAACTGTTATTTTAAAATACCTCGCTTTAAAACAAGAACTTACTAAAATATCGCGAAGTTTATTCTCTTTTAATAGTCTTACAAGAGCGACAGATGTTTCCAATCAAACTGCCATTATAAACTTAGCCAAGTTAACTAATTTACTTAATAAGACTACTAAAACTAATGTTTTAATGACGCGGTTTTTAAAGGACATCGATTTAGAACCATTTAAATCCCATCCTGAGATTGCTGATAATTTCTTTCATTTAACAAAAATTAAGGAAAGCGCGCAATACTTATTATCGGAACAAGAAGAGATTTTATATAGTAAGTTAAGAGAATTATCCTCGGTTTCGTGGAGCCGAATTCAAACGCTTTTAACCGCTAAATTAGATGTTAATTATCAAGGAAAAACAGTCACATTGCCGGAGGTTCGCAACTTAGCATATGATGCTAGTAAAAAGGTAAGAAAAGCAGCTTATGATGCCGAGCTTAAGGCTTATGAAAGTGTTGAAGAAGTGGTCGCGATTGCTCTTTCTAACATTAAAAGAGAAGTTAACATTATGAATGAGCTCCGTGGTTATGATAGTGTTTTAGAACAAACTTTAATCCGTTCTAACTTAAAAAAGGAAACTCTTGAGGCGATGTTAGCAACAATGATGGATTATAGAGTTTATTTTAGAGATTATTTAAAAGCAAAAGCACAATATTTAGGTTATCAAAACGGTTTACCTTTTTACGAACTATTCGCTCCAATAGGTTCTTTAACTAAAGAATATAGTTACTTAGAAGCTCAAGAAATAATCATTGCTTCTTTTGATAGTTATAGTCCAAAATTAGCAAACTTCGCTAAGAAAGCTTTCCAAAATAATTGGATCGACCCCTTCCCTAAAAAAGGTAAAAGCGGCGGTGCTTTTTGCAGCAATCAACCGCAAATAAAAGAAAGCCGTATTTTAACTAACTTTACAGGTTCACTTTCTGATATCGCTACTTTAGCGCATGAATTAGGGCACGGTTATCATGGTGAAATAATTAGTGAAAATAGTGCTTTAAATTGGAGTTATCCAATGCCTTTGGCGGAAACAGCGTCAATCTTTTGCGAAACCATCGTTACTAACCATTTATTAAGCGAAATAAGCGACGATAATGAAAGATTGTCTGTTTTAGAAATCGCTATCCAAGGCGATACTCAAGTAATCATTGATATTTTATCGCGCTATCTTTTTGAAACTGATATTCTCGCTTTAGCAGAGGGTCCTATTAGTAATGCAACTATGAAAGAATTAATGATTAAAGCTCAAAAAGAAGCTTATTTAGACGGCTTGGATGAAAACATTTTACATCCTTATATGTGGTTAAATAAAGGTCATTATTATAGTAGTGGTTTAAACTTCTATAACTTCCCTTATGCTTTTGGATTGCTATTTGGAAAAGGTTTATATGCTCTTTATTTAAAAGATAAAAAAGCTTTCCTTAATAACTATGATAACTTACTAGCGCTAACTACCAAAGCAAGCGTTGAAGAGGTAGCACTAGCAATGAATATTGACATTACTAAAAAGGAATTTTGGGAAAACTCTTTAAAACTTATTAAAAAAGACCTCGATGAAGTCATCCATTTAATGAAAGTTTTAAAATAAAGACAAAATTACTTTATATGATGTTTTAAAAAAAGACCTTTTTATGAACAGATACTTGTCTACTTTGGAGGTATCATATCATTAATAGGTCTCTTTTTTTATCTTCCCCATCTTGGCATGCCGCGTTGATATTTATTCTTTTTAACTTTTGGTCTGCGCCGTCTTGTTTCCCCACCCTCATTGGTGCGAGTGTTTTTAACAACTTCTTCTCTTTCTGTATTAACTCTTATCTGAGCTCTAATTGCATAAGTTGTAATATCCTTGGAAATAGCATTAGTCATATCATTATAAAGTCTAAAACCTTCTTCTTGATATACTTGCAGCGGATTTGATTGAGCATAGGATTGTAGTCTCACATTTTGTCTTAACTCATCCATTTGGTCGATATGTCTCATCCAATGAGTATCGATTACTCTTAAAGTTATCACTTTTAAAAACTCTTTGAAGATTTCTTCAGGAACTAACTCTTTTTTACGATCTAGTTCATAAAGAGCAAGGTCCAAAATATCTTTTAAATGATATTTTTCTTCTTTATTTAAACTATTTTTAGGTAAAATATGGCCATCAAACTTGGTATATATATCTTCTCCCTCACTATTGTAAACTTGAGTAACATAGTTTTCAACTGTTTTTCTTACATAAGGTTCAATATCTTCATTAGTAATAACGTTAGTTCTTTCTTGATAAATAACTTCTCTTTGTTTTCTAATAACATCGTCATATCTTAAAACGCTTTTACGAATATCATAGTTTTGTCCCTCAATTCTTTTTTGGGCTCCTTTAACAAATCTTGTAAACATTCTCGATTCTAAAGGCATTGGTTCTGAATTGGGATTCTTTTTATCTTGAGATAAGTTTTGAATCATTTGGATTCTTGCTTTAAAAGACTCACCACCAAAACGCATCAAAAGTTCATCCTCTGCAGATAAATAAAAGCGTGAAAATCCTGGATCTCCTTGTCTTCCAGAACGACCCCTTAACTGATTATCAATTCTTCTAGATTCATGACGCTCACTACCAATAACGGCTAAACCACCTAATTCAACAACGCCTTCACCAAGTTTAATATCGGTTCCTCTTCCTGCCATATTAGTTGCGATAGTGACAGCGCCTTTTTTACCAGCATTTAAAATGATATCGGCTTCTCTTTCATGTTGTTTAGCATTTAAAACATCATGAGGAATTCCCTTTCTTTTTAATAACAATGATAAATATTCACTAGTTTCTACAGCGATCGTACCTAATAGGATTGGTTGCCCTTTTTGATGTCTTTCTTCGACATCTTTTATTAAAGAAGCGTATTTTTCTTCCAATGTCGCGAATAAAAAATCAGGAGCGTCTTCTCTTACTACTGGCTTGTTTGTTGGGATTTCTACGACATACATATTATAAATATCGCGGAACTCCTCTTCTTCGGTCTTCGCTGTACCAGTCATCCCTGAGAGTTTTTTATACATTCTAAAGAAGTTTTGATAAGTAATTGTCGCGACAGTAATAGTTTCTTTTTTAATCGCTACTCTTTCTTTCGCCTCTAAGGCTTGATGTAGGCCTTCTGAAAATTGTCTTCCCGGTAATACTCTTCCCGTAAACTGGTCGATAATTAAGACAGCATTATCACGAACCATATAATCTTTATCTTTGTCCATTATATAATTGGCTCTTAGAGCGTTGTTAATGTGATGGACTAAACTAACATTTTTAATATCATATAAGTTTTCTAAAGAAAAGATTTGTTCGGCTTTACTAATTCCTTGTTCGGAAAGTTCGATTGTTTTTGATTCAATATCGATAAAATAATCTTCATCTCTTAATGATTTAGCGAAACGGTCCGCTGATTGATATAAATTTAAGTTTTGTTTTGCACCACCAGAAATAATCAAAGGCGTTCTCGCTTCATCAATTAAGATCGAGTCAACTTCATCAATAATAGCGAAGTTTAAACCTCTTTTTTGGGTAATATCCTCTTGATATAACACCATATGATCACGCAAATAATCGAAACCTAATTCTGAGTTAGTTGAATACAAAATATCACAAGCATAAGCTGCTTTTTTTTCTTGAGCTGTTAATCCCCTAATATTTAAACCGACTGTCAAACCTAAAAAACGGTAAATATCACCAATTTCTCCTTCTGCCTCTCTTCTTGCTAAATATTCATTAACAGTAACGATATGAACACCTTCACCATTTAAAGCATTTAAATAGGCCGGCATCACTGCAGTCAAAGTTTTTCCTTCTCCCGTTTTCATCTCAGCGATATTACCTCCATGAATAATAATCGCACCAATTAACTGGACATAATAAGGATAAAGACCGGTAACTCTTACCGAAGCTTCTCTCACTACCGCATAAGCCTCTATTAAAAGATCGTCTAAAGTTTCTCCATCTTCTATTCTTTTTTTAAATACGGCAGTTTTCGCCTTTAATTCTTCATCAGACAAAGCTCTCATTTCGTCTTTTAAGGCATCAATTTTATCAGCGATCGGTTTGGAACGCTTAAATTCTTTATAGCCACTATCAAATAATCTTTTAAACATTAAATCACTCTTCTTTTACTATTTATATTCATAATATTCTATCATATTTTTAAGAGAAAATAAAACCGCAGCAAACAATTTTATCTTTCAGTTTCAAAAAAAGGGAAACTCACTATTTTTTTTAAACTAGCAACAAATTTAGCGGGAAAGGTTATTCTTTTTTGATTAAAATAAGCAACATTAGCATTATAGACCCTTCTTTTAGCGTGAAGATCTTCTAAACTAGTCGTTGTTGCTTTTAAATAACTTAGATAAGTCTCATTTTCAAGTAGTTTTGAATCGGTTTTTAAAACCTCATTTATTTTTATTAGAAGTCGATAAAGCTGATCAAAAAAGTCTTGTTTATCAGAAAACTCCTTTAAAGTAGTCGGACTTTTAAGCGCTTTTAATGCTTTAAAATCTTCATTCTTCAAAACACCATCGCCTTGGAGCTCTTCTAAATTTTTACTAACGACTTGGTAATACTTAATTAAGGAACTATTCAAACTCATTTCATCCTTTTTAATTTCTTCGATTAAATTGTTAAACATTCTTATTACCAATAAACACCAAATAGCGCTAATAATAATTAAAAATAAAACTATTGCAATAATTAATAAGACAATTTGACCGGCACTCATTATTTTCTTCTCCTTAATTACTTTTTAATAATTTTTCAAAAATAGTGACACTATCTACTTCTTCCCAACCAACCTTTAAATCTTCTCTTCCCATATGGCCATAAAAACTAGTTTTTTCATAAATTGGAGTTCTTAAATTAAATCTCTCAATAATGCTTTTAGGTGTCAAACTAAAGTGTTTTTTAATTGTTTTAATAATTAGTTCTTCGGCTACTAATGCCGTATTAAAGGTATTAATATTTACCCCAATCGGTTCTTCCTCACCGATAATATAAGCGAGTTCCACTTCACATTTTTTTGCTAGTTTACTTTTAACAATGTTTTTAGCCAAATAGCGTGCCATATAGCTAGCGCTTCGGTCAACCTTAGAAGGATCTTTACCAGAAAACGCCCCCCCACCGTGATGAGCAAAGCCACCATAAGTATCGACTATTATTTTTCGACCCGTTAAGCCTGTATCTGCTTTTGGTCCTCCTACTACAAATCTTCCCGTCGGATTAATAAATATTTTTGTCTTTTGATCGATTAAATAACTTGGAATTACTTTTTCAATTACTTCTTCTTTAATTGCTTTTTTAAGAACTTTTAAATCCATCTCACGATGTTGAACAGAAACAACAATTCCTTCTGCTCTTAATGGTTTTCCTTTTTTATCATATTCTAAAGTAACTTGAACTTTACCATCTGGTCTTAAATAAGTTAGTTTTTTAGTATTTCTTAAATAGTCTATCCTTCTCGCTAATTGCTGCGCTAACTCTAATGCTAAAGGCATCAAATTTTCAGTTTCATCACAAGCGTAGCCAAACATCACACCTTGATCTCCAGCTCCGATAGAGCCGTCTTTTTTAACCACTCCTCTTTTAATATCTGGAGATTGACTGTGAATACTTAAAATAACAGCTAAGTTTTCCGCATCAAAACCGAATTTTCCTCTCGTATAGCCAATTTCCTCAACAGTATCTCTTACCACTTTTTCAATATCACAATAAGCTTCAGTATCAACTTCACCACTAACGAAAACAAGGCCAGTAGTAACTAAAGTTTCTATCGCCACTCTCGCTTCTTTATCTTTTCTTAATATTTCATCTAAAATTGCATCAGAAATTCGATCCGCCACTTTATCCGGATGCCCCATTAAAACTGATTCAGCAGTCACTAATCTTTTTTCCATATTTCCCTCTTTCATAAAAAAATTCTTCCCAACAGAAGAATCATTATCCTCATTGTTAGGTTACCCCCTAGTCTTAAGCACCTTACTTTTTAAAAGAGTAGGTTGCTGCTACTTCAACAGCGACAAACCTCAGTAGCTCTTAATGATTCCGTTATGATTTTATCACAAACAATAATAATTACCAATTATTTAAGAATTTAAATAAATTTGATTGAACTCTTCTTGAAATTGCAAAAAGCGGGTAAAAAGTGTTTCTGAAAAAAAATCCTTAAAATATTTTTTAAATAAGTTAACTGTCAAAGCGTGAGTATAGGGCCGTTTATAAGATTTAAAGGAGCGCATTCCAATATATAATTCTGCCATTAATATAATTTGCCCAATTAAATCAACTTGAATTTTATTAGCCTCTTTAATAAAATCCTCGTTAATAACACCATCGATAGCATTTCTAATAATAGTGTCGCTTTTTTGTGTAACTTGAATTCTTCTCGCTATTTCTTTACCTAAAAAAGTCTTTTCTTTTAACAATTCAAAATTCATTTCACTAACACCTTCAACACTTATTAGAGGTTCAATTTCTGCTATTTTTAAGTGCACATTAACATAACATTTTAACTCCTCTTTTGCGTTTTTATCTAAACCGCTATAAAGGGCTAATTTATCGCTCATCTCCGCTATTAAGTAACTGTTTTGATAATCTAAATAATCACTTTTCATGGCTAAAATTATTTGAAATAGTTCGCTGACAGTTTCCGTAAAATCGGCTTGAATCTCATTTCTTTTTAATAGTTCTCTTCTTCTTTCTTCTTGCATATATTCGCCAATGGAAACACTACTATAAACAACAATAGTAAAAATAACGAATACTAGCGTCCTTAATAAAACATCACCAAATGATTGGTGTTTTACAAATGCTTTTAAAAACTCGCCTACTCCCATTCCTTGAAACTCCGTCGTAATGCTATAAGTTAAAGTAAAATGAATAATTGTTAAAACGATTAACATTCCAATTGAACTCCAAAGTGTCAACCCTTTCGATTGATATAAACTAACTACGACAACCGCATAATAAATAAGAACATAAGCCGCCATCTCTAACTTTGTATCATAAAATCTTGCATAAAATAAAATCGTCGACACAAAAATATAAACAGCCATCACATACATCGCAACGGACTGTTTAGTCATATCATGTCGATCTTTAAAAATTAAACGTTTAATAATAATATTAATAAAAAAAGTTAATGGGAAAAAAAGAGCAGTAAAAAGCCAATCTCTTGTTTCGTTAGTAATCACTGCTAAGACAAACAAAATTAAAGTGTAAAATAAGTTAGAAATAAAAGTGATGTTTTTTAAAACCACATTGCGGCGGTGTAAAACTTTCACTTCACTCGTAATATCGATGTCTTTTTCAAAACCAAAAAAGCGATTAAAAAGATTGATAATATACTTTTTTACTTTGCCTCTTTCTTTTAAACCCATAAATTACTCATCAAATAAACTAATTTTTTCATGCGGCAGTTGTTGTGCTAATTCTTCATTAATAACTTGAGCAACACGTGTCGATGCCGCAGCCGCTATCGCTCCAACAATATCATCTAAAAAAGTATGAACAATTCCTTCTTTTTTTCCTTCATCATTTAAATGTTTAACTATTCCTGGCTTATTAACATCAATATCGCCAAAATTAGTCATTCCAATAACTCCATACAACCGAGCAACATCTAATCCTAACACTTCATCGACTCCAAAGAGTCCTAAATCTTGCTCAATAATATCTTGAATTGGTCCTTCAAACATTTTTTTCTCTGCCATTTTGTCTAACTGAACAGCTAATAAAACATGATGAAAGATATCTCTTAATGATAAAACTTTAATAACCGAGTCTCGGCAAGTGTCAAATCCAATATTTTTAGTGTATTTAGCTTGTTGATTATAAGCGATCTCAGCAATATCATCAACCTCTACACCACGCGATTTAAGGGCTTCAACCGCTAATCGCACCATTTCATCTCGAGAATATAACAGTTTCATTAATTTTTCCTCCTTTAATAAAACTTTTTTGACCATTCAAATAATCGCTCGCCATCATTCGTT
>DUQU01000042.1 GCA_012837645.1 Acholeplasmataceae bacterium | reverse complement strand
TAATTGATACTTTTGAATAATTTAATAAATTAAAATGATTATCTAAATCATCGATATTATATAAAATATAACAATTTGCTCGTTTTAAAAAATCTCTTCCCGCTCTTCCTGATTCTTGGAAATAATCTTCTAATGAACTAGAAATATGATAGTGAATAATAACACCAACATCCTCTTTATCAACACCCATCCCAAAAGCACTAGTGGCGACGATAATGTCAGATTCATTAGCCATAAATTGATTTTGATTTTTGATTTTTTCATCAGATTCCATTTTGCCATGAAATTTAGAAACTTTAAAATTATCTCTTAAAAGATTTTTATGAAGAGTATTAACTGTTTTAATTCTTGAAGCGTAAATTATTGTTGGTTTTTTAGTTGTTTCTAAAATCGTTCTTAGTTTGATATATCTATTTTCATCATCATCAACTTTAATAACTTGATAATCTAAGTTTGTTCGACCTTTAGTAGTTTTAAAAACTTCCATTTCTAAATCTAACTTTTCTTTAAAATAATTTTTAATATCTTCTATTACATCATGCTTTGCTGTCGCTGTAAAACAGGAAACAGGGAAAGGTTTTTTTAATCCTTTTTCGGCACATAAAAGTTTAATAAAATCGGCAATATATAAATAATCAACTCTAAAGTCATGACCCCAAGAAGAAAAACAATGTGCTTCATCAATTACGAATCTGACAATTTGCCTTTTAAGTAATAAGTTTTTAACAGTTCTACTTCTTAACGATTCAGGAGATAAATAAAGAAGACTAACTGAGCCATCTAAAACTCTTTCAATAACATCTTTTTTTTCAATTGAATTTAATAATCCATTAATAAAGTCAGCCTTAATGATTCCTTTTTTATGTAAGTTATCAACTTGATCCTTCATTAAAGATTGCAAGGGAGAAATTACTACTGTTAAACCACCAATATTTTCACCTGCCATTAATGCTGGCAATTGGAATGTTAACGATTTTCCTCCTCCTGTCGGAAATACCGCAATCAAAGACTCGTTATCAAGAGCGTGATTAACAGCTTCCTCTTGGAGATTTACTCCGTCGAATTCTCTAAAAGTTTGGTAGTTAAAATATCTTTTTAAACCATCAATTCCCGATAAATTCTTTCTACAATAAATACAAGTTTCATCTTTACAAGGTGCATTTCTTAATTCTAATAAAATTTCTTCTACTTTTGGAAAGGCCATCAAAACCCACGCTGAAACTAAGGAGTTGTTAGTATCATTAGTATTAATATAACTAAGGGCGTAACTTAATTCAATGGGGTTATTTAAAATAAAATCATCTAAGTTAGCACTATAACAAAGATCATCTTGAAACCTTTTCTTTATAAGAGTTTTTAAATCTTTTACTTTATCGCGATATTTTAGATAACTAAAAAAACCTTTAAACCCTTCACTATCTTTCAATAGGTTATATAAAATGCTTTTAAAATCTTTATCTAATTTATGAAATTGGTTGACGCTATCATCTAATAAGAAGAGTGCTTTTTTAGCATCATTTAAAGGATTATTAATATAATCGCTTAATATCTTATCATCTTTAACTAAATGATGATAAGGTTTTTTAGGAAATAATAATGCCGATAAAAACAAAGTATCGATTGCTTTATCATGAGGCAGATAAGTAGAAAGGGGATATTTTTTTAAATATACTAAATCAAAATTAATAATATTATGGCCCGCTAAAAATCTTGGTTTATTTTTCTTAATAAACTTTATAAACCCAGTTATAGATTTACTATGAAATTCTAACCCTTTTTTGGTAACTGCACCAATATCTAATAAGTCACCCTTATTACTAATTTCCGTGTCAAATACTAACAAGAAATCACCCCATATAGTCTTACTAAGACTAGTTTATCATAATTATTGATAATTAAAAAATACCTATAAAGGTAACATCAGCATACCTTCAGAC
>DUQU01000041.1 GCA_012837645.1 Acholeplasmataceae bacterium | reverse complement strand
TTTTATTTCTTTCCATAATTATCCTTCCTTACGCTCCGTTATAATTGTTTTCATTTGGGCTATTAATCTTCTTACTTGAGAAATTCTCGCAGTATTTTCTAATTGTCCAACCGCTAATTGGAATCGTAAATTGAAGAGTTCTATTTTTAATTCATCGACGCGTTTATTTAAATCAGCAGTTGATAGTTTTCTAATTTCACTAGCCTTCATTTTACTCACCAACCTTACTTACAATTTTTGTTTTTATCGGCAATTTATGCGATGCAAGCCTTAAGGATTCTTTAGCAACAGCTTCAGAAACTCCGCCTACTTCAAACATAATTTTACCTTTTTTAACAACCGCAACCCAAGAATCAGGCGCACCCTTACCACTACCCATACGAACTTCTAAAGGCTTCTTTGTAAGTGATAAATGAGGGAAAATGTTAATCCATACTTTACCAGTTCTTCTCATATTACGGGTAATGACGATTCGGCATGCTTCGATTTGTCTGTTTGTTATCCAAGCACCTTCTTCTGCCATTAATCCCCAATCACCATTTTGAACGGTTAAATTTCCTTTCGCTTTACCTTCATAACTAATACGGTGTGGCTTACGATATTTAGTTCTCTTTGGCGTCAACACGGCTTTTACCTCCCCTATGTCTAGGCCTTCTTGGACGTCTTTTCGGAGCTTCCGGTTCTTCAGGTTTTTGACCCGGTAAAATTTCTCCTTTATAAATCCAAACTTTAACACCTAGTTTTCCATACGTAGCTTGTGCTTCTGCAGTTGCATAATCGATATCTGCTCTTAGTGTATGCAAAGATACTCGGCCTTCGCTATATCCTTCACTTCTCGCTATTTCAGCTCCAGCTAATCTACCAGAAACTAAAGTTTTAACTCCTTTAGCACCTGCTTTTAAAGCTCTTTGAATTGCGATTTTTTGAACTCGACGAAAGCTCGCTCTCGCCTCTAATTGACGGGCAATATTATCGGCAACAATTTGTGCATCAAGCTCGGCTCTTCTTACTTCAACAACATTAAAGATAATTTCTTTTTTAGTTTTATACTCTAATGCCGAAACAACTATATTTTTAGTTTCAGCATCACGCCCAATTACCATCCCTGGTTTTGCAGTATACAAAGTAATTTTAACGCGGTCTTTTGCTTTTCCTTTTAAACGTTCTATTTCTATTTTAGAAACTTCTGCTTTTTGGTAAGTTTTATTTAAATATGTCCTAATAATATGATCTTCTTTAATTAATTCTGGCACTTTATTAGGTTCAGCATACCAATTTGAATCCCAACCTTTGTTAATGCCTATTCGTAATCCTTTTGGATTAACTTTTTGACCCATTAATAAAACCTACCTTTCTGCCACAACTAATGTAATGTGGCTAGTTCTTTTTTGAATAATATCACCTTGGCCTTTAGCTCTTGGTAATAATCTTTTTAATCTTACGCCTTCATTGACGTAAATCTCTTTAATAAATAATTTTGAAACATCTAAATTTAAATTATGATCGGCATTTGAGACTGCGCTATTTAATAATTTTAAAATAACAGGTGAAGCAGCCTTTGGGGTGTACATTAATACTGCTTGAGCTTCATGAATGTCTAACCCTCTTATTAAATCGACAACTAATCTTACTTTTCTTGGCGCAATTCTAACGGTTTTCGCCACTGCTCTCGCTTCCATATTAATCCTTTCGTTGTGCCTTTCTATCACCGACGTGTCCGCGGAAAGTTCTCGTGGGGGCAAATTCACCCAATTTGTGTCCCACCATATCTTCGGTAATATATACAGGTACATGCTCGCGACCATTATGAACAGCGATTGTTAAACCAATGAATTCAGGAAAAATTGTCGATCTTCTTGACCAAGTTTGAATTACTTTGCTTTCTTTTGTTTTCTTTTGCTCTAAAACTTTTTTAAGTAAATGTTTGTCGCAAAATGGTCCTTTTTTAATTGAACGTGCCATAATGATCCTCCTATTTATTCTTTCTTCTTCTAACGATTAATTCATTAGAAGCCTTTTTTGATTTTCTTGTTTTAATACCACGTGCTGGTTTACCCCAAGGTGACATTGGTGATGCTCTTCCAATTGGCGCCTTACCTTCTCCACCACCATGAGGGTGGTCAACAGGGTTCATCGCTGATCCTCTTACTGTTGGTCTAATACCCATATGTCTTTTACGACCAGCCTTACCAATTGAAATCAATTCATGCGTTTCGTTTCCAACTTCACCGATGGTAGCTCTGCAAGTTGCTAATATCTTTCTTACTTCTCCAGAAGTTAATCTTAATACTACGTATTTATCTTCTCTACTAGAAATTTGAGCTGACGTTCCAGCGGAGCGGGCAATTTGCCCTCCTTTTCCAGGTGACATTTCAATGTTGTGAACTATCGTTCCAACAGGAATGTTTTTAAGAGGCATTGCGTTACCAATTTTAATATCGACGTTTTCGCCAGAAATGATTTCATCGCCAACCTTTAAGTTTTTACAAGCAAGAATATATCTTTTCTCTCCATCAAGATAATTAATTAAAGAAATGTAAGCACTGCGGTTTGGATCATATTCGATCGTCGCAACGCGACCTTTAATATCATCTTTATTTCTTTTAAAATCGATAATACGATATTTTCTCTTTGCTCCACCACCTTGATGTCTAACAGTAATTTTACCGTGATGGTTTCTGCCGCCTTTTTTAGCTAAAGGGGCTAAAAGAGATTTCTCTGGTTTTTTAGTTGTAATTTCTTCAAACGAAGCAACGCTCATATTACGTCTAGCATTGCTCGTTGGTTTATAAACTTTAATCCCCATACTTAGACTCCTTTAAATCGTGAAGGCGTCAATTTTTTCGCCTTTTGCAATTGTCACATAGGCCTTTTTATAAGCTTTTTTGTAGCCTTCATATTGACCCATTCTTTTAAATTTACGTCTCACATTAATAGTGTTTACTCTTAAAACCGTTACGTTGAAAATTTCCTCAATTGCTTTTTTAATCTCTATTTTATTTGCTTTTTTAGCAACCATAAATGTATAAGTGTTTGACGCTTCTATCATTTTATTTGATTTTTCTGTAATTATTGGTGCTTCAATTATTTCATAATATTTAATCACGACCAAGCACCTCCTCAAAATATTTAATTGCTTCAACCGTTAAAACTAATTGGTTAGCATCCATCAGTTGATAGACACTAGTGTGATCGGCATTTTCTAACTTAACCTTAGGAATGTTTCTTCCTGATAAAATAATGACGTCTTGTAGCTCTTTATCAACAAATAAGGTTTTTTCAGTTAAATTTAAAGCGTTCATCATAGTAACGAAATTTTTTGTTTTTATATCGTTTTGTTGTAAAGTTTCTAAAACGACAACATTATTATTAAGAACATGATAGGAAAGAGCACTTTTTAGAGCTAATCTTTTTGCTTTTCTATTTAGCTTACTGCCATAACTCCTTGGTGTCGGACCAAAAGTTACTCCGCCGCCTCGCCAGATTGGGCTTCTTCTAGAACCGTGTCTTGCTCGGCCTGTTCCTTTTTGGCGCCATGGCTTTCTTCCTCCACCACGAACTTCGCTGCGCGTTTTAGTCTTATGAGTACCTTGTCGCATCGCATTTCTTTGTGCCACTACAACATCATGAAGAATGGTCATATGTGGTTCAATACCAAAGACATCTTTATTAACTGTAAGCATTGAGGCTTTCGTGCCATCTTGTTTATAGACTTGTAATTCCATCTTAATCCCCCTTACTTACTCTTAATAGCTGTTTTAACAACTACTAATCCTTTTTTAGGTCCTGGAATAGAACCCTTTACTAAAATGAGTTCTCTTTCTGTATCCACAGCAACAATTTCTAAATTTTGAATTGTTTTTGTTTCATGACCCATTTGTCCTGGTAAATTTTTACCTCTAATATTTCCTTTTACTGCACCCATTGAACCAACGCCGCGATGATATCTCGACCCATGAGAACCGAAACCTTTCTTTTGATTATATTTTTTAATAACCCCTTGAAAGCCTTTCCCTTTTGAAGTTCCTTGTACATCGACAAGTTCTCCTGCTTGGAAAAGATCACATTTAACTTGTTCACCAACCGCTAGATTCAATAAATCATTTGGCACTTCGTTAAATCTAATTTCTCTAATGAAGCGCTTAGGTGCGGTATTCGCTTTCGCTACATGCCCCATTGCTGGTTTGTTAGCTAGTGTTTCCCGTTTATCTTCAAAACCAATTTGTGTTGCTTCATAACCATCTTGTTCTAAAGTCTTTTGCTGCAGAACAACATTATTAGCAACATCGATAACGGTAACGGGAACGAGATGACCATTGTCATTAAAAATTTGAGTCATCCCTAATTTTCTACCTAAGATTCCTTTCGCCATTTCTTTCTCCTTTTTTATTTTTTACCTCTTAAGTACGATATCGACTCCACTTGGTAAATCGATATGCATTAACGCTTCAATTGTTTGTGCATTTGGTTCGACAATTTCAATTAAACGTTTATGCGTTCTTCTTTCAAACTGTTCACGTGAATCCTTATTAACATGAGGACTCCTTAAAATCGTGAAAATTTCTCTTTTCGTCGGTAGTGGAACAGGACCATTAACTTTCGCTCCCGATTTAACAACACTATCAACAATTCTTTTCGCTGATTGGTCAATTAATCTATGATCATATGCCTTCAAACGAATTTTAATTACTTCTTTTGCCATCTTTGTGCTCCTTTCGCCTATCATCTTTGTGTAGACTTGCTCCACAGAAATTACTCGACCTAGACAACGGCTCTCCGTGTGCCGACAACCTTCCGTTTCACAGCCTTACTTGCTTAACACACAAGCGATGATAATTATATAATAAAAATAAAGAAAGTGCAAGTTTTTTTACAACGTTTTACCGCTTCTCAGTTATTAATCTCGTTAAAAAGCCTTGATAGACTGATAAACGCTTATGATATTTTTCTTTTATCGTGGGATAATTATCATAATAATCGTTAAAATCTCCACCAATTAAATAGTCTATTCCACGATCTTTAGTAAATTTACTAACCTTTTTAACTACTACTTCACTAAAATCTAAGTAATTAGCTAAATCGATATCTTCACAATTTAATAATTCTTTAATTAAGCTATCTATATTTAGATAAATACTATCCACTTTTTGATATGATAATAAATTATCAAAAGCAACTTTTGTTTCTAAAATAATGCCAACTTTAATTGGCTTCAATAATTGATGCTCTCCTTGAAGATAGTTAAGATAATCTTTCACATGATAATATTCTTTAACATCACTAATTTGTGGTATTAATATTTCTGCATTTTGATAGTTATCATGAGCTCTTAAAATCGCTTCTAATTGTTCGCGATAAATTTTATGTAAAGGTCCATAAAATTGAAAACAGGTTTGTTTTGAATTTTGCAAAAACGATGGTTTTTTATCTTGAGAAAAATCAAATAAAGCAATTTTAACAATTTTAGGAGTCAATGTTTTTAAAATCTTCTCATAACAAACAACTTGTTTTTCTTTTCTAAAAATATCATCTTCTTTTAAACAAGCTAATTCACTTCTAAACAAACCTATCCCTTTAATACTATCTACAATCTTTGGTGCTAGTCTAGTAGTTCCAACATTAAGATATAATTTTTCTTGAAGAAGCTTTTCGTGATCAAGCCTTTTAAGTTCTTGATAATTCTTTATTAGTTCTTCTTGAGGGTTAATATAAAGCTTACTTTGATATCCATCCATAATAACGAAGTCATCATTTTTAAGTAGTTTTTTAGCAACGAAAAATGGTATATTCTTCTCTTGGCAAATTATAGAAGAATTAAAGTTAGTTTCTTTCAGGGCGATAAAACCAACCACTTTGTCGGTAGCTTTTAAAACATAAAAAGCAGCTAATTCGTCGACAACTATAATAGTTTCTTTGGTTAGTTTTTTAACTTCTTCCTCATACATTAAAGATGTTATTGTTTGTTTAATATCAACAATAAAATCAGTTAAAAGACTTCTTCTAAAATAGTTTTCTTGAAGTTTATTTTGAAGCTTTTGAAGAGCCTTTTCCAACGCTTTATAACGATTATTTCTTTTTTCGTAGATATTAACTTTTATCTCTTCATTAAATTCTTTATTAGTTAAAATTCCTCTTTGCGATCTTAAGTATTCTTGAGCATTTTTTTTAAGTTTGTGTTCAATCAAAAACAAATTCTCAAGTGCTTTATTTAGTGCTTTATTGATGCTTTGATATTCTCCATCGGGATTAAAAAGAGTGTTGGTGCTAGAAAATGATGAGTTAATATGCTTAATATAGCCGAAACTAACTCCGGTAGAACAAACATCAACCCACATGCTTCTTAACTAAATAATAACAGCCATAAATACCAGCTCTATTTCCCAATTCTGCTAGTTGAAAGCGCACATCTTTAACTGCATAGTAAGCATAATCTAAATAAGCTTCTTTTAGTTTTTTAATTAAAATTTCACCAGCATTGGAAATTCCACCGCCAACAATAATCACTTCCGGATCAATGGCGACAGTAAAACTTGCTATTCCTCGTGCTAAGTAATCAGCATATTTTTTTATTATTGCTAAAGCTAACTGGTCTCCTTTTTTTGCATAATTAAATACTTCAACAGGCCATAAATCATCTTCTTTTAACTTTGTTGGAAGAGTACGTATCGAATAGAGTTTACGCGCTAATAAAGTTAACCCTTTAATACCGCCAATAGTTTCTAAACAACCTCTTAATCCACAACTACATAAGAGCGGCTCATCATATTCCACCTTAAGATGACCTAACTCCGCTGCGGAACCGTGTACCCCTTCTAAAATTTCACCGTCAATGATTATTCCACCGCCAACTCCAGTTCCTAGAGTAATAAAAAGGATATCCTCTTTTAAGTTTGATTTATGATATTCTCCTAGTGCTGCAGCGTTTGCATCATTCGCCACTATAATCGGAACTTCCAAGTTTGTTAATTCTTTAAACTCTTTAATTAAATCTTTACTTTCCCAACCAATATTAGGACACCTGATAATATAATTGTTTTTAACAGGGCCAGGAACTCCAAAACCAAAACCTTTTATATTAGTAAGAGGATAATCTTTAAAATAGTGATAATTAAAAATAAAGTCCCTGACTTCTTTTAAGATAAACGCTCCATTATCCTTTGTATTAGTTGTAAAAGAATCATGATAAATTAAATTTGCTTCTTGAAACAATCCCACCTTAATGTTTGTGCCACCAATATCAATTCCCCAAATCATTATTATTCCTCCGTCATTAAGAACAATTATATCAAAAAAACCTCACTTTTTAAAATGAGGTTTTCTGAGTTAAATATTAATTTTTTAATTATTTCTTTTTAAGAAAACCAAACCCACAAGTTCCTGGACCAGCATGGGCCCCAACAACCGGAGTTAAGGGGCAAAGATGAATCTTTAAATTAGGGTGCTGCTTATTAATATCCTTTTTAATTTCTTCCACATACTCTTTATTATTAGTATATGCTAAAAAGAATTCCTCAACACCTTCATCGATTTCTTTAAAAGCAATCTCAAGTAGTCTTTTTCGTGCTTTCGAGCTAGTTCTTATTTTCTCAAAGGGAACTAATTGACCTATCCTATTAATATGTAGCAACGGCTTAATTCTTAATAAAGATCCAAGTGCTCCACTAGCAGCTGACAAACGTCCATTTTTAACTAAAAACTTTAAAGTATCCACTAACACATAAACAAAAATATTTTCTCTCGTTTTTAATAGCACTTCTTCAATTTCTTTTCCACTTTTCCCTGCTTTAATTAATTTAATTGTTTCCTTAACTAAAATCATTTGACCATAAGAAACTGATAAAGAATCAACAACATAAATTTTAACGTCATCAACCATTTCTTTCGCCAAAACTGCATTTTGATATGTTCCTGACAGTTTGCTGGAGATCGTTATTACAATTATTTCTTGATAACCTTCTGCTTTAAGTTCTTCTAAAGCTTTAATAAATTCCCCCGTAGCAGCTTGGGCAGTCGATAATGGTACATCAGGATTCACTTCTATCTTTTGATAGAACTCCTCTGCTGTAATATCAACATAATCTTCATATGCCTTATTATCAATGATAAGTTGGGAATGAATAACTTTAAATGGATAATCAACTTTTTCATAATCGATACCAGAATTCCCACAAACAAGTAATCCTATTTTTGACACAATATTCTTCTCCTTTATTTTATTGATAACATTCTATCACATAATAAAAATATCTCTAATTGTTGTACTTTTAAAATTCAATTATCTTAATTTTCCCATAATTATTATTAAGGAAAAGTTGGTAATTTAGATTCATCATACAACTTTGAACGTGCCATTAAATCTTCTAATTCATCATACATTTTTAAATACTCAACAACATCATTTGGATCGTCCGGATAATCACCAACATCAAAACCTTTGTTTAAAATAACAATAATCCCTACAACAACATCGATTTCATTATCCCAATCAACTTTATTAAAACTATTAGGATTTTGATAACCGCTATCACCTTCTTGATAACGATAATCATTAACAGCTTCAGCACCAGTTAAAATTTCTATTAATAACGGTCTTAAAATTGCTGATTCATTAATGTCTTTAAAAGTTGTTTTAACATCTTCTTCACTGTCTTCATCAATATTTTCATAAGCATAATCTGATAATGATTTAGCTGCGCCCAGACCTTTTAATAAGAATCTTAACTCATTTTTACCATCTTCAGTATTAAAATCCATTTCTCCTAATACTTCAATACTCTTATTGAGTTTTTCATCCTCAGGTAAAGAGTCAGTTAAAATCTTTTCAATCATTTCATTAAGATTGCTGGCAATAATAATAGACGCGGTAACGTCATCAACAAAATCATCAATAGCTTCATCGCTTAAATTATCTACACCGCCTGCTAAAAAGTCATTGTCTTTAATCGCATTTAAAGCATTTAACAACGCTTCAACCTCATCTTTACTTTCTGTTTTATCATTAAAATCAAGTTCACTTGGAATTATTAATGGAACGTCAAATTCAGTACTACTATCAGCTAGTAGTGTTTCTAATAAGGCTCTTAAATTATGTCTAATAATTATTGAATTTGTTAACAAATCAGCAACCTCTTCATTACTTAATCCTAAAGTTCCACCAGTTAAAAAGTCTTCTTCTTTAATTACGTTTAAAGCATTTAACAAGGCTTCAATTTCAGCTTTACTTTCTGTTTTATTATTAAAATCAAGTTCATTCGGAATTACCAATTGAACACCAAATTCAGCGCTATTACTTTCTAATAAAGAAGCAAGAATAGCACCTAAATTATGTCTTATTATTTTAGAATCTGTTAATAAATCAGCTATCTCTTCGATTTCTTGATCATTTAAATCTAAGACACCCTCACCAAAGAAGTCATTTTGACCAATCGTTTTTATTACTTTAAGAAGAGCTAGTAATTCTGTTTTTCCTTGTTGACCTTCAAAGCTTAATTCTTCCGGCATCGTTAAATCAAAATCAAACACTTCTCCTTTTTGCAAGAACATCTCTTCAACAACTTTTTTAAGGTTATGTGCTAATATTTTTGAGTTAGTAATCTTCGTAACAATATCCTCTAACTCTGCTTCATCCAATTCTAAGAAATTATCATTATCGATAAATATAGCCAATATCTCTCTAATTCCTGTGAAAAAGGCAATTATTTCTTCTTTAGCATCTTCACCATAAAAACTAACATCATCAGGAATCTCTATTTCCACATCTTCATTTCCCGCAACAACAAAATTGATAAAACTTTCCATCGCATCGCTTAGTAGAACAGATGAAGAGATATGGGTTGCTAATTTTTCAATTGTCTCTATTGTTAAAAAAGCATCAAAATCGATTTCTTCTTCAGCAAAAACACCACTATCAAAGATTGTTTTAGCAAATATTAAGAGGTGAGAAACTTCGTTTTTATTAAAGTTTTCTCTTAACTTTTCTTTAGTAATAATATCCTTAAATATATTATCGTCTTCTTCGTTCTCAAAGATGGTTTCATAAAGAAAGTCACTAATAAGCACAAGATTTTTATTAATCACATTAAAACCGAATATCGCACTAACTAGTGCTTCTGCAGCTTCATCACTAAACGTTATCTGATCGTTCTCTAAAATGTTATCTAAATTATCAAATCCCGTAAGATCAAATATTTTTAAGGCAAGATATAAGTCTTTAAGATTGCTAATATCGGCCAGTAATTCTTCTTTTGTTGGTTTTACAATTGTTAAATTGTTTTCTGTAATAATTTTTTTAACATCTTCATTCTCTAAAAACAAATTAACCGCTATTGGCAAGGAATACTTAAGCCACTCAATCTTAACAACCTTATCTAAAACAGCAACAATCGTTTCTTCATCAAAACTAAAGATGTTTTCCTCTAAGTTATCAAAGTTTTCTTGAGCAATATAATCATGGAGCAATAACACAATCTCGCCTATCGTTTTTAAATCTTTATTTAAATCTATCGCTTTTAATTCTTCTAAAGTAAAGATCTTTTCACCATTATAACTATTTAATTGCTTCTCTTCTGCAAATTCATAAAAGTATTCACTGCCTATTATTTGCAAAAACTGAAAGATATCCATCGTAGTAAGTTCTGCAAAGATATATTCAACATCAGCCTTGCTTAACTTATATAAGATTGACTCATCGAGTTCATAAGAATCATCATTAGCAGCGATTATTCTTTGATAAATATTGCTAACATTTTGAACATCTTTTCTTATTCTTAATTTCCTGTTTTTATTATTTATTTTAGCTTCTATTTTAAAGAAACTATCAAATAAATACTCATCAAAAGCATCGCCTTTAATTTTAACAATATTAAACGTTTTTCCTAAAAGAGACTTTCTATAGACATCGGTAATAGTAATTTCTTCCTCTGCAGCAAAAAGCCCCATCCCTTCTCTTTCTTCCGGAGGAACGAAAGCAATCATTGAATTGGCTAAAGAAAACATCCCTGCCATTGGGACTGCAAACAACAGTAAAACTAAAACTGCTTTAACACCGCCAACTAAGCCGCCAAGAAGGCGTCTTTTTTTAGGTTTTTCACCATCTTCTTTACGTTTTGGTTTAAAAATCAACCAAATTAAATTGTTAATAATTCTAAAAACTGTCCCATGGATAACCATAAAAACAATCAATAGAACAACATTTAAAATAAAGGTAACTCCACCAAAAACTAATGCTAATGAGTCGCTTCCTGCTTCAAACAAAAACTTTTGTTCAGGAAAAGTATTTCTTAAAATTTCTGGCAAAGATGCTTTTATCGAAGTTATCGGACCGATATCACTGGGTAAATAACTGTTTAAAAAAGAAATATCTACACTTAAAAGTGCTCGTGAAATAAAAGGTATAAAAATAATTGCTAAACTATACCACATAATAGTTAAAATTAACATTACGATTCCTTTCCGAAATCCTCTTAACAAACCCACTAAAAACCCAATTACTATCGCCACCAAAACACTAATATTCAAACCTAACATAATCTCAGCAACTGGCATATAATTACCTCCTTGTCGCTTTTTTTATTTTTATATTTTATGATATCATTTTTTTAAATTAAATACTATCATTATAATAACACAAAAAAAACTCAATAGCATCTCTGACACTATTAAGCAATATTAGTAAGTGGTGGCTCCAACCGGAATTGAACCGGTGACACACGGATTTTCAGTCCGTTGCTCTACCGACTGAGCTACAGAGCCTCCAAAAGTGGCGGTCCGGACGGGACTTGAACCCGCGATCTCCAGTGTGACAGACTGGCATGTTAACCACTACACTACCGGACCCGCAAATGTGATTATATCACATATTGGTTAGGGATTCAATACTTATTTAATAAAATAAGCCATTTTCAATGCTTGATCATATTTCATCATAAAACCAGAGTACTACTATATAATAAGAATTACAAATAGCGGTGTCTATTTGAATTTTGGGGAGGGTAAGATATGAATAAAACGGTGTTGTTTTTTATCGCTTTGTTTTTGGGTGTTTTAGGGATTCATGATTTCATCCAAAAAAAGATTGTAAAAGGGGTCACACATTTACTTGTGACTATTGTTGCGATTATTGGGTTGGGTTCTTCTGTGTTATTCCAAGTCCTATTTTCTATCTTCAAAGGATCAGAACATCAATACTCAACGCTTTACACAGTCATTAGTAATATTGCGCTTGGTGTGTTAATTTTTAGTTTCATATGGGCGGTCTATGATGCGGTCATGATACTA
>DUQU01000040.1 GCA_012837645.1 Acholeplasmataceae bacterium | reverse complement strand
TATATTGTATAAGTTTTGGGTTCGTTTTTACTATCAAAATCATAACGCTTCTTTTAAGTTAATAATTTCAATTATAAACGATAAAAGAGAGAAAAAAATATTAATTGTCGGTTATAATCGAATTCATGTTGGCTTTTCCTTTTAATTTCTAGTATAATATAAATATAATAAGTATTAAAAGGGAGAGAAGTAGTTATTCTACGTAATAAATAATAATGATAAAAAGAGAATTATATTTAAAACAACTTAAAGATTATCAAAACAAACCGTTTATTAAAGTGCTGACCGGGTTAAGAAGAGTTGGGAAATCAACAATTATTGATCAATTTGCTCAAGAGTTAATTAGTTTGGGTGTAATTGAGGCGAACATTTTAAAGATTAATTTTGAGCTACCAGAAAGTTTTAGTATAGGTGGTTATCAAGAGCTTACAGATTATGTCCTTGAGTGGGCTAAAAATAAAGTAGGCCCTTTATATCTATTATTAGATGAAGTAGGACGTGTTAATGCTTGGGAAAAAGCGGTTAATGCTTTTCACGCTATGAATATTTTTGATATTTATATTACTGGATCTAATGCTGATTTATTATCTTCAGATTTATCAACTTATTTAGCTGGCCGTTATCTTGAGATAACAGTTTATCCGCTATCTTATCAAGAATTTATAGTTTTATATCCAAAGGGGACATTTAATGACTATGTAAACTTTGGGGGGATGCCATCAATTGAATCTCTTAATTTGGATTATGCTTTATCAATGAATATTTTAAGAGATTCATTTAAATCTGCAGTTTTGCAAGATATAGTTTCCAGATATAAAATTAGAAACACAGTTGTATTAGAAAAAATAATTCAATATGTATTTACAAATATCGGTAAGACGTTTTCCGCAAATTCCATTTCTAATTATTTTAAAAGCCAAAAGATCGGAGTGTCAGTCGATACTGTTTTAAACTACTTAAATAACATTGAACAAGCTTTTTTAATTCACAAGGTTAAAAGACATGATTTAATTGGTAAAAGGGTATTGAAAACAGAAGAAAAATATTATATTACTGACCACGGTATGAGAGAAGCTTTAGTTGGTAATAATAATCAAGTAATTGAAATGATTTTAGAAAACATCGTTTTTAATGAGCTTTTAAGGAGAGGTTTTAAAGTTTATATCGGTAAAGTAAATCAATATGAAATTGATTTTGTTGCTATTAAAGAAAATAAAATTCACTACTATCAGGTAACATATTTAATGAATAACGAGGATACCAGAAAAAGAGAATTTGGTGTGTATAATCATATTAAAGATAATTTTCCTAAGTATGTAATATCCATGGATGAAATTGATTTCACTCAAGACGGGATTATTCATTTAAATATTATAGATTTCTTGCTAAATGATAATTTATGAAAATTACTATAATAAGGTATTCATGTAGTAAGCATTTTTATGTTTTAAAATTATAACAAGGAAGGTTAAAATATGACTGAAAAAGAGAAAATGTTAAAAGAAAAACTATATATGGCTAATGATCAAGAGTTAAGAGATTTAAATAATAAGGCTAGAACAATGATGGATGAATTTAATAATACTAGACATTCTGACTTTCAAAAAAGAAGAGAAATAGCTAATAAACTATTTGGTCGTATTGGTATTAATGCTAATATCAATAAATCTTTATATGTTGATTATGGGTTTAATATTGAAATTGGAGATAACTTTTATAGCAATTTTAATTTAACGATTATAGATGTTTCTAAAGTAATTATTGGCAATAACGTTTTATTGGGGCCTAATGTTTCATTATATACAGCCGGTCATCCTATTGATCCCTTAATAAGAACTAGTAACCTTGAGTACGGTAAAAAAATTATAATTGGTGATAATGTTTGGTTAGGAGGTAATGTAATAGTTAATCCTGGTGTTAAAATTGGAGATAATTCGGTAATTGGTTCTGGGTCTGTAGTTACTAAGGAGATACCAAGTAATGTAGTTGCTGCAGGTAATCCTTGTCGTGTAATTAGAAAAATTAACAATGATGATAAAATTTATTGGAATAAATTGAAAGACGAATATTATAAAAAATAACTTAGGTTATAGAGCGAACTGACACTTGTCAAGTAGACACGTTAAATAAAACAAAAATTAGATTGCCACACTCCTATTTAATACCGGAATATGGCAATCTAATTTGCTTTCCAGCCTTACTTTATTGTAAAACTCAATGTAATTATCAAAACTTTTGAGATGCGATTTCGTATTTTTCTTTGTTAGTTATTGGCGATTGTGAATTTGAGCATTAATCTTTTTAGCTTCTTTTTTATAATAAAGATAATAACCAAACCAAATTGAAAATGAAATAGCTAACGTAAATAACACAAATCCAATTAAGGCACCAATCCCACCATAAAGAGGAATCCACTCAGCAAATATCGCTCCTAAATAAAACACTATCAAACCTGAGCCCATGTGAATAAGTGTTTTTAAACCCATGGCTAGTTTATCGTTTTCATAAATTAAACTACCCAAATAAAAAGTTACTCCAATTAAAGCGCTGCTTAAAATGCTTTTTAAGATGCTGGTTTTTGTTAGAATTTCTCCTAATTCACTTTCAAACAACACTATAAATAACAAACTAATTGTCATCATTGTAAATCCAGACATTAACCCCATAAGAATATTTTTTAATATTTTCATTATTCTCTCCTTTTAAATTTTTAAATATTTCTTTAATTCCTTAACATACATTCTTGAAATATAATCCTTGTCATTATTTTTCAAATTAACTCTCATTACTCCACCAAAGGTTGCTTCAACACTATCAAGGTGTTTTAAATTAATATAAGTGCTTTTGGAAATTCTCATAAAATCCGGACCCATTAACAAAGGAACTTCATAAAGTTTTTTATTAAGCGTGTATGTTTTGTCTTTTGTTTTTACGATTAAAGATCCTTCACTACTTTTTACTAAATATATTTCAGTTTGTTTGAGAACTTTTATTTTTCCGTCCTCATTAACTGGAATCACTTTAGTATTGTTTTGAAGTTGTAAAACTGCCTCGCTTATTTCTTTATTTACTTCCTTGGTATGAATCTCAACGTAGTCATGTTCAAATAATTCATTGATAACGATTTTTACTCTCATTTTTTACCTCTCTTTCTCTTGCTTTGTCGACATCTTAATTATAATGGGATTAAAATAAAAAATCTAATTAAAAGTGATAAGTGGTTAAAAAGTTTATTTGAGTGGTTATTTTTTTAAAAGTAGTTGTGTTTTTTCTTAAAAAAGCAAGTTTTAATTTAAATTTTTGGGAGGCAGTAATTACTCTAAATACAAATATACAATAAAAGAATAATAGTTTTAACAAGTTTTTTAATTAGCTTGGTTTTGTTTATTGTTTTTGGCTTAATGTTTAGTAATTGGGCTTATTTTTGGCAAATTCTTCTATTACCGTTTATGATTACGATTTTAGTTGAAAACAAGCCTAATAATTATTTAATAACAGCGCTGATGCCTTTTTTAGCAACTATCATTTTTTATAGTTTAGGTTATTTTTATGGTGCATGGGCAGTTTCTTGGCTCGCTTATTTACTTATTCCCCTAACGGCAATTTTAGAAGGAAAACCAGTTGTAGAAATAAAAGAGACGGATAATAATTAAATTGATGCTGGTCTCTTGAAATATTTAATCGAAAGTAAAAACTGATAAAAAGAGTCTTAAAAGTAAATAAAGATAGTTAAGAAAAAGAAATTATTTTAGTTAGGACAACAATAATGCAGTAAAACTTGCGGTATTTGTCTAAAATAATTAGAAAAAATACCAAACAAGCAAAGTTAGGTGGCTTGAAATTAAGGGTATTTTAGGTTATAATTTAATTGCTTTAAAAAAGCGATTAAAAGTTAATATTAAAAAAAGAGTAGAAGAGGAAAAAATGTAGTTTAACGTTTTTTTCTTTTTTCTTTTGATAAGGAGAATTGTATGTATGATTTTGTTGTAATTGGGAGTGGGATAGTAGGTTCATTTGCCGCTTGGGAGTTATCTAAATATCAGTTAAAAGTAGCGCTTCTTGAAAAAGAAAGTGATCTTGCTAATGGGCAAACTATTGCCAATAGTGGGATTATTCATTCTGGCCATGATCCTAAGGAAGACACTTTAAAAGCACGGCTTTGTGTTAGAGGTAATGAGTTATATCGGAAATATCAAGAAGAACTCAGTATTCCTTTAAGGAAGACAGGAGCTTTTGTTGTTGCCCATGATGAGGATGATTTAGAAACATTAAATAGCCTTAAAAAAAGAGCCCATTATAATGGTGTTAAGGAAGCTTTTATTTTAAGTAAAGAAGAAGCGCTTCAAGAAGAACCTAATTTAAGAGATGATTTAGTGGGAGTTTTAAGTTTACCGACGACGATGGTAACTTTTCCTTGGGAGGTATGTTTTAATTTATTAGAAAATGCTAGTGCTAATGGTTTAGAAGTGTTTTTAAATAATGAAGTAATTAATATTAAAAAAGTAGATAATTATTATCTTATCAAAACTAATGAAACTGAATTTAAAACGAAGGGTATTATTAACGCTGCTGGAGTATTTAGCGATGAGGTAGCCAAGATGATAGAAACGGATTTGCCGTTTCATATTATTCCCAAAAGAGGAGAATATTTCGTTTTAGACCATAGCGTAGATGGTTATTTAAAGAGAGTCTTATATCCTTTACCCAGTAAAAAGAGTAAAGGGGTATTATTAACTCCTCAAACTCACGGTAATATTTTAGTGGGACCCAATGCTGAAGTTATTAGTGATAAAACCGATGTCTCTACTACTCAAGAAGGGTTAAATTTTGTCAAAAACGAAGCGATGAAGCAAGCTAAAAACATTCCCTTTGATGCTAATATTCGTACTTTCGCTGGTGTTAGAGCTTCATCTAATTATGAAGATTTTTATCTGAAAGAATCGCTTTCTAATCCGAAAGTTTATCATTTAGGTGGAGTCGATTCTCCAGGCTTAACTGCAGCTCCGGCGATTGCGGAATATTTAATAAAGATGATCGCTGGTAAGTATCCTTTAATCAAGAAAACTAATTACCAAAAGTTTATAAAAAAAAGCAAACCATTTAAAGAATTAACAACTAAAGAAAAAAGCGAATTAATTAACAGGAAACCGCTTCATGGAAATATTATATGCAAATGTGAAATGGTAACTGAACAGGAAATAATAGCTAGTATTAATAGTCCGGTTGGTAGCGATACTATCAAAGGAATTAAAAAACGCACGAGAGCGGGTGCGGGAGTTTGCCAAGGTGGCTATTGTGAGAGTTTAGTCCTAAAAATAATTGCGAGAGAAAAACATAAAAAAATGACCGAAATAAATTATTATGAAAAAGGCACTCCAATTTTAAAGAAAGAGACGAAAGAATAATTATGAAAAAAGATCTTGTTGTAATAGGAGGAGGAGCGGCGGGAATGATGGCCGCAATCTCTGCTAGTAACGTCGATGTATTATTAGTTGAAAGAGACAATAAACTAGGCGGTATTCTAAATATTTGTGTTCATAATGGCTTTGGTCTGCAATATTTTAAAGAAGAATTAACAGGGCCTGAGTTTGCAAGCAGATTAGAAAGTGAATTAAAAGAAACTAATGTCGAGGTAATGCTTGAAACTTCGGTAATTGAAATCAAAAAGAACGGAGAAAGATTTCTTGTTGTTATAACTAGTAAAGAAGGTTTAAAGGAAGTCGATGCTAAAGCAGTAATTTTAACGAGCGGAAGTTATGAAAGAACAGTTGGCGGTATTGCTTTAGTTGGTAAAAGATTAAACGGTATTCATACCGCTGGTAGTGCGCAAAGATATTTAAACTCTGATGGTTATTTAGTTGGTAAAGATGTCTTTATTTTAGGAAGCGGAGATATTGGCCTTATTATGGCAAGAAGGATGACTTTAGAAGGTGCAAAAGTGCATGGAGTCGCTGAGATCATGCCGGCTCCCAATGGACTAACAAGAAACATTGTCCAATGTTTAGATGACTTTAACATTCCCCTCTACTTATCACATACAGTTACTAATGTAGTCGGAGATAAAAATGTTGAGAAAGTAGTAATTAGCGAAGTAGACATTAATTTTAATCCCATTAAAGGGACAGAAAAAGAATTTAACGTCGATACTTTATTATTATCCGTCGGTTTAATTCCAGAAATTAATTTATTAGATGATTTTAAAATGGCACTTAATAAAACAGAAAGCGCGAGTGTTAATCAAAATTATCAAACCTCGATTGAAGGCTTGTTTGTAGCTGGAAATGCTCTTCACATTCACGATCTTGTTGATTATGTGGTTTTAGAAGCTAAAAAAGCTAGTCAGTGTGCATTGGCATTTCTTCGTGAAGCCGATAAAAAAGAAAGAGAAGAAAGAAAAATTATTAGCGGTACAAACATCGGTTATACAGTGCCTAATTTAGTTGACTATAATAATTTAGAGGATTCTTTCGAAGTCTATTTTAGAACTGCTAAAAAAGCTGAAAGGGCTAAAATTGTTATAAAACAAGATGATAAAGTTATCAAAGAAGTTAAAAAAAGATATGTACAACCGGCAGAAATGAATAAAGTAATTCTAAAAGCAGAAGAATTAATAAAAAATAGAGAAATAACTATTTTGATGGAGGTACTATAATGGAAAAAACACTAATATGTATTAGATGTCCAATTGGATGTACGCTTACTTATAAAGATGGTATTATAACTGGCAATAAATGCAAAAGGGGCATAGAGTATGGTTTAGAAGAAGTGACCAATCCCAAAAGAATTATCACATCCACCGTAAAAACAACTAATAAAGAGATGCCAAGATTAAGTGTTAAAACTAACATTTCAATACCAAAAGGGTTAATGTTTAAAATTATGAAAGAAATTAATAAAGTTATAGTATCAAGCAGTAAAGAAATAGGAGATGTAATAATCTCAAACATTTTAAACACTGGAGCTAATCTAATCGCTACTCAAAATTTAAGTTATTAATAAGTTAATTATCAATTCTAAACTTTTTATAATTAGTTATTGGAGGCTTTTTTAACAGAGATAATAGAAGTTAAATTAAATATTATTAATAATTGTTGCCGTAAAGCGAAACATCTTTTATTGCTAAGTGTATAAATATTAAATTGTAGTAAAAAAGCTGTTTTTATTGATTGTTATGACTGTTTTTTTAAAGAGCATAATTTTTTTTTATAAAATGTGTCTTAATAGCTAATGACTAAGAGAGGCTTAATTTATGAAAGAGATATTTCTTCATTTTGATATTTGTTGAGGGTTTAGTTTTTGGTTGATTTTGTGTATAATGTAGGTGAATAAAAAAGGAGAAATTAAATGGATAAAAAATATGTTGCTGAACCATATCGAATAAAAATGGTGGAACCACTTTTTGAAACTACTAAAGAAGAAAGGATTAAATTACTTAAAAGTGCTGGGTATAATCCTTTTGCTTTAAGAAGTCATGATGTTTATGTTGATTTACTTACTGATTCTGGGACTGGAGCGATGAGCCAACAACAATGGTCAATGATGATGCTTGGTGATGAGGCTTATGCTGGTAGTAGTAGTTTTTATCGTCTTGAAAAAGTTGTAAAGGAAATTACAGGCTATCAATATTTTATTCCTGCTCATCAAGGTAGAGGAGCGGAAAAGGTGTTGTTGCCGCAATTAGTCACTAAAGAAAATATGTATTATATTTCTAATACCCACTTTGATACCACTAGAGCTCATGTGGAATTAGCGGGAGCGCGAGCACTCGATTGTGTAATTGATGAATGTTTTGATTTAGATAAATATCATGATTTTAAAGGGAATATGGATCTTGTAAAATTAGAGCATTTAATTAATGAAAAAGGCAAAGAAAATATCGCAGGAATTATTATGACAGTTACGAATAATTCTGCTGGTGGTCAACCTGTTTCGATGGAAAACATTAGAAAAACAAGTGAAATTTGTCAAAAATATCAGTTAAAACTTATTATCGATGGTGCCCGTTTTAGTGAAAATTCCTATTTCATTAAAACGAGAGAAAAAGGTTATCAAAATAAGACTATTAAAGAGATTGCCTTAGAAATGTTTGGTTATGCAGATGTCTTTTTAATGAGTGCTAAAAAAGATGCTTTAGTTAATATGGGCGGTATTATCGCCATTAAAAATGATAGGGAACTGTTTTTAAAAGCGCAAACAATGGTCGTGCCTTATGAAGGTTTTCCTAGTTATGGTGGTCTCAGTGGCCGTGATATGGAAGCTTTAGCGGTAGGATTAAAAGAAGGAATGGAAGAGGATTATTTAAAACATCGTCTTGATCAAGTACGCTATTTAGGTGAAAAATTAAAAGCCGCAGGTGTTCCGATTCAATATCCGGTTGGTGGACACGCAGTTTTTGTTGAATGTAAAAGCTTTTGCCCGCATATCCCTTTTTATCAATTTCCAGCTCTTGCAGTTACTAATGAACTTTACTTAGAAGCGGGAGTAAGAGCCGTTGAAATTGGCTCACTATTATTAGGAAGAGACCCGGACACTAAAGAAAATTTAGAAAGTAAAATGGAGTTTATGCGCCTGACTATTCCCAGAAGAGTTTATACGTATAATCATCTCGATGTTGTCGCTTTAGGAGTGATTAATGTTTATGAAAAAAGAAAAGAACTAAAAGGTTATACTTTTTTAGAGGAAGCTCCAATTTTAAGACACTTCACCTCAACTTTTAAACCTGTTGAATAAGAGGTAAAACTATGTTAATTTTAAATGGCGAAACGCTTAATTTAATTGATTTAAAAGCTATTGCTGAAGGTTCAGTTAAAATAAAGATTAGTGCTGATAATATTAAAAAAATAACAACTTCTCAAGAAAATATCGCAACTATGGTTAAAAAAGATAACCCTGTTTATGGTGTTAATACTGGTTTTGGTCATTTAGCGAATGTTAAAATTCCTAAAGAACAGTTATCACTTTTACAAGAAAACTTACTTAAAAGTCATGCTTGTGGTGTTGGAAAACCTCTTCCTAAAGAGGTTGTTAGAGTGATGATGGCTTTAAGAATAAATGCACTTATTCAAGGTTATAGTGGTATTAGTTTAACAACTATTAATAAATTATTAGAGTATTTAAATTATGATTTTATCCCGCTTGTTTATGAAAAAGGGAGTTTAGGTGCTAGTGGCGATTTAGCTTTACTATCTCATATGAGTTTGCCGTTAATTGGACTTGGAGAAGTAATTTATAAAAATGAAATTCTCAAGACGAAAGATGGTTTAAAGATAGCGAACTTAAAGGCTTTAGATAGTTTAAAACCGAAGGAAGGTTTAAGTTTAATTAATGGTACTCAAGCGATGCAAGCTATCGGTGGTGTAACCCTTTTAGAAGCTTTTCGCCTTTATCGTTTTGCCAATCTCGCGCTTGCTTTATCGATGGAAGCTTTGGAAGGGGTAATCGACGCTTTTGATGAAAGAGTTCATGAAATCAGAAGACAAAGTGGTCAAATTGATTGCGCTAAAAAAATTAGATCTTATTTAAAGGATAGTAAGATGATTACGAAACAAAATAAAATAAGAGTTCAAGATGCTTATTCAATTCGTTGTGCTCCTCAAGTTCATGGAGCGACTTTAGATGCTTTAAGACATACTAAAACGATTTTAGAACGAGAAATGAATGCTGTTACTGACAATCCTTTAATATTTGATGAAAAAACTGCGATTAGTGCCGGAAACTTTCATGGGCAGCCCTTGGCTTTAGTATTTGATTATTTAGGAATTGCGATTGCTGAATTAGCTAACATTAGTGAAAGAAGAATTGAAAGAATGGTTAATCCCCATTTATCTGGAGGCCTTCCACCTTTCTTAACTAAAAATTCAGGAGTAGAATCAGGAATGATGATAGTTCAATATACTGCCGCCTCTTTAGTGAGCGAAAATAAAGTATTAGCGCATCCTGCTTCAGTGGATTCAATTCCCTCCTCGGCAAATCAAGAAGACCACGTTTCAATGGGGACGATCGCGGCTAGAAAAGCCGCAGAAATTTTAAAAAATGCAAGAAAAGTAATAGCGATGGAACTGTTTGTGGCGGCTCAAGCAATCGATTTAAGAGGAAATAAAGGTTTAGGTGAAAAAACAACTAAAGCTTATCAGTTTATAAGAAAATTAATACCATTTTTAGACCATGACGATCTTTTATATCAATATCTTCATAAAATGGAAGAAATATTAATCAAAGATGAGTTGGAAAAGGCTGTTTTTAAGGAGGAAAAATTAATATGAGTAAAGTCAGTTTAGAGGCTATTTTTCAAGAACTTCCTAGTTATCCGCTTTTTAAAGAAGGGATTAGAAGAGCTCCGAAAAGAAACGCTCCTTTAACTAACGAAGAAAAGAGGTTAGCTCTTAAAAATGCTTTAAGATATATTCCTGAAAAGTGGCAACCAGTTTTAATTCCTGAGTTTTTAAAAGAGTTAGAGGAAAGAGGGCGCATTTATGGTTATCGGTTTATACCTAAAGAAATTCTTTTTGGTAAACCAATAGAAGAATATCAAGCAAGAACTTTAGCTGGTAAAGCTTTTATGGTGATGATCGATAATAATTTAGATCATCGGGTGGCTTTATATCCTTATGAATTAGTAACTTACGGGGAAACCGGTCAAGTATGCCAAAACTGGATGCAATACCATTTGATTAAAAAATATTTAGAAGTGATGACTGATGAGGAAACCCTGACAGTTATGTCTGGTCATCCTTTAGGACTTTTCCCAAGTCATCAAAACGCTCCAAGAGTAATTATTACTAATGGGTTAATGATTGGGCAATATGATAATATCAAAGATTTTGAAAGGGCGAGTGCTTTAGGAGTTGCTAATTATGGACAAATGACGGCTGGAGGCTGGATGTATATTGGTCCCCAAGGAATAGTTCATGGCACCTATTCAACCTTGCTTAATGCAGGGAGATTAAAACTAAATGTTCCTTATAATGAAAATTTAGCAGGTTATTTATTTGTCTCTTCAGGATTAGGTGGGATGAGCGGAGCACAAGGCAAAGCGATCGTTATCGCCGGCGGAGTGGGAATAATTGCGGAAGTTGATTCTTCGAGAATTAAAACAAGACACCAGCAAGGTTGGATCGATATTGTAACTAACGACCTTAAAGAGGCTTATAGTCTAGCTAAAAAAGCTTTAATAGAAAAAAAACCTTTGGCAATTGCTTACCATGGAAATATTGTCGACCTATTAGCGTATGCTTATCAAAATGAAATTAAAATTGATTTATTATCCGATCAAACATCGTGTCATGCTGTTTATGAAGGCGGTTACTGTCCTTATCAATTAAGTTTTGAAGAGCGTACAAAAATGTTAGAAGAAGATCCAGTAAAATTTAAAGGTCTTGTTGATGAAGCCTTAAAAAAACATTATTATTATTTAGAACAATTAGTGGAAAAAGGAACTTACTTCTTTGATTATGGTAATTCTTTTTTAAAAGCCGTTTATGATGCCGGAGTATTAAGAGTTTGTAAAAATGGTCGTAATGATTTAGATGGGTTTAAGCAGCCCTCTTATGTGGAAGAGTTGATGGGTCCACTTTTATTTGATTATGGATATGGACCTTTTAGATGGGTTTGTTTAAGTGGAAAAGAAGAAGATTTAATTTTAACTGACAAAGAAGCCGCGAAGCTCATTGCCAAAGAGGAAAGATTTCAAGATTATGATAATTATATTTGGTTAAAAAAAGCCCATCAAAATAAATTAGTCGTAGGAACCCAAGCCAGAATTTTATATCAAGATGCAGTCGGGAGACTTAAAATTGCTTTAAGGTTTAATGAGTTAGTAAGATTAAAAAAAGTAGGACCGATAATGCTTGGAAGAGATCATCATGACACAGGTGGTACTGATTCTCCTTTTAGAGAAACAGCTAATATTAAAGATGGCTCCAATATTATGGCAGAGATGTCAACTCAAGTAGCTTTAGGTAATGCTTTAAGAGGAATGAGTTTAGTAGCTTTACATAATGGTGGTGGTGTCGGTGTTTCTAAAGCTATTAATGGTGGTTTTGGAATGCTTTTAGATGGTCGTGAAGAAACCGATCAAATTTTAAGAGAAGCGCTTGTTTATGATGTTATGGCCGGTGTTAGTAGAAGAGCTTGGGCGCGAAACGAAAATGCGATAGAGTCAATAAAAAAATGGGATGAAACGATTGGTAAGTTGAAAGTTACCTTACCGAATTTGGTTTCTGAAGAGCTTTTAAAAAAATATTTTAATGAGGAGTGAAAATGAAAATAGTACAATGTGTTCCTAACATTAGTGAAGGAACTGATTTAAAAAAGATCGATAGGATTGTAGCACCTTTAAAAAATCAAAAAGGATTTAAACTTGTTAATATTGAAGCAGACAGTGATTACAATAGAACTGTTATTACAATTATTGGCGATCCTGATGAAATGATTAATCCGCTTTTAAAGTTTATTGAAAATGCAAAATTAGAAATAGATATGAATTATCACCAAGGTGAACATCCCCGAATGGGTGCGGTTGATGTAATTCCTTTTATCCCTATTAAGGACGTTTCCATGGAAGAATGTATTAATTATGCCAATTTATTAGCAGAAAAGGTTGCTAGTGAGTTAACTATTCCAGTTTATTTATATGCTGAGGCTGCTAAAACTTCAAAAAGAAGAAATTTACCGACGATTAGAAGAGGTGAATTTGAAGGAATGAAAGAAAAGATTACTTTAAAAGAATGGGAACCCGATTATGGAGAAGCGAAAATTCATCCTAGCTTTGGGGTAGTTGCGATTGGCGCCAGGCTTCCTCTCATTGCTTATAATATTGACTTAGGCACTGATGATGAAAAAATTGCCAATAATGTTGCGAGAGCGATTAGAAAATCATCAGGTGGATTTGCTTTTGTTCAAGCAGGACCAGTGTTTTTAGAAGAACGCGGTCATGTTCAAGTAACGATGAATATTTTAGATTTTAAGAAAAACCCCTTATATCGTGTCTTAGAAACGGTGCGAATGGAATTAAAAAGATATCAAGTCGCTGTTTTAGGAAGTGAAGTAATAGGACTAATTCCTAAAGAAGCACTTTTAAGGTCACTTAGATATTATCTTTTGAAAGATAATGAGGAATATAATAAGGAGATTTCCTTTTTAGAGATAACAAATCTAGCTAAAAAATATTTACAATTAAGAGACTTTGATTCCAATAAAATAATTGAAGCCAATTTAGGAGATTAGTAACTATGAAAGCTGATTTAGTAATTAATGAGATTAAAACCATTTATACCCCTTATTTAAAGCCGCCTCTTAAAGGCTCTCAAATGAACGACATTAGAGAAATAAATAATGGATTCATTGCAGTAAAAAACGGAAAAATATTAGCCTTAGGAGAAGGAGAAGGAAAAGAATTTATTGACAAAAATACAATTGTAAAATCAGAAAAAAACAAAATTGTTTTACCAGGATTTATCGATTCACATACTCATTTGGTTCATGCTGGTTCGAGAGAAGATGAGTATGATGATTTAAAAAGAGGAGTCCCATATTTGGATATTTTAGCGCGAGGTGGAGGAATTTTAGGAACTGTTTCTAAAACTCGTAAAGCTACTTTTGAAAAGTTATATTTAAAAGCTTTCGCCTCTTTAAATATGATGCTTTCCTATGGAGTTACAGTAGTGGAATCGAAAAGTGGTTATGGTCTCGATCATGAAACAGAAAAAAAACAACTACTAGTTAATAAAAAACTTAATGCTCTCCATCCTATTGAAGTTTTATCTACTTATATGGGTGCTCATGCTATACCGGTAGAATACTTAAATGATAAAGAAACTTACCTCAAGTTCTTAGTAGAAGAACTGAAAAAATTTAAAAAAGAAAATTTATTTGAACGAGTTGATGTTTTTTGTGAGGAAAGTGTTTTTTCTCTTGAAGAGACTAAATTCCTACTCTCAGAAGCGAAAAAACTTGGCTATGATATTAAAATGCATGCCGATGAAATTGTCTCTTTAGGTGGAGCTGGGTTAGGAGTAAGTTTAGGTTGTAGTTCTGTCGATCATTTGATGGCTATTAGCGATGAAGACATTAATAAATTAAGTTCTTCAAAGACAGTGGCTAACATTTTACCTGGAACTTCTTTTTACTTAAAAAAGAATTATGCACCAGCACGAAAAATGATTGATTGTGGTGTGGCAGTATCATTGGCTGGAGATTATAATCCAGGTTCAAATCCGAGTGAAAACTTTCAATTAGTAATGCAATTAGCCTCGAATTATTTAATGTTAACCCCAGCAGAGGTTTTAACAGCGGTTACAATAAACCCTGCTTATCATTTAAACATTGCTGCTGATAAAGGTTCTCTTGAAGTGGGTAAAGATGCTGATTTTATTGTTATGAATGCTGAAAATTTGGCTTATATTTTATATCATTACGGTATTAATCATGTGAAAGATGTTTATATAAAAGGAAAGCAAGTAGTTGAAAACACAAAAGTTATGGAGGTTAACAATGACTTTAATTAATTTAACAATCGAAGATTTTAGTACTGAAGTAGCAAGTAATAAACCAGCACCTGGTGGAGGCTCTGTTTCAGCTTTAATGGCGAACTTAGGAACCGCTCTAACTAGGATGGTTGGGGCTTTAACAATAACTAAAAAAAGGTTTTTAAGGCTTGACGAAGAAATAAAACAAGAATTTAATAACAACTTGGAAGCAATCAAGACAATCCAAGAACAATTAAAAATTTTAATTGACGAAGATACAAAAGCATATAATAAAATAGTTGCAGCGTTTAAAATACCTAAAGATAATGAAGAACGACAAGAAAAAATAAAAAAGGCGACTATTGCAGCTATTGAAGTGCCTTTAGAAATATTAAGATTAGCTTTAAAAGCCTTAACAAAAATTCCAGTTATTTTAAAATATGGTAATCCAAATGCAATTTCAGATCTAGGGGTAGCTGCTCTAGCGTTATCTTCGGGCGCTGAGGGCGGAGCGATGAATGTTTTAATTAATTTGATTGGTTTTGAAGATGAAACTTTAAAAGCAAAATACCAATCGAAAACAACCTCACTAATAACTGAAGTTAGAGAAATTAAAGAAATTATTTTAACAAAAGTTTATCAAGAGTTAGCATAAAAAAAGCCTCATTACTTAATAAAAGTTAAGTTGTGAGGCTTTTATTTTCGCCTTTTTTTGCGGTATTGCATCGTATAAAAAGTTATATACATGAAAAGCAAATATAAAGCTGTAGTAATAATATAAAATAAATGTGCAGGAAGAGTAGTAAAGAGCAGCTGAAGAGAAAGAGCTGATCCCCAAATAAAAACAGTTAAAAAAAGATAGATATAAGGTAATTTTTTCCAAACCAAATTAAAAATAAAAAAAATCAAACCAGAAATAGGGATAGGGTAAATAAATAAATGCCATAAAGGAAAAAACAAATCCCTCGGATAAAACATTTTTAATAAACCATAAGCAATTGTAAAATCTGCCCAAACAATCAAAACATAAATAAGTGGTTTTAATTGTGTTTGTTTAGGCTTTTTTATTTTTTTAGTTTTCTCACTTAAAAGATCATTTATTGAAATGTGAAAAACTTCCGCCAATTTATTCAAGACAAAAACATCGGGAATTCCTTCCCCTCTTTCCCACTTGGAAATTGATTTATCGGAGTAGTTAAGGATTTCCGCTAATTCAAGTTGTGTAAGATTTAATTGTTTCCGGTAATATTGAATATTTTTTGCAATATTTTTTTGAAGTTCTTCTCTTCTATTTTCCATATAAATATTATAGCATAAATGTTATTCTACTGCGAGTAGAATTGACTTTGCAACTCTATTTTTTAAAAACAAATAGTAGGTTGATGTCAATTATAAGATTGTTTATAGTATAAAAAGAGGTGATGTTATGATTAAATATATTTTAACTTGCGAGTCAACTGTTGACATTTACAAAGAAGATTTAGAATTGTTGAATGTTCCTTATATCGATTATAATTACTTTTTAGATGATGAAAAACTAACTACAAATATTAGTAAGGATTTTTCTTATGATTATTTTTATCACTCCATTGAAATGGGTAAAAAAGCGACTACTACTCAAGTTACAAAAGAAAGTTATCTAAATTTTTTTACTCCTTTTTTAAAAGAAGGGTATGATGTTTTGCATATTACATTTTCTAGTGGGCTATCAGGAAGTTTTGGGCAAGCCACTTTAGCAAGCGAAGAATTAAACAAGAAATTTACAAAAAATACAGTAACGGTAATAGATTCTTTGGCAGGAGCTACTGGTTATGGTTTGTTGATGAGAGAGTTAGTGGAAAGAAGAGACAAGGGATATCTTAAAAAAGAGCTTATAACTTGGTTAGAAAATAACAAATTAACTTTAAATCATTGGTTTTACACTACTGACATTTCTTATTTTATTAAAGGAGGAAGAGTAAAATGGATTGAAGGAATAATTGGGAAGAGATTGTCTATTTGTCCATTAATGAACGTTAGTGTTAACGGAGAGATAATTCCTCGCTTTAAAATAATAGGTAAAAAAAGGGTCTTTAAAAAGGCACTTGATCAAATGGAAAAACTTGCTTTTGGTGGTCTTCATTATACTGGTAAATGCTATATAACTCATAGTAATGATTTAGCAGAAGCTTTAAAGTTAAAAAAAGTAATTGAAGAAAAATTTTTATTTTTAGAAGAAGAAATTAAAATATATCCTGCAGGAACTATAACAGCAAGTCACGCGGGTCCCGGTGCAGTTGGCATTTTTTTCTTTGGAGAAAAAAGGTATGATTAAAGAAAAATTAGCGCTGACAATAAGAATTATTACTATTCCACCAATAGTGGTAAGCCTTTTAATAGTGGGCCTTTATTATCTTGAGATTATTAATGATTTTAAAGAAGCAATTTTTCTCTTTTTATTTTTAGGTCTTATTCCTTTATTGGCTTATCCAATTTCCTATTTAAAGCCTTTTAAAGGAAAAGGGAGAGAAGGACAAAGAAAAATCGCCTTTTTATTTTCACTTTTAAGTTACAGCAGTGGAATCTTGTATGCTTTTATTAGCAAAAGTTCCCTTAATATTAAAATAATATATTTAAGTTATTTTATTTCAATTATTAATCTTGTCTTTTTTAATGCTGTTTTAAAGGTGAGAGCGAGCGGACATATTAGTAGCATCAGTGGTCCTTTAGTTTCTTTATTGTATTTTATGGGACTGAAATCATTAATTCCCATATTATTTTTATATACGCTTGTATTTTGGTCTTCCTTATATTTAAATCGTCATACCAAAAAAGAAATGATTTTAGCCACTATAATAGTAATAGTATCATTTGGGCTTTCGGTTTTATTGTTATAAAGATTTAATTTAGTAGTGCTGAGATAAAAAAAAGAAGGGCGAACCTTCTTTTTTGCTTATTTGACTTCAATGTATTTTGTTTCTTCTTTACCTTCTTTTGGAACAACGACTTCTAAAACACCATTTTCATAAGAAGCCTTTAAGTCATCGGTGTTAACATTACCAACATAATAGCTTCTAGTTGCAGATCCAAAGTAACGCTCTTTTCTTAAGTAACGGCTTTCTTCAACCTCTTTTTCTTCCTTTTTTTCAACAGTTATTGTTAAATAATTGTTTTTAAGGTTTATTTTAATATCTTCTTTATTAACTCCAGGAAGATCAACCTTAAATAAATAATCACGCTCTTGTTCGATTAAATCCGTTCTTAAAGAAATTGTGTTTTCTGTAAAGAAATCATCAAAAAATGAATCAAATAAACCTCTTCTACCTCGTCTTGTTGGAAACATAATATCATCCTCCTTTTTTATTTCCACCTAAAGTATATCACAACGAATTGGCACTGTCAACTATTAAGTGCCAAAATATTACAATGTTTAAAAAGAGAGTCTTATGATACAATGAGATAAGGTGATTAAATGGCTTATTATCCAATTTCTAGTGCAGTTTTGGAACATTTGAAAAAGAGCGATAAAAAATTAAAAAAGTTAATAGAGATGCATGGTGTTATTAAAAGAAAAATAGAAGAAGACGTTTTTAAAGCGCTTGTTTTTAATATAATTAGCCAACAAATTTCAACTAAAGCGGCTAATACAATTAAAACGAGACTATTAGCTTTAATAAAAACTATCTCTCCTAAAAATATTGTTGAATTAAGTGATGATGAACTTCAGGCTGTGGGATTGTCTTTTCGAAAGGTAAATTATATTAAAACGATTGCTTTAAAGGTTTCTTTAAAAGAGTTGGATCTGAAAAGGCTTAATGAAATGGAAGATGAGGCAATAATAAAAGAATTAATCAAACTTCCTGGTATTGGAGTTTGGACCGCAGAAATGATGTTAATATTTACTTTTAAAAGAGAAAACGTTTTAAGTTATTTGGATTTAGGAATAAGAAGAGGAGTAAAAAGATTGTATAATCTAGAAGAGGTAAACAAAGAACAATTTATGAAACTGAAAAATATTTATAGTCCCTATGCTAGCATTGCTTCTTTATATTTATGGCAATTAGCGTCAATAAAATGAAAAAAAACAAACGAGTTGCTTATTTTTAAAAAAATGGTTAAACAAAAACTTTTGTGTTAAAATTGGGTGTGTTTTAAAATAGAGGAAATGGTGATTTAATGAAAAGAAGAAATTTTCTTATTACATTTATAACTATCTTTGTGATTGCGATAATTTTAGCGATTTTAAAGCAATGGCAATTATTATATGCCGCTTTAACATTTTTATTTGTAATTGGAATTATGATAATTGCATCTGCTATCATTGATCATAGTTATAAAAAAAAGTTGGATAAAAGGTATCAAATTTTAACAAAAGAAAACTTGATTAAAGAGTACCAAAAAATAAAAATTAGTAAAGAAGCAGGTAAAATAAAGGCTTTTTGTTTAGTATATTTTAATCTCGAAAAAGACTTTCGGGGAAATGACCTAAAGAGCTTTAGCGAGTTTTTAAAAACTAAATTTTCTATCGACCCTATTGGTTATGACGACGGTGTAGTTGTGATTGTTGTTAATATGCATGAAATAATGATGAATGAGTTGATAAAAATCATTAAAAACGAGATGAAAGAAAAAGAGCTATTTGTCCGCTTTAATTATGGAATTGCATATTATGGTAATAACGAATCTTATCAAGAATTATATAATGAGGCAAAAAGTCTAAGAAGTTAGGTAATGATGCAAATTATTTAAAAAATATTAAGAGACTAAATCATTTAGTCTTTTTTAAGCATATTATTTCTAAAAAGCAAATAATTTGCTCGGAAGCGCTTTAGACGTATTGATTAAAAATGATTTTTAAAGTATAATTAAAAGTGCTGAAAGTCAGTACAAATAATAACTTTAAGGAGGAAACAATGGCACAAAATAAAAAAATTATTAAATCCATGGATGGTAATGAAGCATGTGCATATGCAGCTTATGCTTTTACCGAGGTTGCAGGTATTTATCCAATAACTCCATCCTCACCAATACCACAACATGTTGATTTATGGGCGTCCCAAGGAATGAAAAACCTTTTTGGAATGCCAGTGAAGGTAGTTGAAATGCAGTCAGAAGCGGGAGCGATAGGAACGGTTCATGGTTCTTTACAAGCTGGAATGCTAACTACCACTTTTACTGCTAGTCAAGGATTATTATTGAAATTACCAAATATGTATAAAATCGCAGGACAATTATTGCCTGGCGTGATTCATGTAGCTGCGCGTTCAATCGCTGCTCAATCTTTATCTATTTTTGGAGATCATCAAGACGTAATGGCGGCTCGTCAAACGGGTTTTGCAATATTGGCGACTAATTCTGTTCAAGAAGTGATGGATTTAACTGGGGTAGCGCACTTAAGCGCGATTAAAACTTCAATTCCCTTTTTGCATTTCTTTGATGGTTTTAGAACATCTCATGAGGTAAACACGATTGAAGTAATCGATTATGAAGTTTTTGATAAGCTGATTGATCGTGAAGCAATTCAAAAATTTAGAGATCAATCTTTAAATCCGGGTAGTCCTAAAATAAGAGGTTCCGCACAAAACGATGATGTTTATTTCCAAACAAGAGTTTTACAAGCTAGTAAATATGGTGAGGTTGCTGATGTTGTTAATGATTATATGGAAAAGATTTCTTCTGAAGTAGGAAGAAACTATGCACCTTTTGTTTACTATGGAGATCCAGAAGCGACTGATGTAATTGTTGCGATGGGTTCTGTTGTTGAAGCGGCTAAAGAAACTATCGATTATTTAAATAAACATGGCCAAAAGGTTGGAATTTTAGGAGTACATTTATATCGTCCTTTTTCGGAAAAATATTTCTTTAATGTTATTCCTGAAACAGTGGAAAGAATTAGTGTTTTAGATCGAACAATCGAACCTGGTTCATTAGGTGAGCCATTATATTTAGATGTTAAATCAATGTACTATAACAAGGAAAAACAACCACGCATTATCGGTGGTATTTATGGTTTATCTTCAAAAGATACAACTCCAACAATGATAAATGCTATTTTTAAGAACTTACGAACTGAACAAAAAGATCATTTCACAGTGGGAATAAAAGATGATGTTTCTCATACTTCGCTTGATATGAGTGAGGAAATAGATGTCACTAAAGATTCAACTACGGAAATTATGTTTTATGGTTTAGGTGGAGATGGAACTGTTGGAGCGAGCAAAAACATTGTTAAGATTATCGGTGATAACACTAAACTTTATTCTCAAGCTTATGCTTCCTATGATTCCAAGAAAGCAGGAAGTACAACAAGACTTCATGTTCGTTTCTCACCAACGCCAATTTTATCAACTTACTTAGTTCACAATCCACATTTTGTTAGTTGTGCAAACGATATTTATTTAGAAAAATTGGATATGTTAAAAGGAATTAGAAAAAAGGGAACATTTTTACTTAATACCCAAACTCCTTTTGAAGATATCGAAGCCTTTTTACCGAACAAAGTAAAACGTCAATTAGCAGAAAAAGAGATTAAATTCTATGTTATTAACGCTGCCGATTTGGCATATGAAATTGGTTTAGGCAGAAGAACAAACACGATTATGCAAAGTGCCTTCTTTAAACTTAACGAACAATTAATGCCTTATTCAAGAGCGGTTGAATTAATGAAAGACTATGCGAAAGCCTCATATGGTAGAAGAGGTGAAGCGATTGTGAAATTAAACTATGACGCTATTGACGCTGGAGGAGACTTCTTAAAAGAAGTAAAAGTTAAAGAAGAATGGAAAGACTTAAAAGATGAACTAGCTGAAGTAGTAACTAATGGAAGACCTGATTTCGTTAAAAATATTGCTGATATCGTTAATAAATTAGAAGGAGACTCTCTTCCAGTTAGTGCCTTTGAAGGATATGAAGATGGTCATATGACTCCTGGCAGTGCCGCTTATGAAAAACGAGGAATTGCTAATTTCGTTCCAGAATGGATTGAAGAAAATTGTATCCAGTGTAATCAATGTGTCTTTGCTTGCCCGCATGCTGTTATTAGAGCGTTTTTAGCTGACGATGAAGAAGTTGCTGGTGCTCCAGAGGGAGCGAAAATGATTCCTGGACGGGGTAGAGATTTAAAAGATTACCAATATACAATTCAAGTATCAACGTTAGATTGTACAGAGTGTGGTGTTTGTGTAGAAGTTTGTCCGGCGCCTAATAAAGCCTTAAAAATGGTCCCTGTCGCTGATGAATTAGAAAAGAATTCTCAAGAAATAGCTGATTATTTCTTTAATGAAGTGACTTACAAAAACATTGGTACTAATAATGTTAAAAATGTTAACTTTAATAAATCATTATTTGAGTTTAGCGGAGCATGCGCAGGTTGTGGTGAGACTCCTTATATTAAAGCAGTTACACAGCTGTTTGGAGAAAGGTTGATTGTTGCTAACGCGACAGGATGTTCATCAATTTTTGGCGCATCATTTCCTTCAACACCATATACAACTTTACCTAATGGACGTGGTCCTGCTTGGGCAAACTCTCTTTTCGAAGATAACGCAGAATTTGGTTTTGGAATGAGAATTGCATATGAAACAGCGCGAGATCGCATTCAAACAATTATGGCAGATTACCAAGATAAAATGCCTCAAGAGTTAAAAGAATTAACAACCCAGTGGACTCTTAACCGAAACGATGGCGAAAAAACCTTAGAATTAAACGATAAATTAGTTCAAGAATTGGAAAAAATTAAAGAACCTTACGCTCAAGAATTGTTATCATTAAAAGGTTACTTTATTAAAACCTCGCAATGGATCTTTGGTGGAGACGGTTGGGCTTATGATATTGGCTATGGCGGTATTGATCACGTTATTGCTAATAATGAAGATGTCAATATTTTAGTATTAGATACAGAAGTTTATTCCAATACTGGTGGTCAATCTTCAAAAGCAGCTCCTCATGGTTCGATTGCCAAATTTACCGCTGCTGGAAAACCAACTAAGAAAAAAGACTTAGCAGCACTAGCAATGAGTTATGGACATGTTTATGTAGCGCAAATTTCTCATGGTGCTTCACCCGCTCAAGTAATTAGAGCATTAAAAGAAGCTGAGAGTTATCCAGGACCATCCTTAGTAATTGCTTATTCACCTTGTATTGAACATGGTATTAAAGGTGGTTTAACACAATCATTCGCTCAAGCCAAATTAGCTACTGAATGCGGTTATTGGCCGACATTTAGATATGATCCTAGATTATTAACGGAAGGTAAAAATCCTTTACAATTGGATTCTAAAGTACCAGTTTGGGATAAATATCAAGATTATTTATTGAGTGAATCGCGATATGCTCAATTAACAAAAATAAATCCAGAACATGCAGAAGAGTTATTACTTGCCAACTTAAAGGATGCTAAAAATAGATGGAATATGTACGAAAGAATGCGTAATATGGATTATAGCAATTATGAAGTTTAAAAAAGGGACCAATTTTGGTCCTTTTTTAATGCAAATATTTATGGAGAAGTTTTTTTAGGTAATTATAATAAAAGATATAAGCGGCATTTTCGCCATCTACATATAAAGCTTGCTTGCTTTTGATATTAATCGCGACATTGAGAGTTAAATAATAAGCATTTTTAACTTTACGATAATCAATGTCTTTTACTTTATGGATAGTTTTTTCATGAAAGTTTTCAACAGGCATAAACTTCAAAACCACTATTCTTTTTTGCTTGAGATTTAATAAATGTTCTTTCTCTAAGTCATTAATAATTGCATTGAGATTAAAGTCAGAAAAAGAGCTTGTTTCTTTTTTAAAAATAACAATTACTTCTAAAATCCGTTGTTTCTTTCTTTTTGGCTTATAAGGATCTTTATCCGTTTTATATAATACTAAAAATTCGTCATTGTCTTCTTTTCGTAAATAATTTCCTTTGGTGAGCACGTTTTGAGGCCAGTGGCGTCCATAAACATCTTGTTTAAATTTAACCGGAAACTGTTCTTCCTCAAGCAGTAACAATAATCGTTCTTGACGATTAAGGTGATCTATTTTTGGTTTAAAGTATAATGATAAGAAAAACAAGGTAATTAGTATTAAAAAAAAGAGAATATTAGTCCAAGGTGAAAGGTTTTTAGGAATTGTAAATGCAATAAAAAGTCCGATGATAATTACCAAAGAGAGAAAGTAAAAAAGGGTAATAAAGCGTTTTTGTCGTTTGATTTTTTCTAAATTCATAATATCACTCCGCACCTATTCTAACAAAAGTGCGAAAAAAAAACACCTTTAAGTGTTTTATTTTGTCTCTTACTTCTAAGAGTAATTTAAATGTGTCACCGGCAATAGACATATTAATAATGGATGGGAAAAAGAGATAATATGTCTATGTGGGTGAAAATATAAATCAAGTTATTGCTTATAAAAAAGTATAAACGAACTCTGATTCATAAAGTATTATACTAATTATAAAAGATAAGTAAAGCAAAAAAGTGGGAATATTCAATGAAAACGTTTACTTGTTAAGCATGCCATTTGAAAAGTGTTTAAAATCGTCTTGTTAGGGGGGAAATCATTTTCTTCACTTAAGAAAATTATCGTTGTTAAAAAAACGCTTTATATTGTTGGGATTGCGTCCTTTTTTGTAATTATCATTGGATTGATCATTGGTTTTGTTTTATACATTACCGATGCCAATACTTTATTTAAAGAAAATTTATTTTTTAAAATAGCACACCGTTGTTTAGCGTTTATAAATGATGTATTTAGGTCCATTCCTTTTATCATCCTACTAATTATTTTAATTCCTTTTACACGCTTATTAGTAGGGACGATGTTGGGGCCCAAAGGGGCGATTCCAGCTTTAGTAATTAGTGCCAGTCCATTTTTTGCACGAGTGGTCTATAATTCCTTAAAAGCGGTAAACAAAGATACTTTAGAAGTATTAGGAGCGATGGGAGCGTCTTTACCTATTAAAGTAAAAGTAATCTTTAAAGAAGCTTTATCATCTTTAGTTGCTGGATTAACTTTAACGTTAGTAACTTTAGTTGGTTTTATGTCAGCCGCAGCTGTTATTGGCGCGGGCGGATTAGCTTTCTTAGCTTTTGAATATGGGAAATTTGGTAATAATTATCCTTTAATGTATTTGTCTGTAACGACGATTTTATTAATGGTTTTAATTATTCAAATTAGTGGCGATTATTTCGCCAAAAAACTAGATTTTACAAATAAAAACAAAGGAGAAAAAAATGAAAAAAATCTTAACACTTATAACTTTATTATTAACTATTACACTAGTTTCATGCCAACAAAACAATTATGAAAAAATTACTGTTATCGCAACCAGTACTCCTCATGGAGAAATTTTAGAGATTGCTAAACCACTTTTAAAAGAAAGAGGTTATCAATTGGAAATTATTATTACTTCAGACTATTTTTTACCAAATCCTAGCGTTGTTAATAAAGATGCTGTGCTAACTTTTTTCAACACATACCATTTTTAAACGATTATAATAATAAAAATCCTCAAAAACAATTAGTTAACGCTTATAATGTCCATATTGAACCGATTGGATTATATAGCAAAAAGTATCAAAGTCTAGAAGAAATCGAAGAAGGTTCAACAGTTTTAATTTCCAATTCAACTAGTGATTTTGGCCGCGCCTTAATGCTGCTGAGAGATGCTGGATTATTAACGTTAAAAGCTGATTTTGATCCTGAGGGAGATAATGCTAATTTTAGCGAAATTATTATTGAAAATAAAAAGAATTTAATATTTAAGGAAAACAAACCAGCAGCCGATTATTTGGTTCCTGCATACAAAAACAATGAAGCTGATTTGTTTATAATAAATTCAAATTTTGCTTTAGAAGGTAACTTAAACCCTCTTGAAGATACTATTTTCATTGAGAAGGCAACTGATAATCCTTATGTAAACATTATCGCAACCAGAGCAGAGCTACTTGATTCGCCTAAAATAAAAGCATTAATTGCGGTTTTAAAAGAAACTGCGATTAAGGAGTTTATTAATGAAAAGTATCAAGGCAGCGTTATTAACGCTTCTTAATCGGAAATCAACATAATTAAAAGGCTTTGTCAAACCTCTATCATTAGTTAGAATGTAAAAAGGAAATAATCATTTTTTTATAACGCATTTAATGTAAACCCCTTCATAAAGGGGTTTACTTATTTAGTATTTAATAATTTTTGAAAGCCTTTGTAACGAAAAAACAGAATACTAAAAGAACATTTTGCGATTTAAATAATTTCTTATGAATAAAACCGTAATTAAGAAAAAGTTTAATTATCTTATTGTTAGATTATCAATAGCAAATAAGTTATAATACTAATGGTGAATTAAAGGAGGATAGTTAATGTCTACATTAATAATTAAAAACTTGCATGTTAAAGCCCAAGATAACATGATTTTAAATGGGGTTAATTTAAAAGTAAATTCTAATGAAGTACATGCAATAATGGGTCCGAATGGAACCGGAAAGAGCACCCTTGCTAGTGCGATTATGGGTCATCCCGCTTATACAATTACTGAAGGTGAAGTACTGCTTGATGGAAAAGATGTTTTGGCTATGAGCGTCGATGAAAGAGCGAAGGCGGGTCTTTTTTTAGGGATGCAATATCCAGCTGAAGTATCAGGAGTTACCAATAGCGAGTTTGTGAGAGCGGCAATTAAGTCTTTAACTAATAAGCAAATGCCTATTTATGATTTTATTTTAAAGTATGAAAAAACAATTGAAGAATTAAACATGAATGTTGATCTTGCTCACCGTTATTTGAATGAAGGTTTTTCTGGTGGTGAGAAAAAACGTAATGAGGTTTTGCAGATGAAAATGTTAAAACCTAAAATAGCGATTTTAGACGAAATTGATTCCGGGTTAGATATCGATGCTTTAAAAGTAGTCGGTAATAATATTAACGAAATGATTTCCGATGATTTTGGTTGTATTTTAATTACTCATTATCAAAGAGTATTACACTATATCAAACCTACCTTTGTTCATATTATGATTGACGGTAAAATAGTTTTAACGGGCAAAGAAGAATTGATTGAAAAAATTGATAAAAATGGTTATCAGTGGTTAAAAGAAGAATTAGGAATTGAGTTTAAAGAGGATTAATAATGGAAGTTATTATTAAAGATAAAAAATTAATAGGAGACTTACCAAAGGGGGTAACTTATCAAGATTCACATTTAGTTATCGCTAAAAACCAAAGTTTTAAAGAAAGCCTTAAAATATCTTTATTAGATGACAAAAATGAAGAGTTTTTTATAACTATTGGCGAATCTAGTGAAATTAAAATAATTTTATCATTGAGTAGTAATGATCAATTACCACATAATTATCAAATCACTTTAAACGGGGAAGCTAATAGTAAAGTAACTTATTTGTTAATTGCAGATTTAAAAAGTGAAGCAGCAGTCATTAACCACCATTTTTTAGCACAAAGAGATAGTCAAATGGAGTTATTAGGCGGATTTGTTGCTAATGTTTTAAAGGCTAAAATGCAAGCGAGGTTACTGGCAGAAAATGCTTTAGTGCATTTAAGGGCGGTGGCGGTTTCTAGTTTTAATAACGAACAAAACATCGACATTGAACTTATTCATGAAGCTCCTCATACAACTGGATTAATGCATAATATAGCGATTGCTAATGGTAATGGTAAAGTTGTTTTGAATGGTGTAGAGAAGATTTTGCAAAAGATGGTTAAGGCTGATGCTTATCAAAGTTTAAAAGGAATTATTACTTCCGATGACGCCACTGTTGAAGTGAACCCAATCTTATTAATTGATGAACACGATATTAAAGCTGGGCATGCAGCGACGGTGGGAAGATTAGAAGAAGTGAGCATTTATTATTTGATGAGTAGAGGCCTAACAAGAAAAGAAGCTGAGAAGTTAATGATAAATGGTTTATTAGCACCACTTGTTAATGAAATTAGTGATGAACCTTTAAAAGAAAGGTTTTTAGATTTGGTGAATGAAAGAATATGATTTGTGTACGAAAAATTAGAGAGGCTTTTCCTATTTATAAAAACCATCCTCAGTTAGTTTATTTAGATAGTGCTGCCTCAGCTTTAAAACTTAATAAAGTAAAGGAAAGTATTAATTATTATTATGATAATTTAAATACCAATGTCTATCGTGGTGATTACGATCTTGGCTATCAAACAACTACTCTTTTTGAAGCAACTCGAGAAGAAGTTGCCCAGTTTATTAACGCTGATAAACAAGAAATTGTTTTTACAAAAGGGACGACCGAAGGAATCAATTTAGTCGCTAATCATTTTTCTAGCATTTTAAAAGAAGGTGATGAAATAATTATTTCTGAGTTGGAACATCACACTAATTTTATTCCTTGGCAAATAGTAGCTAAAAAAACAAAAGCAACTATCAAATATGTCAAACTGACTAAAGAAGGAAGAATTACAGTTGCTAATTTCTTAGCTGTTTTAAGCGATAAAACAAAAATTGTTGCTTTAAATTACGTTTCTAATGTGATGGGCTATTTAACTCCCTTAAGAGAAATAATTATGTTAGCGCATGAAAAAAAAGCGCGGGTTTTAATAGACGCTGCTCAAGCGGCTCCTCATTTTAAACTTGATGTTAAAGCTTTAAAAGTAGATTACTTGGCATTTTCTAGTCATAAGATGTTTGGACCTACAGGGGTTGGTATATTATATTTAAATGAGCAAACACATCAAGAAACTATCCCATTTGAATATGGTGGTGAAATGGTTTTAAAAGTTGATAAGGAAAGCGCCATTTTTAAAGATGCTCCTTATAAGTTTGAAGCAGGTACGCCTCCTATTGAGGGAGTAATAGCTTTTAAAGAAGCAATAAAATTTTTTAATAAAATAGATTATAGTAGTATTAGAGAACATACTAAAATGTTACATGAATACACTTTAAAGAAATTAAAAGAGCTCAAAGAAGTTAAAGTTTATAACCCTCATAATGAAATTGGTTTAATTACTTTTAACATTGATGGTGTTCACCCACATGACGCGATGACTATTTTTGCAAAAAACAAAGTTTATTTAAGAGCGGGTCAACATTGCGCGGAGCCAATTACTAAGTTTTTAGGCGAAATGGCAACTTTAAGAGCTTCATTTCACATTTATAATGATTTTAATGATTGCGATAAATTGGTGGCCTCGATTAAAGAAACGATCGCTTTCTTTAAACAGTTTAGAGGAGAAAAGAAATGAATTTAAATTATTTATATCGTGAAATAATAATGGATCATTATCAAAACCCGCGTAACAAAGGTCTTCTTAATAATAAAAATTATCAATTGGTTAGTCTTTATAATCCTTCTTGTGGGGATGAGGTAACGATTCAATTTTTACTCGAAGGTAAAACAATTAAAGATATTAGACAAGAAGGAAAAGGATGCAGTATTTGTTGTGCGAGTGCTTCTTTAATGAGTGAGACTTTAAAAGGAAAACAAACAGAAAAAGCTTTAGAAATAATTGAGTCATTTGCAAACTTCTTAATGGGAGAAAAAGATGAAAATATCAATAGAGAAATGTTGGCGTTTGAAGGCGTTGGCAAGTTTCCAGCTCGAATTAGATGTGCGATGTTAGCTTGGAAAGCTTTAGAAAAAGGTTTAAAAGAAGGTGTTAATAATGGATGAAAGTAAAAAGAAAATAGATAAAATTATCGGTGAATATGAATATGGTTTTAAAACCGAAGATAAAAGAATACTTGATACTGGAAAAGGTTTGAATGAAGAGGTAGTTCGTTTAATTTCTGCTTATAAAAATGAACCAGAATGGATGCTCAACTTCCGGCTTGAAAGCTATGAAACTTTTAAAAAGATGAAAAATCCTAATTGGGGACCTGATTTATCTCATATCGATTTTGATAAAATTACTTATTTTATTAGAAGTAGTGAAAAAGTAGAAAAAAGTTGGGATGATGTTCCTCAAGAAATTAAAGAAACTTTTGAAAGATTAGGAATCCCTGAAGCGGAACGAAAGTTTTTAGCAGGCGTCTCTACTCAATTTGAAAGTGAAGTTGTTTATCATTCCACTCAAGAAGAATTAACTAAAGAAGGAGTAATATTTTTAGATACTGATACAGCTTTAAAAGAGTATCCCGAATTATTTAAAAAGTATTTTAATACTGTAGTTAAAGCGAATGACAATAAGTATGCTGCTTTAAACAGTGCTGTTTGGAGTGGTGGCTCATTTATTTACGTTCCTAAAGGAGTAAAGCTGAAAAAACCTTTACAATCGTACTTTAGAATTAATAGCGAATTGATGGGACAATTTGAAAGGACGTTAATAATTGTTGATGAAGGAGCTTCTGTTGATTATGTTGAAGGTTGTACAGCACCTATCTATTCCGAAGACTCACTTCATGCAGCGATAGTGGAAATTATTGTTTTAAAAGGTGGTTATTGTCGTTATACAACAATTCAAAATTGGTCTACAAACGTCTTAAACCTAGTAACGAAACGAGCTCATGTTTATAATGAAGGCCATATGGAATGGATTGATGGAAATATGGGTTCAAGTATCAATATGAAATATCCTTCTTGTGTTTTACTTGGTGAAGGTGCAAAAGGGACGACAATTTCGATTGCCTTTGCAAGCAAAAACCAACAACAAGACGCGGGAGCGAAAATGATTCATTTAGCACCCAATACCACCTCTAATATTATTTCTAAATCAATAGCTAGAGGTGGCGGTAAGGTTAATTACCGCGGGAAAGTGTTTTTTGATAAAAAAGCAAAAGGGGCGAAATCTCATATTGAATGCGATACGATAATTTTAGATGAAATATCATTTTCTGATACAATCCCTCTTAATATTGTTAAAAACAGTGATGTCTTTTTAGAACATGAAGCGACAGTATCAAAAATAAGCGAAGAACAACTCTTTTATTTAATGAGCAGAGGCTTAACTGAAGAAGAAGCAACTGAAATGATTATTATGGGCTTTATTGAGCCTTTCGCGAAAGAATTACCGATGGAATATGCGATTGAATTAAATGCCTTAATTAAATTAGAGATGGAAGGTTCAATAGGTTAAAAGAGAGATAACAATAAAAAAAACGCTTAAATGCGTTTTTTTAATTGAATACTGCTTTATTTTAAAATTTGATAATAACTCTCGTTTTCGTTATTGACAATAAGAGCTTTATAACCGTTAATAATGGTGAGCATTGGTTTTACATGGCCGATGTCTAAATCAACAATAACAGGAATGTTAAATAGTTCTTTTAAGACATCATCGTGCGTTATTCCTAAGGCTGCTTCCTCATTTAAATGTCTTCCAATTAAGAGGCCGTCAATTCTTTCAAACCAACCAGCTTCTTTTAGTTGCCAAAGTGCCCTTTTAAATTTAAGAGAGTTTAAATCAAAACTTTCTAAATACCAAATAATCTTTTCTTTTTGATGTTGTTTTAAAAAGTTTTTAACGTCGTCATATTGCGTTCCTACTAAACCTATTAAAACATCTAAGCAGCCACCGATTAAAATTCCTTCTAAACGGATTTCTTTTTCCTCATTTAAATTACGCCACTTTGTTTTTAGGGTTAAATTATAAGATGCGAGAGGATCAGTATTTTGATAGTCTCTAGGTTCATAATAAGAAGAACTATTTTGCTTGATAAAGTTGCCAGAGAGAATTTGAAGAGTCCTTTTTAAGAAAGGATCTAAAGGCTTCATTCCGAAATTAGTAAAAGTAGGACCGTAAACAGTAGGAATATTAAGCATCGTTGTTAAGACGAAAGTTAAGTTAGTATTATCAGAGTAACCGCAAAACAGTTTTACAGGAGCAGCATTAATTATTTCAAAGTCAAGTAATGGTAAAATCTCCATTAATAATTCTCCACCAGAAACGCTAAAAATAACATCGACTTCAGAATCTAAATAGCAAGCCATAAAATGTTTCGCTCTTTTTTCTTTTGTTTCAGAGGCTCCTTCTTGATAGCCATAAAGGTCGCCAAAAGTTTTAATTTTGTAACCCATTTTTTTAAAGAGTTTTAAAGCATAAGTTAGCCTAGTTTTGTAGGGCTCAATATTAGCGCCAAAGCTCGGCGCTACTAAACCGATAGTGGCTTCTTTTTTTAAAAAGTTAGTAAATTTTTTCATGGTATTCACCTTCTTAAATTATTATACACTATATTTTAATTTCTTAAATAAGGTATAATAACAATTGAGGTTAAAAATGTTTTATTATTATGTTGCGATTGCTGGTATTAAAAAATTGAATGAAATGGAAAAAAACATCTTACTAACTTTAATTAAGGAAATTATGGTTTTTCCTTTGCTTGAAATTGATGATGACCTTTTAATTGCGCAAGATTCTAAAGAGAAATCTTTTTCTTGGCAAGAGTTTATTAACTCTACCAATAGTGAGTTTTTAAGCAACTTAAAGTTATATGAATCGAATTATTTTAATGATTTAAAAGCTTTGAAAACGAATTTAAAAACTATTTTCAAAAAGGATGTTTTTAAAGAAACGTATAATAATGATATTACTCTTCTTTATGGTCATATTCGTTCTTATTTAAATGAGGATTTAAAAAAAGAAGTTTTTAAGAGTCTCTACAATGATAAAGAGTTTTTAAAGTCAATTAAAATTTATTTGCTCAATAATCAAAATACATCGCTTTCTGCGAAACAAGCTAACCTCCACCGTAATACTTTAATTAATAGAATTAATAAGTTTGAAAAGATAACAGGTTACAATTTAAAAAATTACCAAGAAGCAGTTTTCATTTATTTATTATTAAAAGAGTAGTTTATAGGCAATGTGCCTATTTTTTTTTGGAGCGACTATCGTTATAATTAAGTTGTTAGTAAAAACATATTAAAAAAAAGGAGATAGTTATGGCAACGTTAAAGTTTAAAGACATCAATAAGATTTATCCTAATGGTGTTCAAGCGGTATTTGATTTTAATTTAAATATTAGAGATCGCGAGTTTATTGTTTTAGTTGGGCCGTCTGGTTGTGGGAAGTCGACAACTTTAAGAATGGTGGCGGGATTAGAGGAGATTACTTCTGGTGAGCTATATATCGATGACTTATTGGTCAATGATGTCGCTCCTAAAGATAGAAATATTGCGATGGTTTTCCAAAGCTATGCTTTATATCCTCATATGACCGTTTATGATAATATGGCATTCGGATTAAAGATTAGGAAGATGCCTAAAAATGAAATTGAGAAGAAGGTTAAAGAGGCTGCTGAAATACTAGGGTTAATGGCTTATTTAGACCGTAAACCAAAAGCATTGTCTGGTGGTCAGCGTCAAAGAGTTGCTTTAGGGAGAGCGATTGTAAGAGACGCGAAAGTGTTTTTAATGGATGAACCATTATCAAACTTAGATGCTAAGTTAAGAGTTCAGATGAGAGGGGAATTAATTAAATTACACAATAGTCTTAATACTACTACTATTTATGTTACTCATGACCAAATCGAAGCGATGACGATGGCGACGAGAATAGTTGTTCAAAAAGACGGCTATATTCAACAAGTGGGAGCGCCTAAAGAAATTTATGATAATCCTAATAATATTTTCGTAGGTGGCTTTATTGGTACGCCTCCGATGAACTTTGTTGAAGGTGTAGTTAATAGTGATGGAGTTTTCGTTTCCGGAGCTTATAAAATTACGGTTCCAGAAGAAAAAATGAAAATTATTAGACAAAATAAATTTTTAGAAAAACAAATAACTTTAGGAATTAGACCAGAAGATATTTACGATGATCAAGAAGCGTTTAAAAAATATCCTGGTGCGGTAATCAAAGTTATCGTTGACGTGGCTGAGTTACTCGGTCATGAAACCAACATTTACACGGACATTAATGAATATTCTATTTGTGCAAGTGTTGATGCAAGAGCTGACATCAATATTGGCGATGAATTACAATTAGCAATTGATATGAGTAAGTCACATTTCTTTGATCCTGAGTCAGAACTAAGATTAATATACGATCCTAATATTGGAGAATAAAAGGCCGCTTAGGTCTTTTTTTTTGGAGATAAAAATGCTCTTTATTAAAAATTATCAAAACTTAAGTGAGATTGTTTTCGAAAATTACACTAAATATGCTGAAAAGAGTGCTTTTAGTGTTGTAAAGCTAATGTGTGAAAGTTGTCTTTTTTCTTATGAATCAAGGAGGAAAGCAATTAAAAAGTTTTTAAATATAAAAACAAGAACGCCAATTTATTTTAATGAAAAAACACTTTTAATTCCCACAAAATCTCCTCGTAATTATGAAGCTATTTGGTTTAATTATTTTAAAATTTTAAAAGTGATAAACTTAAATAAAACTGTAGAAATAGTTTTTAATAATTTAACTGTTCTGAAATTGGATGTTTCTTATTATATTATTAATAAAGGACTTGCCAACGCCAAGAAAATAATTACTTATCTTGAGGAGAAACAACAACGGCTATTTTTAGAAAACAGTTATTAATTTGCGATAATTGCTCATTAGCATCTTTTTAAAAAATTAATAAAAGATTAAAATAAGTAAACTTTTTCTCTTGTTTATGTTAATAATCGCTATAAATGATGATAATAATAAACAACTCTAGATAATGATACCCTTTTCATTGTAATAACGGTAGGATATTAATCTTATTAGTGTTATAATGATTGATGGAAAAACGTGAAAATATTTGGAGGTTTTTAAATGAGTAAATTATTAGTAAGTGATTTAGATTTAAAAGGTAAAAAAGTTTTAATTAGAGTTGATTTTAACGTTCCAATCGTTGCTGATCAGATTACCGATGATAATAGAATAAAAGCAGCTTTACCGACGATTGAATATGTTATTAACGAAGGTGGAAAAGCAATCCTGTTTTCTCATTTAGGAAGAGTTAAAACAGCTGAAGATAAAGAAAATAACTCTTTATATATTGTAAAAACAAGACTAGCAGAATTGTTAAATAAGGATGTTATTTTCGTTCCAGAAACAAGAGGTAAACTATTAGAAACAGAAATTAACCATCTGCAAAATGGTGATGTTTTATTAGTTGAAAACACTCGTTTTGAAGATGTGGATGGTAAAAAAGAATCAAAAAACGATCAAGAATTAGGTAAATATTGGGCTAGTTTAGGGGATCTTTTTGTTAATGATGCTTTTGGGACTGCCCATAGAAGTCATGCTAGTAATGTGGGAATCGCTAGTAACATTGGCAGTTGTGCAGCCGGCTTTTTATTGGCGAAAGAAATTGACTTTATTGGAGGGGCAATTAGCAATCCAAAGAGACCGTTAGTAGCGGTTTTAGGGGGAGCGAAAGTTTCTGATAAAATAAGTGTTATTGAAAATTTATTAAAATTAGCTGACCAAATTATTATCGGTGGGGGAATGGCTTATACTTTTTTAAAAGCTTTAGGTCATGATGTTGGTGGTTCTTTAGTAGAACTAGATAAATGTGACTTAGCTTTAGAACTATTAAAACAAGGCAAGGATAAAATAGTTTTACCGATTGATTTCGCTTTTACAAAGGAATTTAAAGATCTTGAACCTGCTCATTATGGAACGATTGATACTATTAAAGAAGGAGAAATGAGTTTAGATATCGGACCAAAATCGATAGCTCATTTTACTAAAATTTTAAAAGAAGCGAAAACAATTATTTGGAATGGCCCAATGGGTGTTTTTGAGTTCGAACATTATAATTTAGGTACGAAAGGAATTTTAAAAGCACTGGCAGAAAATAAAGAAGCGATTACGATTATTGGCGGTGGCGATTCAGCTTCGGCTGCGATTAATTTTGGTTATCAAGATGCCTTTTCACATATTTCTACTGGCGGCGGAGCCTCGTTAGAATATTTAGAAGGTAAAAAGTTACCGGGGATCGAATGTGTTAGTGAAAAATAATGGACATTGGTAGTAAAATAAAACAACTGAGGCTAGAAAATGGCCTAACACAGCAAGAACTCGCTAATAGATTGGAATTAACAAAAGGTTATATTTCTCAAATTGAACGCAATATTTCTAGCCCTTCAATGGAAACATTCTTTTCACTTTTGGATGTTTTAGGAACTAATCCTGGAGATTTTTTTGACACCAATTTAGATGATCAAGTTGTCCACGGGAAAGAAGATTTTTTCATTCAAGAAAATGAAGCCTTGAAGCATGTTATTAGTTGGATTGTTCCTAATGCTTTAAAATATGAGATGGAGCCTATTATTATTGAAATAGAGCCAGGCGGACAATCTAGTTTTGATAACCCTCATGCTGGAGAAGAGTTTGGTTATCTTTTAGAAGGGGAAATAATTCTTGTATTAAATAAGAAAAGATATATAATAAAAAAGGGAGAATCATTTTATTATTTAGCAAATAAAGAGCATTATTTAATTAATGCTAGTGATAAAGTGGCTAAAGTATTGTGGGTTTCCACCCCACCAATGTTTTAACTACAAGTAAGATATTATTAAAGGAGTCGATGATAATGAGAAAACCTGTGATGGCAGGAAATTGGAAGATGAATAAAACAAGAGATGAGGCACTGCAATTTATTTATGCAATAAATCAAGAAGTACCTCCTTTTGAAGAAGTGGAAACGGTTATTTGTGCAAGTGATGTTTTACTAAGAGATTTAGTAAAGAGACAAGGTGAAGACTTAAAGATAGGTGCTCAAAATATGCATTTTAAAGAAAAAGGAGCATTCACTGGAGAAACTTCGCCACGACTTTTAGAAACAACCGGAGTAAGTTATGTTTTAATCGGGCATAGCGAAAGAAGAGAAATGTTTAATGAAACCGATGAGAGTGTTAATCAAAAATTGTTAGCTGCTTTTGAGTATGACTTAACACCAATATTATGCGTAGGAGAATCTTTACAAGTTAGAGAAGAAGGAAAAACTGATCTCTATGTGGAGGCTCAAATTAAAAAAGCTTTTTCAAACGTTAGTAAAGAAGAGGCGCTTACTGTGATTGTTGCTTATGAACCGATTTGGGCTATTGGGACAGGTAAAACTGCCACTCCAATGCAAGCTGAAGAAACAATAGCGGCGATAAGAACTGTTTTAACATCCCTTTATGGAAAAGAAATAGCAGATCAAATTAGAATTTTATATGGTGGTTCGGTAACTCCTGCTAATGTGAAAGAATTATTACAACAAAAAAACATTGATGGCGCACTTGTAGGTGGTGCTTCTTTAGAAGCGAGTAGCTTTTTAAGTTTAGTTAACGCTGCTAAAAATAAATAATTAAAGCAAGGAAAACGATTTATAATAATTAAAGAAAACCCTTTTGTTAAGGGTTTTTTTAGTGCTCTATTAGATAAAAAAAATCCCGAAGTGGGATTTAATTTTATCTGTTATAAAATTCAACAATTAAGTTTTCTTTTATCTCTGGTAAGACTTCATTTCTTTCTGGATATCTAGCAAAGGTGCCTATTTTAGTTTCTTCGTCATAATTAACAAACTCTTTTCTTAAGGCAATCGCTTCTAAAGCTTGGTTAACTATTTTTAAGTTTTGGGAAGATTCTTTTAAAGACACTTTTTGACCTGGAATCAAACGATAAGAAGGAATATCAACCTTATTACCATCGACTAAAATATGACCATGATTTACTAATTGTCTTGCTTGCGCTCTTGTATTAGCAAATCCTAATCGATAAACGACATTGTCTAATCTACTTTCTAATAACTTAATAAAGTTTTCCCCGTGAACACCGGCCATTTTGTTTGCTTCATTAAATGTTTTTAAAAACTGTTTTTCACTAACACCATAGGTGTAACGAACTTTTTGTTTTTCTTGAAGCTGTAATCCATAGTCACTTAGTTTAGAACGTCTTTGCCCATGTTGACCAGGTGCATAAGGACGTTTTTTAAGTTCCTTGCCTGTTTCACTAATAGAATAACCTAATCTTCTTGAAATTTTCCAAGATGGTCCTCGATAACGACTCATTTTTTTACCTCCTTTTTATATTTGGGGTAAAAGTGCAATTATTTATTTAAGTAATCAGTCATTTCCCGTTCGCCTTAAAGCAATAAAGGTTACTAAGTGCCCCTTCGGGTAGCGATTATTAGTTAAATAAAGTTTTTGCTTGCTTTTAACCAACTAATATATTATATCAAATCATGTTAATCTGTCAACTAGAAAAATTGTAAGAGCCCATTAAGGCGTTAACTATCGCCTTGACAGCGTTGATAGTTTCTTCATCAAAGCGCTTAAATAAATAACTATCGAGATCTAAAACACCTATTTTATGATTATTTTTAACTAAGGGTACGACTAACTCGCTTTTTGAATTAGAATCGCAACTAATATGACCATCAAAAAGATTGACATCATTGACAGCGATAACCTCATTATTAAAAAATGCTTTTCCGCAAACGCCTTCATTAATTAAAATTTTCTCACATGCAACCTTCCCTTGAAAGGGACCTAAGATTAAATAATTATCTGATTTCAAATAAAATCCCACCCAATTTAAATAAGGAAAATTATCCATAATAAAAGCACTCGCATTAGCCAATAAAGCAATGTTATTTGGTGCTTCTTTAAAAAGGGATTGGGCAGTTTTAAGTAGTTTTTCCATTATATCACCTTTAATATAATAGCACATTTTTCAAAAACTATGCTAAAATAAGAGCGGTGATAGTTATGTACGATAAAGTTTTAATCCGCTATGGCGACTTAATGTTAAAGGGAAGAAATAGGAAGAGCTTTATTGACCGGGTTAATAATATTATTGCTCAAAATTTTCGTGATTTAGATGTTGATATTATTAGAAAACATGATCGTGTTTATTTAACGCTTAACGAGACTCCTCATTATTTGATTGAAGAAAGACTACAAAGAGTAACGGGAATTTACTCTTTTAGTTTTGTTAAAAAAAGCGGGCGTGAATTAAAAGAAATTATTGAAACTGCTATTTCAATTTTAAATAAAGAAATAAAAGAAGCTGAAACACTTAAAATAAATGTTAAAAGGGCGGATAAAAAATATCCGTATACATCCCCAGAAATAACTAAAATAGTCGCACCAGAAATTTTAAAAGGGATTCTGGTACCTGTTAATGTCGATCTTCATCAGCCACAGCATTTATTAACGATTGAAATTAGAGAAGAAGGCGCCTTCCTCTTTTTGAAAACTGTAAAAGGATTGGGTGGCTTTCCCGTTGGTGTAGGGGGAAAAGCAGGACTTTTATTAAGCGGTGGTATTGATTCACCTGTCGCTGGTTTTTTAATGATGAAACAAGGATTGTTAGTAGAAGGGCTTCATTTTGAATCGACACCACTAACACCAGTTGAATCGCTTCAAAAAATAATTGATATTGGTAAAGAGTTAGCACTTTATACCGTTAACCATCAATTTAAAGTTGTAATGATTCCATTTTTAAAAATGCATCAAGCAATCTTAACAAATATTAATGAATCGTATCACGTTACTATTATGAGAAGGATGATGATTCGAATAGCTGAAGCAATCGCTTTTAAAAGAAATTTACAAGCTTTAGTTACTGGAGAGTCATTAGGACAAGTAGCTAGTCAAACTATCGAAAGCCTTATTACAATCGAAAAGGTTGGAAACATTCCTATTTTAAGACCATTAATAAGTTTTGATAAGAAAGATATAATTAAAATAGCGGATCAAATTAAAACTAAAGAAATTTCCATTAGGCCATTTGAAGATTGTTGTACTATTTATCTTCCTAAAAACCCGGTGACGAAGCCAACTATTAAAAGAGCTGAGTATTATGAATCATTTATTAGTGATTTTCAAGAACTAATTGAAGAAATTGTTAAAGAAAGTAAAATAATTACTATTACACCCGAGACAACAATCTCTTTAGCTAACTACGGTTTTGATAGTCAAGAAATATGGGAGGCATTAAAAGGTGATAACCTCATTAGCGAACCAACAAATTAAAGCCTTGTTTAAATTAAAACTTAAAAAATATCGCGACCAAAGCGGCTTGTTTTTGGTTTTTGGCGACCACTTGATTGCAGCAGCGAAGGAAAATAATTTAATTGAAAGCATTTATACAACTAATCCTGAAAAAGAAGGAATTTTAATTGATAAAGAGATTATGATTAAATTAAAAGAAACAAAAACTCCTTTTGAGACTGTCGCCGTCGTAAGAAAACCTTCTATAAAACCAAAAAGCGATCAAGTCCTAGTATTAGCTGATGTTCAAGATCCTGCTAATGTTGGTGCTTTAATAAGGACAGCAGTAGCATTTAACTTTACTACTATTATCGCCTCTTTAAAGAGTGGTGATTTTTATAATGAGAAGACAATTAGAGCGAGCCAAGGGGCGCTTTTTTATGCTAATCTATTGAGAGCTGATTTAAAAAAAGAATTGCAAGTTTTAAAAAAAGAGGAGTATTTTTTACTCGCCGCTGATATCGATGGCGAAGAGTTTAATAATGACGCTAAAATTAAAGCAAAAAAGGTGTTAATATTAGGTAATGAAGGAGAGGGGATTAAAAAGGAAGTGTTAGCGATGGCTGATTTAGTTGTTAAATTAAAAATTAATAAAATAGAATCATTAAATGTTGGTCATGCGGGGGCGATTTTAATGTCGAGGCTAAACGATGATTAGTGTTTATCTAGATAATGGAATTTTAAATTATTATCAGGAACTGAAATTACCATCCCTGCCCCTAAGAAAGATAAATGGTAAAAAAATCCTGAAAATACCAGAAAAAGAACTAACAGAAATTGTGGCGCAATTTAAAAAAGATAAAATTAAAGTTGGTTGGTTAGATCTTCCTTTTGATTATCTTTTAACTGCTGATTTTGAAACCGATAAACTAAGCGATATTGCCAAATTATTTAACGTTAATCATCTTTTTATAAATTTACCAAAACTAATCGATTTTAATGCTGAGAAGAAACTTTTAATTGAGGTTTTAAAAAGTTTAATTAGAAAATTCAAACAAAACAAAATCAAACTATCTTTTCATATCGATTATCAAATTGATAGTGCTATTTTAGCTTTTATTATTACCGAAATAAAAGACCTTAACTTGGTTTTTGACGCTGCGAAATGCGCTATTTTTGAAAAGTCCATTTCGGCTTATTATCGCCTTTTAAAAAATAATATTGATATTGTTGTTTTTTACGATGTTAATGAAGATAATGAGCCTACTTTATTAGGTTATGGTAAAGCGCAAACAATGGAGATGGCTGAAAGATTAAAGTTAAATAAGTTTAAAGGCGATGTTTTATTTGACTGTAATTTGTCTAACTATCATGAAAAAAGATTAAATTTATATAAAAAAAGATTACCTTTTTTCAAAGGTAAACAACATAAATCCCATCTTTTTATTGAAGAAAAATTAGCTTTAACAAAAGAGTCTGATTTAACTTATGGTGAATTAGTATCACTGCAGTTAAATTTGCTTGAAAAGATCTTAAAGTGAGTTCTCGTGAGTTTCCTTTTCTATTAACGGTTTAGCGTCAGGAAGTTCATCAAAAAGTTTACTAACATATAAAATTCCTTCTAAATGATCATATTCGTGTTGAAAAACGATTGCTGGTAAGCCCTTTAGCGTTAATTCACGAGGCTTAAATCTTTTTTCATTTAAATCATAAACAAAGGCTTGCGCTTTAATGACTTTATGTCTAGGAGTGATTCCTTCAGTTTCTCGATCGACAGAGAGGCAACCTTCACCACCATTTAAGTAAATAAGTTCTTTAGATTTATAAGTGATAACGGGATTACTAATAATATAAGAATAAAGCGTTCCATCAAAATCATATAAATGCATTGCAAAGATTCTTTTTAAAACATTGATTTGGACAGCTGAAAGACCAACACCAGGTCGGAGTTGATAAAGTTCATTGAGTTCTTCATTTTGAGAAACAATGCAATAGGTAAGTAAGCTAACCCCTAATTCTTGATCTTTTTTAGAGGCAGGAAGCGATATCTTTTTTGATTTTTTTGTTAAGTTAGGATGTCCTTCTCTAATAATATCTTTCATTAAAATCATTATAATCACCGCTTTGATTATAACATAAAAAAATATCGATGATAATTTTAAAAGCGAAATATGTTAAAATGAAAGTGGTGATAAAAGTGACCACAGAAATATTGGCGAAAACATATGATGTTTTGGATGAAATTAAATCATCGGCGCTCTTTCTTGAGTTGGTGGAATTAAATCAATTGATTGAATTTAAATATGAAGAACTTTTAAAAGAATATCATAAAAAATTTAAGTTATTTAAAGAGGCCTTTAATATTGGTCCTTATTATCCCGATTATCAAAAAATATTAAAAGATTATCAAAAAGTTAAAATGAAACTCTATTTAAAAGAAGAAGTTAAAGACTACTTTAAACTAGAGGAAAGGTTAAACAAATATTTAGAAGAATTAATGACTGAAATAGCTGATTGTATTTCGCCATATATTTTGAAAAAGGAGCTTGGTTGTTTTGTTAAATAGATTATGTTATATTGTTTATTTTCGTCATCGTGGCGCGTTAAGAAAAATCAAAAGGATTAAAGTAGTTGATGTTTATTATATTTCCAATAAAAACAAATATTTAACTCTTTATGTCGATAACGATCAAGAAAAAGCCTTTATTGCGGAATTAAAGAAGATTAAAGGCGTTCGTTCTTTTGAGCAAAGTTTATTAGATACTCCAGAAATAAATATCGATCTAAACTAGCTGTTAAGAAAAAAGACTTGACAGACTCTATTAATTAGTTATAATATTAATAGAATTAATTAAAGGAGTAGAAAGATATGGTAAAAATTAGACTACAACGTTTCGGAGCTAAAAAGAGACCATTTTATCGAATTGTAGCAGCGAATGTAACTGCACCGCGAGATGGTAAATTTTTAGAAATTATTGGAACTTATGATCCCTTAACGGAGCCAGCAACAGTTAAAATTGATAAAGAAAAAGCTGAAAAATGGTTAAAAAACGGTGCTAAGCCAACCGATACAGTTAAAACCCTTTTTAAAAAGCACGGCATTTAAAAACTAGGATAGGAGTGAAAGAATGGCTATCGATTTTGAAAAACTAATTAAAAATATAATAACGCCACTCGTGCTTCACCCTGAGGACGTGCTTATTAAAACTCTTTCTAGTGGAAATGATATCACTATTCAAGTGATTGTTAATGAAAATGATTTAGGAAGAGTGATTGGTAGAGGGGGAAGAATGGCATCGGCAATTAGAACGATTGCTTATGCAGGCGCTTCTAAAGAAGGAAAGCACATTAGAATTGATATTGATTCATTTTAATTATAAAACGCTTTAAGCGTTTTATTTTTAAAGGAGAAAGTTTAAAATGCGCTGTTTAATAGGTATAATTACTAAACCCCATGGAATTAAAGGTGGGGTAATAATAAAACCGTTAACTGATTTTAATCGTTATCAAAAAGATAGCGATGTTTTCTTTTACCCTCATAACGATAATAACTTAAAGCCTTTAAAATTAACTATTAAAACTGTTAAAGAGACGCCTAAGGGATTAATTATATCCTTTTATGATTATGATAGTATCGAACAGGCACTAATTTTAAAAGGTTTAAAGCTTTATGTTTTTGAAAAGCCTCATCTAGCCGATGATGAATATCATTATAATGACTTGCTGGAAAAAGCAGTTTATAATCAAAATGGCAAACATTTAGGTAAAATAATTGAGGTGTTAGTAGTGCCGCAAGGGCATTTGATTAGAGTTGAATTAGAAGAGGGAAGTAAATTAATTCCATTTAATAAAGTTTTTGTAAAAGAAATTAGCGAGATAGTCGTCATTAATGAAATTGAAGGCTTATTATGAAAGTTGATATTTTAACAATTTTTCCAGCGATGGTTTCGGCGTATTTAGAAGAATCGATTATTAAAAGAGCGATTGAAGATCAAAAAATTGATATTAACGTTGTTAATTTAAGAGATTATAGTGATTTGTCTTCTTCTCAAGTAGATGACACTCCTTATGGAGGTGGTGGAGGAATGCTTTTAATGTTTCCGCCTTTCTATCGAGCGATAAAAGATTTGAAAAAAGAAAACAGCAAAGTTATTTTACCATCACCACGAGGAAAGCTATATCATCAAGGAATAGTGAAAAACTGGGCTCAAGAAGAACATTTAATAATACTTGCAGGTCATTATGAAGGTATTGATGAAAGAGTAGTGGAGTTGGTTGATGAAGAAATTAGTCTTGGTGATTATATTTTAACAGGCGGAGAATTAGCAGCTCTTATTATCGTAGACAGCCTTACTAGGCTTCAAGAAGGCGTTATTAAAGCGGCTTCTCATCAGAACGAATCATTCGAAGAGAATTTATTAGAACATCCCCACTATACTAAACCGCAAGATTACCAAGGCTATAAAGTGCCTGAAGTTTTAGTTTCTGGCCACCATGAAAAAATAAGAAAATGGCGCCGCTATATGAGTTTAAAAGAAACTTATTATAAAAGACCAGATTTATTGAAAAAAGCAAAATTAACAAAAGAAGATGAAATCTTTTTAGAAATGATAAAAGCGAAAAAAACGCTTGATATCTAAACAAAAATATGATATATTAATTAGGCCGTATATCGGTTAAGGCGGTCCGCTATGACAATATGAACGCCCGAAAGAAAGCAAAGGAGTGATTTGATGGCTAAAGAAAAAGGCCAAGCTTTAATTACTGAACTTACTAAATCTTATTTAAGAGAAATCCCTGAATTTAAAGCAGGAGATTCAGTAAAAGTTTATGTTAAAATTAAAGAAGGTACAAGAGAAAGAACCCAGCTCTTTGAAGGGTTAGTTATTAAACGTCAAGGTGGGGGCATTTCAGAGACATTCACAGTACGAAAAATATCTAGTGGTGTTGGTGTTGAAAGAACATTTCCTGTTCATTCGCCCATTATTGATTCAATCGAGGTAACGAGAGTTGGTAAAGTTAGAAGAGCTAAACTATACTACATTAGATCTCTATCAGCGAGAGCCGCGAGAATTAAAGAAAAAAGAACGTTATGATTAAAGAAAGACACTCTTATCGGAGTGTTTTTTTTTAGCCTTTAAAGTGCCAAAAACAATTATGAAAATTTTTTCATAATTATTTGAATGAGACAGTAATTATGATATAATTATATAGGGATGGAGTGATATAAAGTGAGCGGAAAAGTAACAATTTATAATGTCGCCTTAAAGGCTGATGTCTCATTAGCAACGGTTTCTAGAGTTTTAAATAATCCGGAAAAAGTTAAAAAAGAGACAAGAGAACGAGTTTTAAAGGTAATTGACGAATTAGGTTATCGACCTAGCGCAATCGCGAGGGGGTTAGCATCCCGAAAAACAACCACGGTTGGTGTTTTAGTGAGCGATGTAACGAGAGCTAGTGTAGCGGAAATGTTGGGGGGCATTAGTGATATTGCCTTAAAGTATAAATATGCAGTAAAACTTTTTACTTGCCCAGAAGGAATTGATTATCCGGAACTTGTAAAAACAATTATCGCTGAACAAGTTGATGGTCTTTTAGTTTTAAACGATGAATTAGAGCATGAAGATTTGGAGTTGTTGATTAAAACTTGTCGAATTAATGAAGTAGCAGTAGTATTAGCGAACGTCCTTTATGATGATGAGAGTGTTTTAAGTGTTAATATTGATTATGAAAAAGCTTCATATCAAATTACTAAATTGATGATTGAACAAGGCCGAAAAGATATTTATATGTTATCGACAGTAAGAACATATAACGTTAATCAAAAAAAGGAATTAGGTTATGAAAAGGCAATGAAAGAAGCCAATTTAAAGCCGCGAGTATTTAGAACGAGCGGAGATACTACTATTAACACCGTCCATTTTAAAAACTTTTTTAAGAGTGAAAAGGTTGATGGTGCAATCGGTGTAAGAGATTCAATTGCGGTTTCATTTTTAAATAATGCCCGTAATAATAACTATAAAGTACCGGAAGAAATAGTTGTTGCTGGTTTTCAAAATACTAAATACGCAATGTTGGCAAGACCGAGATTAACTTCGGTTGATATCCCTGTTTATGATTTAGGGGCGAAAGCAATGCGGTTATTAACAAAATTAATGAAAAAAGAAGAAACTGAAGAGATCAAAGTTATTTTAGACCATCATTTAAAAAGAAGGGAATCATTTTAAGTTTATTAAATAAAATTTAATTGCTCTCTAAGTTTTTAAATAGAAAGGTGGATATTATGACTTTATACGATAAGCTTATTTATCGAGGCTTATTAAAAGATGTTTCCAATCAAGAAAAAGCTAAAAAACTACTTAATGATGATAAAGTAGCGTTTTATTGTGGTTTTGATCCTACAGGAACATCTTTAACGATTGGCCATTTAGTACAAATAGTAAGAATGAAGTTATTAGAAAAACATGGTCATACTCCAGTTGTTTTAATTGGTGGTGCGACAGGTTTAATAGGTGATCCTAAAGAAACAGAAGAGCGAAAACTATTAACTTTAGAAGAATCATTAAAAAATGCTGTCGCCATTGAAAATCAAATTAAATATTTTTTACCGAAAGCAGTTTATGTTAATAATTATGATTGGACTAAAGATATCGATATGATAACTTTTTTAAGAGATTACGGCAAACATTTTAACGTAAATTATATGTTAGCGAAAGAAACAGTCCAAAAAAGGCTTTCAACTGGTATTTCTTATACGGAGTTTTCTTATATGATTTTACAGTCAATTGATTGGCTTAATCTATATCAAAAACATCAAGTTAAAATCCAATTTGGCGGGAGCGATCAATGGGGTAATTTAACAGCAGGTTTGGAACTTTTAAGAAAAGTAGTTGGCGATAACAATGATGCGGTCGCCCTTTCTTCACCACTTCTAACTAAAAGTGATGGCGGTAAGTTTGGTAAAAGCGAATCAGGCACGATCTGGTTGGATGAAAATCTTACAAGCCCTTATGAACTCTATCAATATTTTTATAATACTAGTGACGCTGATATTGAAACTTATTTAAAGGTGCTGACTCTTTTTGAAGAAGAAACGATCGAAATATTAATAAACGAACATCATCAAAAACCAGAAAAAAGATTAGCGCAAAAAGCATTGGCGGAAAGTTTAGTCGAATTGATTCATGGCGAAAAAGCCTTAAAAGAAGCAATTAATGTTAGCGAAGCCTTATTTACTGGTGCTTTTGATAATTTAACTATTAGTGAATGGGAGATAGTTTTTAAAGTTTTAGACTCAAGTATAATAGATGAAGAAAATATTTTAACAATTCTTAATCAAACTAAATTAGCAAGTTCCAATCGCGAAGCGCGACAATTTATTAGTAGTGGAGCGATAACAGTTAATGACTTCAAAGTAACTAAAATAGATTACCTTCTAAAGAAAGAAGCGGCATATTACGAGACTTACTCGGTTGTTAGGCGTGGTAAAAAAAGGTACGCCATTGTTAAATTTAGGTGAAAAAATGACATACAGAATTCTTTATAATCCTAAAAGTAAGCGCGGTAAAACTTTTAAGAATATTGAAAAACTAAAAAGTAAGCTTATTAAAAAAGGTCATCAAGTAAGTGTGGGATCACTTCTTGAAATCGAAAATACTAAGGAGTATTTAAATAATTTAAGTCTTGATGAAAAAATAATTATTTTTGGCGGTGATGGAACACTTCACTACTTAGCCAATGAGCTAGCAGAGATTGATGTAAAGCATGAGATTTTTGTGGCAAGAAAAGCAGGAACCGGAAATGATTTTGTCAGAAGTATAAAATCAAAAACCGATTTAATAAAAATCAACGACTATATCAAAGATATTCCTTATGAATTAATTGATGGGAAAAAGAAATATTTCATCAATAGTGTTGGTTTTGGGTTAGACGCTCAGGTATGCGCATATGTTGAAGGGTCGGAAAAGGGAAAAACAGAAGGCAACTATTTTAAAAGCGCTCTTAAAGCCATTAGTAAAGCTAATAAGTTTGAGATAAATTTAGAAATCGACGGCAAAGCTACTATATTTAAGGATGTTTGGTTTGTAGTAGTTTGTAATAGTCGCTATTTTGGTGGCGGGATGAAAATTTCTCCACGTTCGGTGAGGCTCGATGATAAACTGGAGGTTGTTGTTGTCAACAAGGTTAAAAGGTGGATGTTGTTATTAATTTTCCCCACCATTTATTTAGGGATACATAAAATGTTTAGAAGGTGGGTTCATTTTTATAGTGGTAAAAAAATTAAAATTGTTAGCGATAGAGAGAACTACGTTGAATACGATGGAGAGGTCGAACTTTCAAAAAAAGAATTAATAATATTTAGATAAAAAAGTAAGCATGTAACGCTTACTTTTTTAATGGATTTGTTTGTTAAAATCAATTATAAACAAAAAGGGTTTTAACGCTCTAATTATCAGCATTATTTAGATTTATAATCATTTTAAAATATGATAAAATTAAAATAAAAACATAATTTAGTAATGAAACTGACAAACTAAATTATCTTAAAATGCCTAGTTTACGGTAAACCTTAGCGATAGTTCTAGAGGCAATTAAAGAAGCTCTTTCTTTGCCGATATTTAAAGTTTCAGTAAGTTCTTTGGAGTTTATTATTTGAAAGTATTTTTCTTGAATAGGGGTAATGACAACTTCTAATAGATTGGCTAAATCTTCTTTTAATTCTCGGTATGAGCTATTTTGATATTGTTTTTCAAGTTCTTTGATTGAAGAGCCTTTTAAGGCGCTATAAATATCGAGAAGGTTACTTATTCCTGGTTTATTTTTTTTATCATAATAGATTTTAGTGTCAGAATCGGTTACTGCGCTTCTAATCTTATTTTTACTTTGATTAATCGGATCGAGCAAATAGATTGTCCCTTTGGGATTTTCTTCACTTTTGCTCATCTTTTTTGTTGGCTCTGTTAAACTCATGATTCGAGCTCCTGTTTTAGGGAAGTACCCCTTAGGTACAACAAAAGTATTGCCATAAGTGTTGTTAAATCTTTCAGCTAAAGTTCTTGTTAACTCAAGGTGCTGTTTTTGATCGTCTCCAATAGGTACTAAATCAGCGTTATAAAGTAAAATATCCGCCGCCATTAAGGCAGGATAAGTTAGTAGTGAAGCTTTGATTCCTTCTTTTTGTTTGGCAATTTTATCTTTATATTGTGTCATTCTTTGAAGCTCAGGAACGTAAACTGTTGATTCCATAATATAGCCTAGCTGACTATGAGCAGGGATTTCACTTTGAATAAACAAATTAACGCGGTCACGCTCAAGCCCCGAAGCTAAATATAAAGCCGCTAAAGATTTTATACTTTTCTGTAAAGCTTGTCTTTCTTGGGGAACAGTTAAAGCATGTAAATCGGCAATAAAAATAAAAATTTCTGCCTCTTTTAATTCCTCTTGAAGTTTAATATATTGTTTAATAGCGCCTAAGTAATTTCCTAAAGTAATATTACCTGACGGTTGTATTCCTGATACTAATCTCATTTTATCCTCCTAAAATAAAAGCGTCCTTAAATATTCTAAGGACGCATAAATTGCGCGGTGCCACCTTAGTTCTAGCATTAGCTAGCCCTCTTATAGTTTGTTAGCTCTTTAAGTCCATTTCGTAAGTGTTAAATCTTAGTCTTTCACCATCACTAAGTCGCTTTTTTATTTAAACTACTTATTACTCGCTTAAATCATCGCTTTTAATTATTGTAAGTTATCTTAGTATGTTTGTCAATTAGCTTAAAAGAGATTCTAATTCGTTGATTAATTCTTCAAGTCTATTTACGACTGCTTGGTAAGTTGATTTTAAAGTTAAATCAGCGCCTGCCTTTTTAGCTTGTTCAACAGGATAATCATTTCCACCTGATTTTAATAACTCTAAATATTTAGTCATTGCCTCACTTTTACGAGCCTTGACATCCTGATAAATTTTTAAAGAAGCAGCGTAGCTAGAAGCGTATTGATAAACATAAAAAGGAGTATGGAATAAATGAGGAATATAAGCCCAAACATATTGTTTTCCTGGTTCTTTAGTAATATCAATATCATAGTAATGTTGGTATAAGTCAATCATAATTTTGGATAAATTAGTACTATTTAAAGGAATTCCCTTTTCTACTAATTGATTAGCTTCGTATTCGTAGTGGGCAAAAAGTGTTTGGCGATAAAAGGTACTTAATATCCCATCTATTTCCCTTTCAATAATAGTAATTTTTTCAGCTTTGGAACTAGACTTATTTAATAAGTAATCAGCTAATAATCTTTCATTAAAAGTAGAAGCGATCTCAGCTACGAAAATAGTGTATCGAGAAGTTGGTAGTGGTTGATTATCGTTAGAAAAGATGCTGTGGGCACTATGTCCGGCTTCATGGACAAGAGTAAAGACGCTATCTAACGATTTATCATGGTTAAGTAAAATAAAAGGATGATGACCATAGACGCTAGATGAGTAAGCTCCCGTTCTTTTACCATCTTTCATTTCGACATCAACATGTCCTTTTTTCAAAGCCTGTTTTTGATTAGCTACGAACTCTGAGTCATAACCTTCTAAAGCTTGAAAGAAAAGTTCTTTTCCTTCTTCAAAACTATATTCTTTATTTAAAGCAGGTATTAAAGGCAAAAAGCGATCATAAGTATGATACTCACTTAAATTCAAATGCTTTTTTCTTAATGCCAAATAGCGTTTAACTGGTTTTGTAGATTCATAAACAGTATCTTTAAGAGTTAAAAAAACATCTAAAGGGATATTGTTGCCATCCAATTTTGAAGCTAAAGCACTATTGTAATGACGCGATTTATAATTTGAAGCGAGTTGTTGTAAAACTAAGTTATAAGTTGCCGAAAAAGCATCTTTGTTATCTTGATAGCGTTTAAAAGCAGCCTTGAAAATCAACTCTCTATCTTCCTCTTTTTGATACTTCGGCAGTAAAGAACGCCAGTTTTGAGTATTAACGGTAAGTTCCTCTTCAGTAGATAAAACTACCTTTTCATCGGTTCTATCAGTTAAAGCTAAAGAATTGTACAATTGGACAGGAATGCTTCTAGTCGGTTCAAAATTAGCTAAAACTTGTTCTTCAAGGTTCGATAAAACATGTTCTTGTTGTTTGAAAAGTTTTTGAAAATTAAACAAATAGGGTTTTAAAAACTCATCTTTATTAACAAATTCTAAAACCTTTTCTTCACCAATGCTAATGATTTCCGGTGAAACATAAGCCGTTAAACTACCAATTTGATTCATCTTTAAAATAACCATTTGGTTTCTTTGTTGGAGTTGTTGATCTTTTAAATTAAGATCACTAGCTAAATGGCTATACATATATAAGCGATAAAGAAGTTTTGTGATCTCTTCTTCAAATAAAAAATATTCTTTAAAATATTTAAATTCAGACAACTTGCCTTGATAGTTGGCCAGTAACGGTATTTTTTCCTCCAATCTTTGAAAATCATCATTAAATTCTTTTTCATTTTTGTAAAAATAACTTAAATCCCAATTCATTTTTATTATTTAATCTTTAAATTGTTTCACTTAAATCGACAATTTAAAATTAGCCCCTTTCATTATTAAAATTATAACAAAGCAACTTTTTATTTACAAATTTATCTTATTTAAAAAGATTATCTTTATAAATATAAAGAAAAAGATTTATTTAACTTGAAAAGTGCATTTTTCGAGAAATTTTGAAAGTTGCTTTTTTTTGTTTTTAGAGGTATAATAAATAGACCACAAAAATGGTGCTGCAGGAGAAAACCTGTATCCAAAGGAGGATGACATGATAAGAATATATACAACCCCTAGTTGTTCGTCTTGTCGAAAAGCGAAAAAGTGGCTAGAAGAACACCAATTGGAGTACGAGGAGAAGAATTTATTTTCTCACAAAATTACAGTGGAAGATATCTCATTTATGCTAAGAAATGCAGAAAATGGTTTTGATGATATTATTTCAACACGGTCAAAAGCTTTTAAAGAACATAATCTTGATACTGATAGTATGACGGTAAGCCAACTTAAAAGTTTTATAATTGAAAACCCTAGCGTTTTAAAAAGACCGATTATTATTGAAGACGAAAAGATGCAAGTTGGCTATAACGATGAAGAAATAAGAGTCTTCGTTCCCCAAAGATTAAGGGATTATATTATGTGTAAAAATTGTCCCCATGATGGTAATTGCGACTATCAGACTCAATTGGAGCGATATTTTGAAGAAATTAGAAGTGAAAAGAAACTAGAAAGATAACAAAAGAACATCTCATTTGAGGTGTTTTTTTTAAGAAGAAATATAAAAAAACAATTATTTTTCTTAATTGCTTTTTTTGATTTAAGAGTTTTAAGTTTTATGTTTAAATATCCGTGTTGATTTCCTAATTGCTGGAGTGGGAGTAATTTGGTGTTGCTTTAAAAAGTAATTGAAATCTTTTTTACCTTGTTGATAGCTGTCTACTTCATATTCTAGTTCATAATCGACTTTATCAAAATAAATAATTTTATCTAAAAAAAGCTCACCATCTTTATAGGGCATAGAGACGCGATAATTTTCCAATTTCCCATGGAAGATAACATCAATATCATCCTCAAAAAAAGACTTAAGATTAAAGCCGTTTTCAATCATGTTTGAAGCTTTCTCTTGATTTAAGATTACATGTTCTTCTAAATACCCTTGTTTTGTTTTGGATTTGCGGGTAATTTTATAACGGTTTGGTTCTTTATATCTAATTCTTAAAACAATTCCCCTCTGGGTTAGTTTTTGATCGCTAGAATCAAAATAATAATTGGTTTGTAAAAAGATATTGTTATCGAGTTGATATTTTTTTATCAACATTTCATAAGTTGCTTTATCGATTGGATTTTTAAATTCAATTTCGATGTTAGTCATAATTATCCCCCTCTTATAATATTAACATATTTTATAAATATGTGTTATATTTATCTTAGGTGATTTAATGAAATTCGCATTTGTAGCTAAAAAGGATCAAGAAGCAGCAACAATTAAAAATTATTTAATTAACAATCTTCAAGGGATTTTAGATGAGGCGAATCCTGATTTTGTTTTTACAATTGGTGGTGATGGAACTGTCTTAGATGCCGTTAGGAAATACTTAGATAAATTAGATAAAATCGTTTTTGTAACAATCCATACTGGTAAATTAGGATTTTATACTGAGTTTTTACCAAATGAAATAGAAAATATTAAGGAGATTTTAAAAGATTATCAAGTGCGAGAGTACCATCTTATTAAATGTCAGTCAGCTGAAAATATAAATTATGCTTTAAATGAAATAACTATTACTGATCAACATCGTCTTTTTTCGGGAACTATCTTTATCGATGATAAACATTTAATGAAAGTACGTGGGAATGGCTTATGCGTTTCCACCCCAACTGGTTCTACTGCATACAATAAGAGTTTAGGTGGTGCTATTTTAATGCCCCATTTAGAGGCTTTTCAACTCACCGTGATCGCGCCTTTTGAATCTTTAAATTATAAAATGATTAGTCCGCTTCTTTTGAATAAAGAGCAAACAATTACGATTAAACCAAAAAATAAATATATCGATATTACTGCTGATCGGAACTGGATAAGTATGGAAGATGTGGAAGAAATAAAAATAACTTTTGCAGAGAAGAAAGTTAAGTTTCTTAAAAATGAGAAAAACGATTTTGTTACGAGGCTTAATAAAACGTTTATTGGTGATTAAAACGTTTACATTAAAAAAAGCCTTGAAATCAGGTTTAAATTGTTGAAAAAAAACTCAAAAATGATAGAATAAAGTTGAATTAAACCAAATGAAGGAGGTTTTATTATGGCTATAAAAGTAGCAATTAATGGATTTGGTCGAATTGGCCGTTTAGCTTATCGCTTAATGCATGACGATGAGAAATTTGAAGTGGTTGCCTTAAACGATTTATCAAATGCTGAGGAGTTAGCATATTTACTTAAATATGATTCTGCTCAAGGAAAGTTTAATAGAGAGATTAACGTTGTTGGCGACAAATTAATAGTTGATGGTAAAGAATCAGTAATTTTATCAGAACGAGAACCAAAAAATTTACCTTGGAAAGAATTAGGTGTGGAATTAGTTTTAGAATGTACTGGCTTATTTAATGATGAAGTAAAAGCTAGTGCTCATATTGAAGCCGGAGCTAAAAGAGTTCTTTTAAGTGCTCCTGCTAAAGGCAATGTTAAGATGGTTGTTTATGGTGTTAATCATGATATCTTAGATGGTACTGAAAAAATCGTATCTGCGGCGAGTTGTACAACAAACTGTTTAGCACCGATGGTAAAGACTTTAGACGATGCTTTTGGAGTAGTAAAAGGCATTATGACTACTGTTCACGCTTATACGAACGATCAATCTTTAATGGATCAACCTCATAAAAAAGGTTATCGTTCCAGAAGAGGAAGAGCAGCTGCAGTGTCGATTATTCCTTCCACTACCGGAGCTGCTAACGCGGTTGGAAAAGTTTTACCACATTTAAATGGTAAATTAGACGGAACAGCATTAAGAGTGCCAGTCTTAACTGGTTCGATTGTTGATTTAACAATTGAACTTAAGCAAAATGTTACTAAAGAAGAAGTTAATGAAGCTTTCAAAAAAGTTTCCAATGAAACTTTAACTTACACAGAAGAACCAATTGTTTCCGCTGATGTAATTGGAGCTTTAGGATCAATTTTTGATGCCAATACAACCCAAATACTAGAAGCTGACGGAAAACAATTAGTAAAAGTAATGGCTTGGTATGACAATGAAATGTCTTATACTGCGCAACTTATTAGAGTACTTCAGCATTTAGCTTCATTAATTTAAGATAATTAAAATAATTAGGATTAGTTTTGTAAACTAGTCCTTTTTTTATGTTAAGATAAAAAACACTCAGAAAATGTGAATTTAAGGGGATTATTTTTAGTTTACTTTTAGCGTTAAAATTTGTATAATACATTTGAGGTAAAGATAATAATAATGCAGGCAACAAATGTTTAAAAAGTTTATCGAAGAAGAAAAAAATAAACCTTATTTTAAGACGCTTGTAAATAAAATTAATAAAATCTCTCAACCTGTTTTCCCTAAAAAGGAAGATTGGTTTAGAAGCTTAGAAATGACTTCTTTTTCTAATTTGAAGGTTGTTGTTATTGGGCAAGATCCCTATCATAATAAAAATCAAGCTAATGGCTTAGCTTTTGCAGTCAATGACGGCGTTAAAGTGCCACCTAGTTTAAAAAACATTTACAAGGAGTTAAGCTATGAGTATGGTTATCAAATTCCCAATCATGGTGATTTATCGGCTTGGAGTAAAGAAGGAGTTTTACTTTTAAATACGATTTTAACGGTTACTGAAAACGAACCTTTAAGTCATCAAGGCTTTGGTTGGGAGATCTTTATTAGTAATTTATTTCAATTATTACAAACAAAAGATAATCTTGTTTATTTATTGTGGGGTAATTATGCGCATCAGTTTGCTAAAAAAATAACTAATAAAACGCACGTGGTTATTAAGACGAGTCACCCTTCACCGTTATCATTTTACCGAAGTTTTTATCGTTCCAACATGTTTAAGAAAACAAATGAAATTTTAATTAATAAAGGTCTTACAAAAATAAATTGGGAAATAAAATAAAGGAGATAAATATTAATGAAAGCATATATTAAAGCGGCACCTAAACCTGGTTTTGAATTGGTGGAAAAAGCGATTCCTAAAAATATCGCTGATAATGAGGTTTTAATAAAAGTCTTATCGGTTTCTTTATGCGGGACAGATGTTCATATTTACAATTGGGATAATTGGGCTAAAAACCGCATTAAACCACCACTTACCATTGGACATGAGTTTTCTGGAGAAGTTGTTTCGGTAGGGAAAAATGTCTCGAGAGTTAAAATTGGTGATATCGTCGCTAGTGAGACTCATGTTGTTTGTGGAGTTTGTGAGTTTTGTCGGAGAGGAGAAGCTCATATTTGCGAAAACACTAAAGTTATCGGTGTCGATATTGATGGCGCTTTTGCTGAATATATCAAGATGCCAGAAGCTAATTTATATGTCGATAAGTCAGGATTAGATCATCGCTTGCTTTCTGTTCTAGAACCACTTGGTAACGCTGTTCATACTACTTTTCACTTTGATGTTGCGATGAAAGAAGTGGTAGTGTTAGGGTGTGGTCCGATTGGTTTGATGAGTGTTGATCTTTTAAAGGCTAGTGGTGCTAAAAAGATAATTGCCATTGAAACTAATCAAACCCGCATTAAACTAGCGAAAGAACTAGGAGCTGATGTTGTAATTGACGCTCTTAATGAAGACGTTGTTAAAAGAGTTTTAGAAGAAACAAATGGTGGTGCCGAAGTCGTTTTAGAGTTTTCTGGTAACGATCATGCTTTTAATCAAGCGTTAGAGTATCTTAAACCAGGTGGGAAAATGGCTATTTTAGGAGTCTTTTCTAAAGATGCTTTAATTGATTTAAATAAAGTTGTTTTTAAAGGAATTACACTTTATGGAGTAACAGGGAGAAAGATGTATCAAAACTGGCAAGAAATATCAACGTTTTTAGAAACTAAGAAACTTCATTTAGAAAAAATAGTAACACACTATTTAAAATTTAGTGAAATGGATAAAGCTTTTGAAATTATGAAAAATAAAGACTGTGGTAAAGTGGTTTTAACTTTAAAGGAGGAGTAAAAAAATGGATTCAATTAGTAAAAAATTGATGGAATTAAAGGACAATAAAATTTTTAAATTACCCCCAATAAGTGATGGACCAATTGAGGCTATTATCACTTTAGATGGGAAAAAGGTAATCAATTTATCATCAAATAATTATTTAGGACTAGCTAATGATGAAAATTTAAAAAAAGCTGCTCATAAAGCAATTGATAAATATGGAGTTGGAGCCGGGGCCGTGAGAACTATTGTCGGAAACATGGATATTCACGAGGAATTAGATCAAAGACTTGCTAATTTTAAAAAGGAAGAAGCAGCGCTAGTTTTTCAAAGCGGTTATATGTGCAACATTGGAGTTATCCAAGCAGTTACCGAAAGAGGCGATTTAATTATTTCTGATGAACTCAACCATGCATCGATTATTGATGGCGTAAGATTATCAAGAGCGGAAAAAAGAATTTTTAAACATAGCGACATGACAGCTTTAGAAACAATCTTAAAAACTGAAAGAGAAAACTTTAATACTTGTTTAATTATTACCGATGGCGTTTTTTCGATGGATGGCGATATTGCCAAGTTACCAGAAATAGTTAAGTTAGCGAAGAAATATCATTGTTTGACATATGTCGATGATGCCCATGGGAGTGGCGTCTTAGGAAGCCATGGTAGGGGTACCGTTGATCATTTTAATTTGCATGGTGAAGTTGACTTTATTATTGGAACTTTATCAAAGGCGATTGGCGTTGTTGGTGGTTATGTAAGTGGTAAAAAAGAAATAAGAGAGTACTTACTAAATAGAGGACGACCCCAACTTTTTTCAACAACCATCGTTCCTGCTGCTGCAGCAGCGATTATTGAAGCACTTAATATTTTAGAAAAAGATGAAACTAGAACAAAAAAACTTTGGGACAATGCTAATTACTTAAAAGCTTTATTAGCCCAGAAAGGGTTTGATATTGGTAATAGTGAAACGCCAATTACACCTTTGATAATCAAAGATGAAGAAAAAACAATTGAACTTTCAAAAGCGTTATTAGATAATGGAGTATTTGTCTCTCCAATAGTCTTTCCCACCGTTCCTAAAGGAACTGCAAGGTTAAGATTAATGCCTTCTAGTATGCATCAAAAAAAGCATTTAGAAGACGCGGTTGAAATCATTTACGAGACGGCTAAAAATTTGAAAATAGTATGATAAAACATAAAAAAAGTTTTCATTCTCATACTTATTTATGCCGTCATGCTGAGGGAATTCCTTTAGATTATTTAAAAGAAGCATTTAAACAGGGTTATCAAGCGCTAGGAATTAGTGAACACGCACCAATGCCCTATTTAAAATCCGCTAATTCTGTCAGGATGGATATGAGCGAATTTCCGCTTTATTTATCTTTATTAGAAGAAGGGGAAAGTTTTGCAAAAAAGCATAATATTGCTTTTTATAAAGGTTTAGAAATTGAGTATTTTACTGAAGTCGATATTTATGAAAGTTATTTAAGAGATTTAGATTATTTAATTTTAGGCCAACATTATATTATAGAAAACAACAAGTTTAAAAGCACCTTTAGATTAGAAAGATACGAGCAAGTAGAACTTTATCGAAATTTAGTTATGGATGCTTTAAAAACTGGTTATTTTAATATGTTATGCCACCCTGAAATCTGTTTTAATAATATTTTAAATCCCAGTAAAGAAATGTATGAACTTTTAAGACCGGTAATCAAGCTTGCTAAAGAGTTAAATATTCCGATTGAATTAAATGCTAATGGTATAAGAAAAGCTTTTAAGGAGTATAACTCTTTAGATGAACGCTATTATCGCTATCCTCGGATTGAATTTTTAAAAATGGTTAAAGAAGAAGGAGCGCCAGTAATTATAGGTTCTGATACCCATAAAGTTAATTATCTTCATGATTGGGCGGTTGAAAAAGCTTATCAAATAGCGCACCGCTTAGAATTAAATATTGTTTATGATTTAAAGATGAATTATTATTTTAAATGACATCTTCTAGTGAATGTGATATAGTAAAAACGCAGAGTAAGACGAAAGCGTCAAGTGCTAACTCATGGGATGTAGGGGTTAGACGAATACATAAGTAGCGGCTTTTGTTTGCGTCCGCTGTATTTTTATTATAGTGGATCTCTGAAAACGAGGAGGTCTTTTTTTATGAATAAACAAATTACAAAAATCACTATTGGAGCTGTTTTAGCTGCCTTAAGTGTCGTTATTAGGATGGTTTTCGATCCGATAATGCCTGATAATTTTAACGTTCCTTTTTACAGTATTCCTTTAATTATTGCCGGGTTTATGATAGGGAGAACATATGGTTTGGTAGTTGGGATAGTAGCGGATACAGCGATGGGATTAATGTCTCCTTATGGCTATAAACCGCTTTTTGTATTTTCCAGTATCGCCTGGAGCTTACTGCCAGCACTCTTAACAAAGGAACCGAAAGGATACCGTTGGTACTTGATTATTATTATCACTTATTTTACTGCTTTTTTATTTAATACAATGGCAATGTGGATTCATTACTCTAAAAATTTCGCGATGGCTAGTTTTTATTTAAGATTAGGATTAATTATTCCTTTTAGTTTTATCATCGCTTATTTAACTTATTTTATTTATGAAAGAGTTTATAAAGATATCGTTTTAACTAAGTAGCTTTTTCTCATTCTTAAGGGCGGTTAAAGGTAATAAAACTTTATAAATAAAGTAAAATATAATTACAACCACTAAACCAAAAAACATCGATATTAGTAGGTAAATAGGGTTAATAACGAAACTACTGAGATGATAATCTTGACCTAAATTATAAAACCATTCTAAAGGAGTACCATCTTCAGGGATAATGGTGTAAAAATAATTAGGAGTTAAACCAGTTAACATTAATAAATTATTAATAAGATGAGCAGAAAGATATAAAACCGCCATCGTTATAACTGTTTTTAAAAAGGTTTTTTTGTCGATTTTAACAAAGCCAATAAAATAACTCCACAACACGATACTGACAATTAACAAATGACCCCAAAGATAAGCCATTCCTCTAAAAGTTAAAAGCGTGTTATAGTTTTCTAAACTGTTAGCGAAAACAATCGAAGTGAAGGCGGCGGGTAAGTTGAGGCAAAAGGATAAAGCAAATATGTTTTATTATTAAAAATAAAAGCGAAGAGCATAATAAAATTAGCAAAATGGCAAATTTGTAGCGGTATTATTTCAGCGTCAAGACCATTTTCAAGATAGATTTCTAAATTTCTTAAAAAAAGTAAGACTACAGCGACAATTGATAATACAATACCAATAAGTCGTTTTTGTTTGGTAGACTTATTTTTTGTGAGTAAAAATAATATTAAAAAGAAAATAAATGGAGAAATAAGATAAATAATATGAAACCAAGACCACATTGTAAAACGCATAATTAAGTAATCCTTTCTAATAACTATAATCGAAAACTATTGATTGTTTTATCGCATTAGCTAAAAAACATCAAGGCGAATTCTCTTGGCAATAATGAACTGTTTCGATTTATCTTTTAAGCTGATATGATAAACTATAAAAGAAGAGGTAAAGATGGAAGATAAGATTTTAATTGAAAAATTTAAAGATTATTTAAAATATCAAAAAAACTATGCTGATTTAACAGTCAAAAGCTATTTAAGTGATCTTGATCATTTTAAAGAGTTTTTAAGACGAGAACAATTCAGTGAAACCCTCTTAATTGAAAGAGAAAGAGTATTTGGTTATTACTTAAATTCTTTAAGTGAATTTAAAGGCGCTACCATTAGAAGAAAACTTTCTTCATTAAAATCATTTTATAGATTTTTAGTAAAAGAAAATTACCTTGATAAGAGTCCAGTTGAGCTTTTACAACCACCTAAAAAAGCAGAAAGGTTACCAAATATTATCGATGAAAAAGAAATTACGGCAATTTATCAATCGATTGATAAAAGCACCCCTTTAGGGCAAAGAAATTATCTCATTTTTGATCTTTTATACTCTTTAGGCTTGAGGGCGAGTGAATTATGCGATTTAAAAATTACTAATATCGATTTAGCGAGAAGGCAAATAATTATTTTAGGTAAAGGTTCAAAAGAAAGAATCGCTATTTTACATGATAAATTGATTGCTGAAATTAGTTATTATCTAACTTTTACAAGGCCTTATTTATTAACTAAAAGTGATCTTAAAACCGATTTATTAATTATTAACTATAAAGGCACCCCGCTCACAACCAGAGGACTAAGAGTAATCTTAAATAAACTTATCAAAGAAGCAGGCGAATATATCCATTTAAGTCCCCATATGTTAAGACATTCCTTCGCGACTGCACTTCTTAACAATGGTGCTGATTTAAGAGTTGTTCAAGAACTATTAGGCCATAGTCATTTAAAAACCACTCAAATATACACTCATTTAACAACGGAAAAATTAAGACAAGAATATGATAAATATCACCCAAGGGCTAAAGATGAAAAAGATAGCTAAAATAATGGGAGATAGCACTACTAAAGGAAAGTGCCCCCCTAGTAGAGATACGGTAAGGGCGCTCATTATTAAAGATAATAAAATTCATTTAACCTTTTCTAGGCGCTATCAGGACTACTTAACACCTGGAGGAGGAGTTGAAGAAGGCGAGTCTTTAATTGAGGCTTTAAAAAGAGAGTTAAAGGAAGAACTCGGAGCGCTTATAAAAAAATATCAAGCTTTCGGTTATTTAGAAACTATCAACAATTGTAATAATCAAGAAAGAATTTCCAAACACTATTATTATTTGGTTGAAGTAGAAAAATATTTAACCCCAAATAAGGAAAAGTATGAACTCGATTTTGGGATGGAATCGAAATGGGTAACTCCCATTGAAGCAATCAAGCAAAACGAGTTAATTATCGCTAAAAGACTTAAAGAAGGTTCCGACTTATTAGAACCAACACTAATACTAAAAAGAGAAATAGTTATTTTAAAATATTTAAAGGAGTATATTGATGAGAAAATTTTATTTAATTGAAAAATATCGGAAGTTAAATCCTACCCTTCCAACAAGAGCGACTAATCATTCTTCAGGGTATGATTTTAGTGCTTTAGAAGAGGTTATTATTGAGCCAGGGGAAATTAAGTTTGTGGAGACTGGAATTAAGGTGGAAATGAATGAAGACGAGACTTTACTTATTTTTGCGAGAAGCAGTTTAGGTCTTAAAAAGGGTTTAATGCTTTCTAATAGTGTCGGTGTTATCGACAGCGATTACTTTAATAATGATAATAACGAAGGCCACATTATCTTTCCTTTATATAACTTTAAAAATAAAACTGTTAAAGTCTTAAAAGGTGAGAAAATTTGCCAAGGTATTTTTGTCAAATATTTAAAAACAAGCGATGATAAGCCACTTAATAATAATAGAGTAGGCGGATTTGGAAGTAGCGATAAAAATAACTTATAAAAGTGATTGTTATCGCTAGTAAAAAATGATAAAATAAAGTAACTAAATAATTATTAGGTTTAACAAGGGAAGCAAGTAAAAGCTTGCGCTGCCCCAGCAACCGTGAAGGTGGACCGTTTATAATAACCATTGAGGAAACTTGAGAAGGAATAAACAGGGAAGAAACCGAAGCCGGGAGACCTACCTAATGATAATTTAAGTTTTGCCTGGGTGTGCTTAACGAAACTTTCATAATAAGATTGTTTTCTATCCTTCCAGGTAGAAAATTTTTATTTTTAGACTGGAGGTGAAAAAAATGAAAAGATTATTAGCAGTGATAGTGTTGTTTTTTAGCTTATTTTTAATTGCTGGTTGTGAGCCAATACCAGAAAAAGGTGATTTAATTGAAGTGACAGTAATTTTAAATGATGGTGATAGTGACATTTCATCAAAAGTTCATGAAATTGAAGAATCTTCAAGTGCATATGAACTATTAGATATGTTTTATGAGATTAAAATTACACAATCAGCTTATGGCCCTTTTTTAAATGAAATAAAAATTGGTAATCACGTTATTAGTGATGATGAAGGTTTTTTTATTGAGTTCATTATTAATGGCGAATCAGCTGTGGTTGGAATCGCTGGATACTTTGTGAGCGAGGATGATGTTTTAACTTTTAAATTAACGAAAATAGAGTGATAAAATGAATAATAAAATTATGGACATAGTAATAATAGCGATGTTTAGTAGTATTGTCTTCGTCTTGGAACAAGCCCTTACTATTTTACCTAATATCCAGCTTACTGTTTTGCTGTTTATTTTGTATACGAAATTATTAGGATTTAAAAAAACGCTTGTTATAGTCATTATCCATACTTTATTAGACAACTTATATATGGGAACTATAAACCCTTATGTAGCGCTTCCGATGTTGGTTGCGTGGAGTTTAATTCCGCTCGTGATAACTATTTTCAAAAAAGTTAAGTCTAAATACTTTTTGATTGGCTTTGCCTTTGTATTTGGTTTTGTTTATGGTTGGATTATGATGGTTGGGGCTGTTTTGCAATTTGAGATTAATGTTTATGCTTATCTTGTTAGTGACTTACCTTTTGAAGCGTTGATGGCTCTTAGTGGGGCTTTTAGCGTACTGATTTTATATGATCCACTTTATAAGTTTTTAATTAAACAACCTTATTTTGAAAATGATGCCGAAAAAACAACTCCTTAAAAACAAAAAACTATCTTTCATTGGTAAGATAGCTTAAAGTATTTAAAAATTATAATTATTTATTATTAAGATGATGTATGAGTGCTCCTAGCATTCCTGCATCATTTTTATATTGGGCGATGTCAATTTTAAAATTGTTTTGATAAAACGGTGGTAAGAGGGGTATTAAGATTTCCTTAAGCTCCTTTAAAAATGTTTTACGATTGGAAATAGCGCCACCAATAATTACGATATCAGGTCCAAAAGAATAAGTGAGATTAATAATTCCTAAGGCCAAACGATAATAAAACTTGTCAACTTCAGCTTTTACAAAGGGATCTTTTTCATCGTAAAGTTTAAAAACATCAAGACCATTATTAACCTTTCTTTGTGTTTTAATAATGCTTACTAAAGCTTTAGTGGAAGTAGTAGCTTCCCAATCATTCCCTTCAATTATCATTTTTCCAAACTCAGCAGCTCCGAAATAATTGCCTTCATAAAGCTTATTATTAATAATTAAAGCTCCTCCAATCCCTGTTCCTAATGCTAAAATTAAAAGATTGTTAAAATTTTTTCCTGCTCCCAACTTACTTTCTGCTAATCCAACAGCGTTAACATCGTTTAAGATTGTGGTTGGTAAATTAAATTCTTTTTGAAAAAAATCAATGACATTGATTCCGATGTAACTAGGAATGTTTTCAGAGGCCCCTAAAACTAACCCAGTTTGAGAATTAATTGCACCACCACTTGTTAATGCTAACCCTTTTGGCTGATAGCTCGATAATTGTTTTACTTTTTTAGCTATTTCCTTTAAAATAGAGATAGCGCCTAAATGGGCATTGGTAGGGAAACTATTTTTTAAAAGAAAGTTTAAAGAGTTATCAATGACAGCATATTTAACTGATGTGCCGCCGATATCAAATACTAAATAGTTCATTTTGATCACCATAACCATTATATACTAAATAATTAAAAGGCAATAAAAAAGGATGATAAAATGACAACACCAATTTATTTAATTATCGAAAATGATATTAAGGCTGCCATCAATAATGGTAGTTTTAAGAGTGGAGATTTAATTCCTAGTGAAAACGAATTAAAGGAAAAGTATAATGTTTCTAGGATGACGGTAAGACAGGCTTTAAACAATTTGGTTAATGAAGGTTTGCTGTTTAGACATCAAGGTAAAGGTACTTTTGTTTCCAATGCTAAAATAGAAAAATCAATCCAAGGGATTCGCTCTTTTACAGAAGAAATGGAAGCGACTAACAGAAAGGTAAGTTCCAAAGTTATTACTTTTAAAGAAATAAAAGCAAATCAAATTATCGCGGAAAAATTATTTTTAAAAAAGGGAGATCTAATCTACTATATTGAAAGAATTCGTTACGGTAATAATGTGCCAGTTTTATTTGAAATACTTCATATCCCTAAAAATATCTTCCCTAATATCACTAAAAAGGATTTAGAAGGTTCTTTTTATAAATATTTAGAAAAAGAATTAAAGTTGAAAGTGTCACATTGTAAACAAAGCATTGAAGCTAAAAAGCCATCTAAAGAGCTGGCAAATATTTTAAACATCAATGTAACAGAACCAATTTTATACATTGAAAGGGATACTTATTTAAGCAATGGAAGACCATTTGAAATAGTAAGAAGTTTTTATCGTAGTGATCAATATAAGTTTGTTCAGATGGCGGTTAAATGATAAAAGAATATCAAGCTCTTATTGAAGGTTTTAAAAATGCAGGTATTAAAGCGGGAATGACCCTTGTAGTTCATTCTTCTTTTAAGTCGTTACACTTACAAAAGCTGGGCCCTCAAGATGTTATTGAAGCTTTAATGGAGGTTATAGGTGAGAAAGGCAACATTTTAATGCCGACTTTGACTTACGATGTTGTAAATGAAAATAACCCTTATTTTGACCTCAATAATACCCCATCAAGTGTGGGGGTGATAAGTGAAGTATTTCGACAACAAAAAGGAGTTATTAGAAGCCTAAATCCGATTCATTCTGTGGCAGTATGGGGTAAAGATAAAATCGAATTAACTAATAACCATTATTTAGATGAAATTACAATTGGACTAAATTCACCATATTATAAAATGTTAAAATATAACGCAAAAATTTTAATGTTAGGCTCTACTTTAAAACCAAACACATTTATGCATTTAGTGGAAAATCTTAATGAACTACCTTACCGAAAAATAAAACGAGAATTCATAGTTGAAATAAAAAACAACGATGGTGTAAAAATTAATAATGTGGTAAAGTTGCCCAATATGAGCAATTTTTATCAACGTTATGATAAAATAATTAATATCTTGTCTGAAAAAGATTTGCAAAAAGTTTCGATTAATGGCGAAGAATCTTTTTTGATAGAAGCCAATGAATTATTAAAAAAAGCTAGCGAAATTTTAAAAAAAGAACCTTATTATTTTGTTGATAAAATTAAATAAAAGCACCAATTTATTATTTTTTTATAATTGTATAGACAAGCAGTAAAAAAAATGATAAAATGAGTTGTAATTGGTAAGGTGGGTTATGAAAAAGATTTTGATAGGAGTATTTTTAATATTATCATTTATGAATAATAAGATTATTGCTGCGAACAATTTAAATTATTTTGAAAAAACAAAAGAAGTGAGAACTATTTCTCATCTTTCTCATCAGCATATTACCGCTAATATGATTAATGATAAAGGTGGTAGTTCCTTACAAAATATTAACATTTTGAGAATTCAAGAAGAAGACCAAGTCGAAATAGCGGTTTGGAGTTATTTTACAGATTTTGGGAGTTTGCTTTTAAAAAATGTGATTGATTTAGCAAAAGATTTTGAGGCTAAAAATCCTGGATATGAAGTGTTAGCTGGAGTTAATGCTGATTACTTTTTTTATCCCCCTAACTTAGTTAACGCTAATTTAATTTTTGGTTCCAAGTTAATAAAACCTTATAACCATATTAAATATTTAAGCGTTTTGATGGACAAAGATGGTGAATTCTTAAAAACGATTAAACAATTAAAACTAGCAGATAGCTATAGTTTATACTTATATGATGAAATAACGGGAGCACTACTTTATAAAGAAGCAATTATCGATTTTAATAAGCCAGCAAACAGGGAAGGCACTTATCTTTATACACCTTCTTTTCAAGGTTTATCTTCAAAACATTTTGTCGGGCATGTTTTGATGCAATCATCTTTAGAAAATGCTAATTTTTATAGTGGAAAAATAATAAAAGAAAGTACAACTTCACTTTCTAATCAACAGCTCGGAGTATATTCAACAAACATGGAATTAAATACCTTGTTAACCAAAAACCCTCTTTTTAAAATTCAAAAAGATACTAGTGATTTTGAAGAAGGGGACCAAATGGTAGGTGTCGATTCCCATGTGTTAAGAGCTGGGGAGTTGGTTGATTTTAGTGTTATTGGTGGACAAGATGTTAATCATAACGAATCGAGGCATCCTAGAACAGCTCTAGGGTTTGATATTAATAATAAACCGGTTTTAATCACCGTTGATGGCAGACAAGCCGGATTTTCCAATGGAGTCGATTTAAGAGAATTAGCTTTGATTATGAAAGAAAACAACCTCTATAATGGTTTTAATTTAGATGGTGGCGGTTCAACTCAAATGATTATTAAAGAAGATGGTGTCTTTAAAATGATTAATAGGCCTTCTGAGTCTCCTTATAGGGCAGTAGGTAATGCTATTTTCTTTATTAAACCAAAAGTTAAAGAAGAAGTAGTTGTAACTAAAGATGAAAACATAATTAACATTAATGCTGGTGAAAATACGACAATTTTCCACAATGGAAAATTAGTTGGAAATGAGTTTACTATTGATGAAGAAGTTAATAATGTGATTGCCGTAATAAAAGATAATTTCGCGATTTTTAATAAAGTAATTGATAAGATTAAATTGCCACCAGTTTATAATTATCCTAGTTTTGATAGAATTGATTTAAAAAGAGATAATAATAAATGGATTGTTGATGTTTATTATAGTGATGATGATTTAATGGTCGATGGAATGAGAATAACACACCTTATTTCTGGCGATAAAAAGGTGGCATTATTAAAAACTAAAGGCCATCGTCAAGCGATATTTGAAGATCTTGAAATTAATGATGGTGATGAGTTTATAATCAGTTATGATTTGTCTAATTTTGAGAAAAAAGAATATTCATTTGTTTTTGAAGAAAAAATAGTAAAGAAGACGGGCTGTTTTGCCGGGATTACTGCTAACCCCCTGTTCTTAACTAGCATAAGCATTTTATTAGGAAGTAGTGTCCTTGTAATCTTAAGGAAAAGAAAGAAAATTAATTGATAAGATAATTTAACAGAGAGTTATCGTAAGTTTATTTTCTTTTTTTATTAAAAAATGATTAAAAATGAAGGAGAAATTTGATGAAAGAAGCAATTAATATAGTTAATAGTTATGGTTATGAGATTAAGGAGCCAACGGAGTATATTAAAGGTGAGGAGACTAAGTTAGTTTTAGATACTCTTTATTATAAAAATATTCCTGAAGGGTTGTTATATTTAATTAATGGTGAAGAAGAACTAAAAAATCACTTTAAGAAAACAGCGACGATGATTGATTTATCTCGCAATGCTGTTTTCAAACTAACTTATTTTAAAGAAGTAATTTTAAAGCATGCTTTATTAGGTTTTAATGAGATTTGGCTTTATATGGAAGATGTTTTTGAAATAAAAGAACTGCCTAAGTTTGGTTATTTGAGAGGTAAATATAGTAAAGAAGAGCTAAAAGAGTTAGTTGATTTCAGCAATCAATTAGGTATAACTTTAATTCCTTGTGTGCAGACATTAGGCCATATGGGCCAATTTTTAAGATGGCCAAGCAGTGCTAAATTTAAAGATACTAGTGACGTTTTAAAAGTTGGGAGTGAGGATACTTACCGGTTAATAACTTTAATGTTAAAAACATTGAAAGAAGTTTTCCCTACTACTAAAATTCATGTTGGCATGGATGAGACATTTGGTTTAGGGTTTGGAAGATATTATAAAGAAGAAGGTTATACTCCCCAACCTAAACTATTTATGGAGCATTTAAAGAAAGTTAATGAACTCGCTTTAAAAGAAGGATTTGAAGAAGTTTATATTTGGAGTGATATGTTTTTTAGAATGTACTCTAAGCATGAAAGTTATTATGATTATAATATCGATTTTGAAGAAAGTTATTTAAAAGAGATTCCTAGTAATGTTGGTTTGGTTTATTGGGATTATTATAATTATAAAAAGGAAATTGTTGAAGGAATGGTTAAAAAGCATTTAACTTTAAATAAAAAGATTATCTTCGCTTCTGGGACTTGGATTTGGACAAAACTAACTTACGATAAAACTCAAACAGATAGAACTGCTTTAATGCATATTGATGTTAGTAAAGAATATGGCTTAGAAGAAATTTGCTTTACTCAATGGCAAGATGATGGCGCTTATGTTGATTATGATTCTATTTATTTAGGCTTATATGACGTTATTAATCATATTTATGATAATAAGGTAAAAGAAGATGTCTTTACGTTTTTAACTAATAAAGATTATCAAGATGCAGTTTTAATAAGCCAACTTAACGATCTTAAAATTTCACCAATTAGATTATTATGGGATGATATCATTTTAGCAATCTATCTTAACAACACCTTTTTATATGAGCCTAATAGTTTTAATGAAGCCATTAAAGAACTAGATGACTATATTAAGAAGTTAAAAGAAAATAAGTTAACTACTAATCCGGTTTATAATATCGCTAATTTACTCAATAATAAATTAAAACTAAGACAACAACTATTAAAACAATATCAAGATAAAGAAAATAAAATAAGCTTAGCTGAGGAGTTAAAAGAATTAGAAAAAAGTGTTAATCTTGTTTTAAATGATTTTAAAGAAAGATGGCTTAGTAATTATAAAGTATATGGCCTTGAAGTCTTAGAGACAAGGTTAATAGCTACTATTAGTAGAATAGACACTTTAAGGCGTATTATTGAAGATTATAACAATAAATTGATAACTCAATTAGACTTTTTAGAAGAAGAGTTAAGTCAAGAAGGATATTTAACAATTAAGTTTGCTGATATTTTTTATTCATCAACTGTGAAATAGTATTTTAAAATTTAACTTGACTATACAACTTTACAATTATATAATATATTTGAAAGCAAATAGGAGGGAAATATATGCAAAAAAGATTTTTAAAAATGCTTGCTGTCTTTGCACTAGGATTTTTTGTGATTTTAGGGATAACAGCATGCAAACCAAACAATGGGGATGATGGAGATGTCGTTCCGCCGGCTTTTTTAAATCTCAGAGATGATGGAAAACTTCTTCCAATTGAGCATTTAGAAGGCGAAGAAATTGATTTACTTGCTGGCGTCCAAGCAAGAGATAACGTAGATGGTTATGATGTCACTATTACTGTTGACAAAAAAGATTATGATAAAAATGCTGCAGGAGAATATGAAGTTGAATATACTGCAAAAGATAGTGCTGGGAACGCTTCAAAAGTTAAAAGAGTAGTGGTAGTAGTACCAGCGCTACATGCAACTATTAATGCAGCTGTAATTGGTGATTCATGGGTGGAATATATTTATAACGACCCAACAGCTTTTATCGACGATGACGGCAGTGGAGCTAATTTTAGATTTGTCGACAAGCTTTTTATTATGGAAAAAGCTTTTTATCTAGATCAACTAGAAGAACATGCAGAAAACCATACTAAAAATAATGGTATTCCAATTTTTGTTTATGGTTCAATAATTATTTTAAACGCTGATAAAGAAATTGTTCATGTTCGTATGTCTACTGGTGCATATCATCAATTAGACGTTATTGATGGTGAAACAGTTTATACTTATGATGGCGCGGAAACTCCACTTGATTGGGCTAAATATGATTTTGATGCTGGCTTAGCCGGAGGAAATTTATTAAAAGGGTTAGATGAAATAATTCCTGAGGGTGGATATTTATTAATCGCTCCTACTCCAGGAACAACCCAAAAATCGCGAGTATTTATTGTTGCTAATACATTTGCATCAGAATACGAAGGTGGAGTAGCTTATAAAGATGATCGTGATGTTGAGAACATTGCAGGAATGAAAGTAGATTTTGTTGAAGACTATGAAGTTGTAATGCCGTTACCAGATCCAATAACTTCTCCAATAATTTCTATTAAAAGACATACAGTTTCCTGGCCAGCTGTAACTAATGCGACATCTTATACTTTATTAATTGACGGTGAAGTTGTTGGCGAACCTCTTACAGTTAGAGAAATAGACTTATCCACTCTAGAATTAGAATTGTCAGATGATGATGATCCATTCTATGAAGTTACAGTTGTTGCTAATTCAATTGATATCTTTAAATACTCGAATTCAGTACCTTCAAATGTAATCGAATATATAAAAGTTGAAACAACTAAAATAGAAGAAGCACCAGTTTTAGAGTTTGATGAAGAAGATGGATTGTTAAAATGGGAACTTATTGATGGCATTGAATCTTACGAAGTTTATTTACAAATTGGTGATGTTAGAAATCTAGTTGGTGAAACTGAAGAAAACTTCTTTGATCCAGCAGAGATTACAGATCATAATGGAATGAATAATTATTCAGTAGTGGGAATTGGCGATTACGCACATAGCGATAGTCCGCGTTCTAATCTAGTTTTAGTTGATCAATATGAATTTACTCCTTATATATTAGGTGATCATTATTTTGATGTTGTTGTTATTGAAGCAACCGACTACTTTATTAGAAGAAATTTAAGTGATGAAACTAAGCTTGGCCAATATATTTATATGTTAGTTAATATCGATCAAGTACCTGACGATGTTACAGTAACTGAAGCCTTTTCTACTAACGTTTTATTAAATGAAAACATGGAAGCGAAATGGGTAAGACCAATTTTAGCGGGTAAAACATATAGCCAAGAAGAAGGTTGGTTTAACGATTCGTCTTATAATAGTAATAGTGCTCAATTAGTAGGCATCGATAATGTATTAGCAACAGGAGATATTTTATTAATTGGTAAAAATGCTTTGACTATTACTTATGTTGAAGGTGGAGAAGAAAAAACTGTTCCAGCAAGAGATTTTCTTGCTTATCACTATATGAAAGCATGGGTTTTCGGTACAACAGAAGGCTGGAGAGAAACAGATAATGCTAAATTAATCGATGCTAAAGAAGTTGTTTTAGAAATCGATACTGATATTAAACCATTGTTCAAACCAACAGTAACATATAATGGAGAAACTAAACTATTAGAGTGGAATGAACTCAATGGCGCAATTGAATACGAGGTTTATTTAAATCCAGGTTACAAAGAAACAGTTTTACTTGCCACTGTAACAACCACAAGTTTTGATGTTTATAGTGTTGATGAATATCAAGGATTTAATACTTATTACGTTAAAGCAATTGGTGATGAAAATCATAAAGATTCACCAATGTCAGATGCAGTAGATGTTGCTAGATACACACTTGAAACTTATCAACTCGGTGAAATGGTATTTGAAGTAGCGATGATGAATGCCGTAGAATATTTCTCAAGAAGAAATTATACTGATAAATATAAACTAGCAAATTACATTTATATGGTTACAGACTTGGGTGAAGTTGAATATAAACTTACAGCAACATCGCCAGGCTTAGGTACAGAAAATGCTTCAGCTAATGTTTTATTAGATAGCGATTTAAAAGCGAAATGGTCAAGAGGTATAATTGCTAAGCAAAAATATACTGCAGCTAATGGTTGGGAAGCTGATCCAGACTATGCTGTAAACAACGCTCAATTAGGTGGCTTGGAAGGTTATTTAGCTGATGGTGATGTATTGTTGATTGGTAAAAATGGCTTGACAGTTACTTATCAAGTAGGAGAAGAAGAAAAAACAGCTCCAGCAAGAGATTTTATTGCTTATCATTATATGAAGCCATGGGATACATTGGGTGCAACAGGTGGCGAAGGTTGGAGAGGTTCAATTGATACCTTTGTTGATTCTAAAGAAGTTATTTTAACTAAGAAATAATATTTGGTAAGAGTTTTTTATTAAAGAATAGAATGAAATGAATTACGCTAACAAGCACGTCTTAATTGGCGTGCTTGTGTTAAGCGTAACAAAGGATGAAAGATGCAATTTTTTGAAAAATACATTAATTCAAAATTTTATGCTTATACAGAGTATTTATTTAAAATAATATGGTTAAGTGTTTTAATGTTTTTAACAATGATTTTAGGGCTTTTTGTTGTGGGCTTTCCACTAGCGATAAGTGCTGGAGTTTTTACTATCGCGGCCTTAAAAGAAAATAAAGATTTAAGTGTGGGAAGTTATTATTTTCAAATTCTTAAAAATATCTTTAAGAAACCTTTTAAAATTTGGTTCTTTTTTTTACCACTATTAATGGTATTAACCTTTAATTTAGTGTTTTTCCAGAAAGGATTTGAAGACTTTTCTTGGTTTTACTTTATTAGTTATATGTTGACGTTTTTGGTCTTTTTGATTACTATTATCGCTCTTTTTCATGCTTTGGTTATTACCGTTATTTATGATGAGAAAGTAATAACTTTAGTTAAGTATTCTTATTTACTTAGTGTTGCTTTTATTGTGAGAGGAATTATTTTTATCTTAATTGCTATGGGGATTGTTTTTTTAGCTATTTGGATTCCGATCTTAGGGTTTGTTTTAGGTGGTTTTAGTTTTATTATTGTTGTTTATTATGTTTTGATTGGTGGTTACGTTAGGGTTCCAGCATTAAATGAGGATTTTAAAGAAAAGTTGGAAGAATTAAACTTGTTTTATCGTAGGGGTGAATAATAGTGAAAAAATTAGTTATTGTTGCTGTTACATTAGCATTTTTAATAGCGTTAATTTCTATTGGTAGTAATGATAAAACACCATCACTGGTTGCTAGTGATTATGAGGGCTCAATTTATGAGAATTCTGCTGGTAATGGTGATTTTTATGATGATTATAAAAAGAAATATAATCGCTATGCTAATAGTGAAATAATAATCGATTTAAATGAATATGTTTATGAAGATGGACTTTTTGTTGAGGATGAACCATATTACTCGATGTTTAAAGATGATGATGGTATTAGTAATGAAGGGCTTTATATTCCTGAAACGGGCAATATTAGCTTTAATGTTGACGTTGTTGAAGAAGGTTTTTACAACATTTCCGTGCTCTATTATTCAATTGAAGGAAGAGGAGCTTCAATTCAAAAGGGTTTAATGATTGATGATCATTATCCTTTTAATGAAGCTGAAACAATTGTCTTTCACCGCTTTTATCAAGATGCTTTTAAAGTGTCAGAAAAAAGAGAAGAAGATAAAGATGATATTAGGCCTAAACAAGAAGAAAGATATTTGTGGAAAGAGACTGACATTAAAGATGTTTTCGGTTTTTATAATGAGCCTTACCTTTTTTATTTTACTGAAGGAAGCCATAAAATAACACTTACTTCAATTAGGGAACCGTTCGTGATTGGTGAATTAAGACTTTATAATAAAGAAGAGTTGTTATCCTATGATGGTTATTATAATAAGCACTATAATCAAGGAGCGAGAATAATTAATGGGGATTCTTATATTATTGAAGCTGAAGAGCCTTATTTGAAGACATCCCCCACTCTTAATCCTATCGCTGAGTACCAAACTTCGAAATATAGCCCTTACAAGGCTTTTACCACTCGTTTTAACGCTATTGGAGGTAATAATTGGCGAGTTGCTGGAGATACAATTATTTGGGATTTAGATGTCTTAAATGAGGGGTTTTATCAACTCAGTTTTAAAGTAATGCAAAATTATTCTAGAGGCTTTAAAACAACGAGAACTTTATATGTGAATGATGAAATACCATTTGCAGAAGCTAAAGAAATAGAATTTAAATATTCAAATGATTTACAGATTGTTACTGTTGGTGGTAAAAACCCTAATTATATTTATTTGAAGGAGGGGAAAAATACTATTTCTCTTCAAGCAAGTATTGGTAAATATGGTGAGCTAGTTCAAAAAACAAATGGTTTAATTTTAGAACTAAGGTCATTTTATAGAGAAGTTGTTATGAGAACGGGACTTCATCCAGACCCTCTTCAAGATTATTTATTAAATAGACATATCAAGGATTTAAATCTTCGTTTAAACACTTATTTAGAAAATCTTGATGGAATAAAAGAAGCGATAATATCATTAGGTGGTTCAAGAAATGAATTAATTGGGCCTTTTGAACGGATAGTTAATCAAATTAAGAGATTTATAAAAGATGAAAAAAATATTCAAAAGGGTTTAAATGAATTTGAAAAAAATATTGCTGCATTAGGGACTTGGGTTATTCAAGTTTCTGAGCAACCTTTAACAATTGATCAAATCTTTATTACTGGTGAAAATTATAAATTCAAGAAAGTTAAAACAAATATTTTTGAAAAAATTTGGCATGAAATTATCTTATTTATTGGTGCCTTTAAAGATGAAGGTGAAATGGTAGGACAAAACAAAGTTCGAGGTGAAACTATTGAGGTTTGGATTGGTGCTGGAAGAGACCAAACTACGCTACTGAGACAATTGGTAGATGAGTCATTTGTTGTTCAAAATCAAATAAATGTTGATATAAAAATGGTTAATATGAGTATTTTATTATCGGCAACTTTGTCTGGCCATGGT
>DUQU01000039.1 GCA_012837645.1 Acholeplasmataceae bacterium | reverse complement strand
TTATTAATTAATAGCACTCTTCTTTTAGCAATAAGGGACCAAAAAGACCGCCAAAATGGCAGTCTTTTTATTATTTAAAAATTATTTATTAATTAACCATTATCAATTACTTCAATATCGTCGCTACTTAAAATGGTTAACTCCGCTTTATCACCAAACCATTTTACATATGCTTTAATAAATTTAACGGATTGATTTAATTCTAAAACATTTAGAGCCGTTGTTAAACTCCATTCCATTCTTAAGGTTATCTCTTCTCCAGTTGCATCTTGAAATTTCATGAAGTTATTACCATTTAAAATTTCTGAAACTGTTAATTCTTCAAGCGCTACTGTTTTTGCTTGCATTGAAATATCTATTTCGTTTAAATTATTAATCGTTATTGCTTTTGGAATGGGTTGGTTAGAAGAAAGCAAATCAATATCTTTTAATGAAGAATTAATTTGTTTTACATTATGAAAATTGTCTAAACGACCACTTACTTTAATTAAATCCCCAACATGGTAAGTAGTAAAGTTAGCACCACGAATAACTATCGCTGCTGTTTCATCTTCTAAATAAATATCAGTATCACTTACTCCTGTTATTACTCCTTTAACTACAACTTCTGCTCCATCTTCCTTCTCTTTAGCTTCTGCTATCGTTATCGTATCAGCAACCTCTTCTTCTTGAAATTTCGCAATTAAAGTCAGATCTGCACTTATTGAAGTATTAAAATCAAATAACTTTTCATCTAAATACCAACCTAAAAAAGAAAAACCTTCCTTGAAGGGATTATTTGGTTTAATAATTTTATTCCCTTTGTAAGTAATCTTTTCATCAAAAACACTATCATCCACCAAAAACTCTATCTTGTGTTTTTTAATGGCGATTTCATAATTAAGGTTAAAAGTGTAATCGTTATTGTCTTTTAAGGTAAAAGATAGAGATTGTTCTATTATTGTTAAAGTATTTAGTGCTAAAAGAAGATCGTTACTATTATTATAATTTGTATTTTGATATTTTATTTCTTTAAGTAAAGAGTCTTCATCATTAAATAAAGCATTAATAAAGATTGTTAAATCGTTATTAATGTTGTTTGCTTCCTCAACGTCTTGATAATAGCAGATAAGATCATTATCTAAAAAAGTTATTTCGCCTTGATAACTCTTTAATAAAGCCTTATTAATTAATCCCTTTAAAGTTAGTTCTTCATTACTATTAGAAACAAACTTAGCGTAAAGAGTAAGATCTTCATTAACTGGCATATTGACTGTAAAAAGGTTAAGATATTCACTTTCTAAAAACCAACCAATAAAAGTGAATCCTTCTTTACTAACACTAGGTAAGTTAGTAATAGTCGTTGAATGCTCCACTGTAAGAGCTGGTAACTCTGGAGTTCCTCCTTTAACTTCAAAATCAACGGTATGATTTCTAGCATTCCATTTCGCATAATATGTTTTATTACCATTGGATCCTTGAGAAATGGTTGTTATTGCAGTACCTTTAAAATCAAGATTATCATACCAGCCTCCAAACGTCGCTGACGTTCTATTCTCAGGTACTCCTAAAGTTATCTTTTCTGACTCAATTGTATAAGTAACATCAAGAGGGGTAAAACTAATCGGATCGTTTACTGGTGGCTCATATAAAATGTAGTTTATTTGATATTCGATTACTTCCCAAAGCGCTACTACGATAATATCTTCCGCTGGCATCGTGGTTGGAAGATTTTGATCCCAGCCAGTAAAGTTATAACCTCTTCTAGTCGGATCTTGAGGCGCAATTATCGTTGTTGCGTAATCTTCTTTAATAGGAGCTATTTCACTACCACCACTTGTATTAAATGTTATCGTATATTGATTAATCTTATATAAAGCCGTTATTATTAAATCACTTTTAACATTTTGATATTCACTGTCCCATCCATTAAATGTATATCCGGTTCTTATAGGCTCTGCTGGTGAAATAGCGTCATTATTCCAATCGATTGTTGCAGTTTTTAATGTTTTCCCATCATAATCTTTAAAAACCACTGTATAAGTATTAATTTCATAAACTGCTTTTACTATTAAATCACAAGTAACATCACTAAAAGAAAGGTCCCACTCTTTAAAATGATAACCTTCTTTATTGTCGGGTTCTGTTGGTGCCTTTGCGGTTTTACCATGAGTAACAGTTTCTGTTTTTAGTACTTCATCATCATAATCTAAAAACTTAACTTGATATTGGTTTAATTCAAACTTAGCATATAAAGTTAAACTCTTTGACCTTTTAGGAATAATAGTTACTCTTTCACCACTAAAATCACTTTCTAAATACCAACCCATAAATTGATGGTTTTCTTTTTGAGCATCATTTAATAAGTATTCTTCATTACCATAAATAACACTAGGATTATCACTCATAACTCCACCATTTAACTCGTAATTAACAAAACGAGGTGTTACTACCCACTTTGCATAAAAGGTAGTATCATCATTAAAAATATCATATTTTTTTAAGAGTTGTTCTTGGTTGTTGTTATCAAGGTAATACCAACCATTAAAACTATAAACTTCATCACTTGGCACTTCAATATGATGGATTTGTACTCCTTTAGGGTAATCTTTTTCATTTGGAATACCAAGAGCTTCTAGCTCTGGGTAAAGCCCCTCTGTTTTTTCACTAATAAAAATTAGTGTCACTGTTTCTTCTTCATTAGCGTTAATAATACTTTTACAAGTAACTAAGCTAATTACTCCAAAAACTAATAGTAAAACAAACTTTTCAAACTTATTCATCTATATGTCCTTTCATTTTTTCCCATACCGCATAACAGCTTAAGTTATCATTTATCGGAGTAACCTTTTCAATTAATAAACTTTCACCCCCTTCCTTATTGAAATAAATCCATCCTAAAAATAAATAACCATCTCTACTTGGTATTGGTAATTTATTAATTGTCATACTATGTTCAATATTATCGATTGGTTTTACATCACTACCGCCATTACTATTAAAACAAACTTGATAATGATAAATGTTATAAACAACTTCTACTTTTAAGTCGTTTTTAACTTTTTTCGTTAAATCAACAAAAAGATTACTATCAAGCACTCTAAAACCAACAAAGAGAGCATCCTTTCTAGCTAAGTTAGGCAAAGTTAAAAAACCTAACTCATTAGGTTTTAAAACTATTTCCTTATTAGCAAAGATTAAAGTAATCTTAACTTTATCTAACCCCGTTACTAAAAGTTGAAACTCTTTAAATCTTTCCTCTTTTTTAAAAACAATCCGCGCTGTTATAGTAACACTAGTATCTAAATAAGCTCTTTTAACTTCTCCCTCATTACTAATTACATCTTCATTTGAAGAGCGCCAAAAAACTTTCGCTTTAGGCTGACAAGAAATTCTCTTTAAAATAATTAGATCACTTTTAACATCATTTTCAGCATCACCATCTTGATACCTTATTTCCACTTCTTTTAAAATTTCTTTCCAAGTACTTTTTCTCACACAACCCACCAGCCACGAGAGAAAAGCCAAAGTAATAACTACTATAATTACCCTTTTCATAGAAACTCCTTATTAATTAGTTTTAATAATTATATTATATCATCTTT
>DUQU01000038.1 GCA_012837645.1 Acholeplasmataceae bacterium | reverse complement strand
TATTAATAAAATAATAATCTAGAAAACAAACATTTTAGATTGTTTTTTTTCAAAACAAGCACTTTTAATTGTTTCTTATTAAAACAAGCAAATATGATTGTTTAATGAAACTGAACGCTTTTATTTACCCTTCACTACAAACACAAAAATAATATTTATAGTATTAAGTAAAATAAAATTCTACACAATAAATAAGCTTTTTTACATATGTTTATTTAAAATACAACCCAAAAATAGTTTTTGAGGCTTATGATATTAAACAAAATTATTTAAATGAGAATTCCTTTTTCATGCTTTAATAACAACTTCTTAACCGCAATCCCCCCACCAAAACCACCCAAACCATTACTACCAACAACCCGATGACAAGGCACCACTATTAATAAATCATTTTTATTAAGAGCGTTACCGACGGCACGATAAGCTTTAGGATGATTGATTGCGATCGCGACTTCAAGGTAGCTTTTGACAGTTCCAAATGGAATCTTTTGAGTTGCCTCATAAACTTTATTTTGAAAGCTTGTTTTCATTTGATAATAAGGGAAATCTATTGTTTTAACTTCTCCTTTAAAATAACTAATTAACCATTCTTTAGCAGCTTTAATTAATTTTGTTTCTGTTTTTATAAATGATTCTAAGTTGCTGGCATTCAAAGTTATTTCAACAATCTTATCATTACTCTCAACAATAGTAAGTTCACCAATGGGAGTCTTTAAAAGATGATAATACTTCATTATTAAGGTATTAATTTAACTTTTAACAAGAGCGGTTCATGGTCGGAATATAAAAAACCTTTATCTAAATTTTCAAAACTTATTTCACTAATATTATCAGAAATAATAAAACCATCGATAATATAATAGTAATGATTATCGGGATCTTTTAAGGGCTTATCTAAAGACCTACAAGTTGCTGTTTCACTATAAATAAACCGAAAACCATTTGGTAAAACATCGACATCAAAAAGCGGTGGTTTCCAAAGGTTTTTTTCGGTTGGAATCGGATAATTATCGATAACATCAGGATGAGTTTGATTAAAATCGCCACCCACAATAACATAATTGCCTTTTTCATATTCTTTTTTCAAAATCTCTTCTGCTAAAAATATGGTTTCTGCTTTTTTCATTTCTCCATCATCATAGGCAGAAAGATGAAGATTAATTATTACAAGTTCTTTCTCACTATCTTTAATCGGTAAATAATTAACTTGGATCGCTCTTTTTAAATTGACCGTCCGCACTGGCCACTTAAAACCTCCCGGAGTTTGATAACGAATGCTTTCGGTTATTTTAAATTTAGTTAACGTTTGAATTCCACTCGCTACTTTTCCCATATAATCAGTAAAAGAAAACGGAAATGGAACAAAGTCTGCTAAAAAGTTATAAGAGAAAACCTCATCATAATCGCTAAAAAGTTCACTAAATTCATCGACTTGATTAATAAAGTAGCTCCTTCTTGACGGTTTATCAACTTCTTGAAGTAAGAAAATATCAGCCTCAACTTCACTTAAGATATCTTTAATACCATCTAAATAACCTCTTACAACATCTTCACTGTCAGCGCGTCCCTTTTTACCACCATCCATTTTAAAATCTTCATCAACACCTAAACCAGCATAACCAATATTAAAAGTAAGAAGACTAATTTCTTTATCTAATTCTACTTCTAATTCACTATTATTACTAACAGTCATTACTTCTTCATCTTGAGGACGGTATTCTCTAATTGTAAAATAAACTAAAACCGCACCCACTAAAATTAATAAAGCAATAATAATAGAGATAATAAACTTTAAAAATCGCATTTAAAAATCTCCCTTCATAAATAATTCTCTTTAAATTATTTTAACATGAAAAAAGAGATCTTGATTAAGATATTTACTAATATACTATCAGCACCCTTTTTAACTTAGTATTAAAGTCATCTATTAAAAACGGCAAATCCCACTAACATCACATTATTCTCTATTTTATGGTTTTTAATAATTTAAAGGGTTTGTCTTTATTTTCAATAATCAAAATAAACCTTAATTACCTTATTTACTTTAAAACACATTTTGTTTAAAATAAAACATCTCGACTCAATATCAGAAACGAATGTTTTTGATTCGTTTGGAATTACGGTCGAATGTTTTTGGTTCGATTGGAATTACGGTCGAATGTTTTTGGTTCGATTGGAATTGCGGTCGAATGTTTTTGATTTGTTTGGAATTACGGTCGAATGTTTTTGATTCGATTGGAATTACGGTCGAATGTTTTTGGTTCGTTTGGGAGTACAGTCGAATTAAATCTAAACCACAATAGGTACGCTCCAACAACTCT
>DUQU01000037.1 GCA_012837645.1 Acholeplasmataceae bacterium | reverse complement strand
TATTGTTTATTTAGTGTTATTGATTGGGATTATTGTCTCTGAAGTAATCTTTTTCTTATTAAGTTTCGCCTTTAGTAGTTTAATGACCGCTGCTTACCGGGATTTTGAGTTGTCTTATTTTTCTTTTAGTTATAATGTTATTCCCATTATTAGAATTAATAAGAGTGGGAAAATAATTCGTAAAAACAATGCTTTTAAAAAAGAATTAAGAGCTTCAAGAAGAGTTAAAACAATTGAAGAACTGATCGATATTGAAATGCCTGATTTATTAAAGTTAGCCCCTCTTAAAGCTTGGTTTTTAAAAGAGGAAGCTAATTATAGTGGGGCGATTGTAATTCCTGTTAAAACGACTATTTTTGGTTACACTTTACTGTTATATCCGTTTTATTTAAGTGCCGATGATTCTTTAATTGAAACGACGATTAAAGAAACAGTTGAAGTGCCTTCTTTAAATCAATATAAACATGATCTTGATCAACTCTTAACTTTAAAAAAAGCCTATGCTCACTCTCAAGCAGTAGCGGTTCTTAGTATTTCTAACTTAATTAGTTTTGAAATGTTAAGAGGAGGGCAGTTTACTGCTAGTTTAATTAATAAAGTTTATCAGCAATTTTCCGATTTATTAGCTAAAGAGATCGATGTTAAGCTTTATTTAACATTTGATAATTACTTTATTTTACTTTACCGTGATAGCGATTTAATCGATATTAAAGTAGACTTAAGAAGAATTATTAACGCGCTTAAAAAGGAACTTAAAGTGTTTGATTACGTTGTTAAGGTAGAATTAAAAGCGGGAATTTATCCTTTTAATTACCGTACTGAAAGAGCGAGTTCTTTATCCATTTATGATAAAGCTAAAAAAGCTTTAACTCATAAAACAATTTATGAAGACGTTATTATTGGTGTTTATGATGATCAAGAAGAATATACGCTTAGGAAACTAGAACAAATTAGAATCGATTTAGAAGAAGGGCTTAAAAAAGAGGAGTTTATTCTTCATTTTCAACCGCAATATCATAATGAGGATGCCAACATTATCGGTTTTGAAGCATTATTGAGGTGGAATAATCCTAAATATGAGAAAAACTCGATTGAAGAGTTTATTGAGGTTGCTGAGGAAAGTGACGCTATTTTAAGATTAGGGAAGTTAGTAATTGAGAAGTCTTTTGAAGCTTTAAAGAAGTTAAGCGAGACTAACGTTACGATGTCGATTAATATTAGTCCTAATCAACTACTCCAAGCAGGTTTTGTTAATTATATTGAAACGATGATCGCTGATTATCAAATCGATGCTAATAATCTTATTTTTGAAATTACTGAAACTACTTTAATTCCTTCCTTTAGTGATATTTTTGAGAAAATAAAACTCTTACAAGCTTTAGGAATTAAAATCCATATTGATGATTTTGGTAAAGGCAATAGTTCTTTACTTTATATTAAAGAGTTGGCACTTGATGGTCTTAAAATCGATAAAGACTTCATCGCTGATATTTTAACTGATAAATATTCAAGGGCGGTTGTTAATATGATTATTAGTTTAGCGAAGAACTTAGAAATTGACTTAGTAGTCGAAGGTGTAGAAACTAAAAAACAAAATGAGTATTTAATAAAACAAGGGGTCACAATTATTCAAGGCTTTTTAATTAGTAAAGCCCTTCCTTTTGAGGAAGCAGTTAAACTTCTTAACGAGTATAATAAAGGCAGACCAATTAAAGCCAAGAAGGTTGAACAGAAATAATATCAGCGGGGTTATTATCGATAATGGAAATGCCTAATCCCTCCGATTGGCAAATTGAAGTAGTGCCTTCTAGTGAATTAGGAGATCCTCTTCATTTAATTAATGGGAAGATCTTAGTGGCTCCTAATATTTGGTTTATTGGGACTGCTAATAAAGATGACTCTACTTTTACAATTACCGATAAAGTTTATGACCGCGCTAGCGTCATTGAAATGGATGCGAGAATCGATAAAATCGACGCTCCATATGGCGAAAGTGTTAATATGAGTTATGACTATTTAGATAATCTTTTTAAAGAGGCTCAAAATAATTTAAAAATATCTGTTAAAACCTTAAATGATTTAGATAAATTAGATGAATTTATTACCGCGAAGTTTAAAATAACTTTTGGTAATCGAATTTTAAAACAAATCCACGACTTTATTCCCGTTTATATCGCTTCAGGGGGAGATGAAGTTGGTGGTCTTGATTATATGGTAGCGCGTAAAATATTACGCAAATTTGAAAGTTTAAACATCCCTTTTTTAGTCGATGAAATTAAAGAGTTGTTAATTTTTATTCAAAAAACCTTTGGTAAAAACAACTTTAAACTCTCGACTGAATTTTTAGAATCGCTACTAAAACAAATTTAAAGGATAATATGAAACCAACTGATAAACTAACGAAGTTTTATCAGTCTTATCAAAAGGAAAACGAAACTTTATTTAAAGAAGACATCTTCGCCCAAAAGATTTACGAAGCTTTGCTGTCGGGAGATAAAGAAGTCTATCAAAAAAACGTTAGTGAAACCAAAATCTTTGATGAGAAGTGGATTGAAACTTTAGAATCTTACTTACCATCGATTAATAAAATTATGCGCAATCCGAAATCGGATTTAAAATATGAGGACGATATCGTCTTAATTGAAAAGGCCCGTAAGACTAGTGCCCGCTCTATTAAGCACTTAGCGGCTAATACTCATCTTATTAAAGAAATTAAAGATGAACAAATTAGACCTAAAAAGATATTAGTAACTCATCCCGAGATCGAATACGCTACTTATGAAAATAGAATGGTTTCCTCTTTAGTGGAAAGATTATTTTATTTCGTAAGAGCACGTGCAGAAATAATAAGAGATTATGGTGAATCGTTTTTAAATAAAACCTTAATGTTTAAAAGTGAGTTTCCTTTTAATGAGACAACTTTAACTTTTGATTTAAAACTTAATATTAAAGAACCACCAGAAAATGAAGAAATCAATAAATATAACCAACAACTTTTAGAAAGAGTAGAAACTTTAGAAAAGTTAGTAACCGGCTTTATGAACGATAACTTCATGAAAGAGCTAAAAGGCGCGCCTAAAGTAAGAACGCCAATTATGAAAACGAGTGTAATCTTAAAAAACCCTGATTATCATAATTGTTATTTATTATGGCTTTTTTTAGACCGATATAACACTTTAGCTTTTGAAACGGAAATTAAAGAAAAGACGATGGAGTTAGATGAAGCTTATTTAGAAAGCATTTACCGCGATATTATCGTCAATCTTTCTACTGTTATTTATCATCAAGAACGAAGAAGAATCCTTTATAATAGCTTTGATAAAGTTAAAAGAAAAAAGTCTTTAAAAGTAATTAAAGACTTAGAAGTAAAAGCCTTTTTAGAAGAAGATATTGAAGTTGAAGATGAAAACATCAACCAATACTATCTCGAACAAAATATGAAACTCTTCTCGCAATCTTTAGAGTACCATAAAGAAACGAGCTCGACTTATGAAGTCGCTTTAAAAAGAGCGTTAAGAGAAACGATCGAATTTAGTAACGCTCTTTATCGAGGATTTTTTGAAATTCCTGAAGAAGAAGATATCTTTAGAAGATTAGTTACCCAATTAAATCCCCAAGAAGAGATCGAAAAGATTAGAGAGATGACAGAAATCGCCAAAGCAGTAAGAGAAGTTAAAGCAGTTGACTTTAGAAAAGAAATAAGAAGAGAAACCAACTTTTTAACTAAACTATTATCTTTAAATAAAGAACTAACTAATAATCAAGAAAAGTATTTAGCAGGCGTTATCGCCGCTGAAAAAGCAGCCAGAAAACTTTTACTAGAAGAAGAAGAGGCGCTGTTAAGACAAGAACATTTAAAAGAAGAGTACCGTTTTAGTCAAGAAGAGGAAGAACGTTTAAATAAACTTCGTCTAGAGAGTGAAGCGATGTTTAAAAAACTGGAAAAAGCTTATAACGATAATTTAAGGAAAGCTTTAGCAGATTTAAATAAAGAGTACCAAGAAAAAACTACAGAGACTTTATCGGGGTTAACTAATCGTCATCAAGCAAAGTTAAGACTAATAGAGCGTGAGGGAATGTTAGCGGAAAAAATGCTCGCTAATCAGCATCAAGAGTTAAAAGCGCGCTTAGAGGAAGAAAGAAGAGTGGCTTTAGAAACCGAAGAAACATTATTAAAAGGTGAACTAGCAAGTAAAGAAGCCGCTTATAAAGAAGAGCTAGAAAAAGAAATGATGAGCCTAAAGGCTCGTTTAGAAAGCGAGCTTTTAAGTAAGAAAACCGCTTTAGAAACTGAAAAAGCAGGATTAAAAGTTGCTCATAAAGAAAAGTTAAAGCCTCAAGAAGCCAACTTAAAAACACTTTTAGAAGCGAAAATTTTAGAAGTAAGAAAAGATCTTTTAAAGGCTAAAATAGAGTTAGCTCAAGTACCTCGTAAACCTCAAGTTGAAAAAAAGAGTTCTTCTACTGAACAAACTATTATGGGAGTTTTTAAATAAACGATGAAGAAGTTTAAAGCGTTTTTAAAAAACATTTCGATTATCCTCAGTTTTCTCTTTTTCATTATTATTATCGCTTTAGTGTTACTATCGGTGCGGGCTAAAAAAGAAGAGAAGTTATTTTCACTGTTTGGGTATAGTTATTCTTTAGTAGTTTCTCCTTCGATGGAAGAGGCGATAAAAGTAGGCGACCTGCTTTTAATAAAGCAACTTGACTATGAAAAGTATTTAAAGGAAGCAGAAGAAGAAAAAGATATTATCGTTTACGCTTCAAAGAAGAAGGTTTTTATCGTTCACCGTTTAAAAGAGATTACCGCTGAGGGTCTCATTTTAAAAGGTGATAATAATCCTGATGTTGATGAGGAGTTAGTTACTAATGATAACTTTGTAGGAATTGTCAGGGCGAACGGACTTAACTTTATTGGCCGTCTCTTAATTGGCAATAAAATGATGATTTTCTTTGTTTTTATTATTTTCTTAATTTATGTAATCGTTACTGAAAGTATTAATATCGCTTTAAAAAAGAAACCTAAAAAAGCGGAAATAAGTGCCGCGTTAAGAGCGGAGTTAAAAGAAGAGCTCTTAAAAGAAATTAAAAAGGAGTTAAAAGATGAGAAGTAAGCTCTATCAAATTAGTTTTTTAATCTTTACTTTCATCGTTTTAATAAGTAGCGTCTTTGCTTGGTTTAGTTTAGGCGAAACTGTTAAAAACGATTTTTTAACGATTAAGATTGGTAAAATAGAGCGTGACACTTATCTCTTTTTAAGTAAAAATGAAGAGGCTTTTCAGCTAATTAGCAACTCCCAACAATTAAAGGGGTTACTAAGCAATGGTATCCCTGGTGATAGTTATCAGTTTAAGTTAAATATTATTAGTTATTTAGAAGAAGATACTCCCTTTTCATTAAGTTTTAAAAGTGTTAGTTGCGGGAGTTTAGGAAATAGTGAGGGCTGCAGTTTGGAAGCGAACATCTTAGATGTTTACTTACTTAGTGATATCAGTCTAAATGATGAAGAGATTATCTTAACTGCTAATGAGTCTGGTACTAGTATTGGTTATGAAGGTCAAGTTTTAAAAGAAAATCGACTTCGTAATTATTTAACTAGTAGTGGTGATATTATTTTGTTTAAAAATGAAATCTTAAAGGCAGAGTTAAGGACGACTATTTTATTTACTATTAGTGTTGATAAAGATTTAGTTAATACTAGTTATTATGGCAATTTTTATTTTGAAGAAATGATAATTGGTCCTCCGATAATAGTGTGAGAAAGATGAAAGCGAAAGTAGGAAAGAAATTAATTAAGCAAATGGTGATGTTAGCCTTTACTTTAGTAGTCTTTGTTTCTACTCTTTTTGCTTGGTTTGTGAAAGGTAAAATTGATTATGACGTTACTTTTTCTTCCGGTAAAATCTCTTATACTTTAACAGGTAAGATTAAAACTTTAATCGTCCCTGGTGAAAATATCGTTACCGAAAACATCACCATAACTAATAATTCTACGATTAGACATAGTCTCAGAATTTTAGTGGAGTTAAAATTTAAAGGAGAAGTAATCGCTTTTGATGATGAGATTGTTGAAACGAGTGATCTCGATTTAACAAGTTTTAGTTTTAATGAGGAAGATGGTTATTATTATTTAGATGTCTTAGATTATCAAAACCAACCTCATTTTCCAACTATTTTAAGCGAATTAGTTTTA
>DUQU01000036.1 GCA_012837645.1 Acholeplasmataceae bacterium | reverse complement strand
TTAAACATAAAAGATAAAGAATATGATTTAATTACTGTCGCTGATTTATTTAAATAATAGTGGCTAAAAAAGTTTTAAATTTTATCTTGACAATAAAGCAGGTTTATTTTATTAAAAAACATTGGTATTAAATACTCTAAAAATTAAAAAAAGTAATAAATATAATTACTGATGTTTTAAAGTGTTTTTAATATCATTAAGAATGTTTGCGCAACGCATTCTATCTAATCCCACAATTTCTGGAATTAATTTTAAATCTTTATCGGTAGGGTTTCCTGCCCCATTTACAGTCATTTCATGTTCCAATTTATCGGCTGTTTTTGTTAGATCGTATGCTTTTGATAAGGCATATCCAGCTATTTTTTCATCATAGATAAAGGAATGGTTTTTACCATGGTCATCTTTATTACCATGTAAGACGTTAAAACACATTCTGCGATATACTTCATATAAAGAGTTTTCGTTTTTAGTAATCGCTTTAGTTACTTGGAAAAGATGAATATAATCTAAATTACTAATTCGGTGGGTAGTTTCTAAAATGGAAGAAAGCGAGATAACATGAACTTTTTTCCCATCGCTGCGGTCAAAGCGTTTTGAGCCGAAAAAGCCTGCAGTTAGTTCTGATTTAAAAAGTTTAAATGGCGCCACGTTTATTCCGCATTTTTGAGCGAGAAGATTAGTGTTATATTCTAATAATCCAACATCGGTTTTTTCATTTAGGGAAGGAAACTTAACAATCCGCTCTTCATTATTTATTTTTAAATGAGCTTTAGGTTTAGCGCCTCCAGAGGAACCACCCAACTTATAAAGTCTATCAAGAGTTAATCCATCGGATTTATTTTTGACTTCTTTGTTGATATCCTGAACTAAGAGATCTAAGTTTAGATTGACATTTTCAGGGTTACTTGCTTGGCTCGGCCTATACTCTAAACCGCCAAGGCCAGTTTCGTTTATAATTGATAATCTTGTTAAAGGTGATAATTTATCAAAGTTTATTTGTTTTTTTAATAGTTTTCTTCTTATTAAAAACTCACCCCAACCATCAGGAAGCGAATCGTTAAAAACACCATATAAGCCTTTAAAATATGGGGAATCTGAAATATAAGCTTTATTAGACAAAGGAAGAGAAAACGGCGAAATTGGAAAGCCTTCGTTAAGCCAAGAATGAGCGTATTGAAAAGCAACCCTTCCCTCTTCAAAAAGTTCTAAATAACCAACGTTTTTATTATTGAAAATCACATCCATTTTTTTAATTGTCAAGTCCATTATTTTCACCTTAAATCTTTAATAATTGGATTTTTAAATAGTTTATTAAAGTCTTTTAATAATCCAATTGCATTACTAATTTTAAGTAGCGAAGTTAAAGAGATATTTCCTGTGGACTCAAACCTCCTGATTGAACCATAACTAACTCCTTATTTTTCACTTAATCTTTTTTGAGTTAACCCATCTTCTTTTCTTCTTTTAACGAATCTTTTTACCAAATTAGCAATTACTTTTTGTTCTGTGTGGACTTCTATAAAGCCGCTTATATCGATTTTTCCTCTTATCATAGTGCCAACATTTTAACATTTAAATCTATTTTTGTTAATAATTGATAATATATGAGCAATTATAAAAGATGCGACATTTTATTTTTTAAAATATCATGATAGCTTTGTCGGATAGCGCATGTTAATAAATAAATTAAACTGTTTT
>DUQU01000035.1 GCA_012837645.1 Acholeplasmataceae bacterium | reverse complement strand
TTTGATAATAACTATTTTTGTAAAATCTAAATCCGATATAAAACTGAAGTAATGCCGCAAAACCAACTTGGAAATATCCATTTAACATTAATGGTGAAACAATATCTAAACCAAAATGATGAAACATAGTATACATCAGTGGCAAGACTAAAATAGTAGAAAGAATTAACCTAAATTTTTCATACTTTCTTCTTTTTATTTCATTAGTATCAGTTAATACTGGTGGAAATCCTATTTCTCTAAGTTCATTAGAAAGAAAATCAATTTGATTTTCATTTACATCCTTAAAAACAACCTTTTGTTGGTTGACTAATACTTTAGCATCAATATCGATAGATTTAAAATGTGATTCAATTGTAGACGCGCACGTAGGGCACGATATATTAGGTACTTTTAGTGATAATTTCATAATAATATTATACCAATTAATGTAATAAATTACATTTAATATAAATTGCATTATAAAAAAGACACACAATTATGTGCGTCTTATATAAATTATTGTAATTTTAGATTACTATTTTTTTGAATCAGTCTTTTTTTATTCTTTGTTTTTGCTATTTGCTGCTTTTGCATCAAGATCTTTAATACGTTGTTTGTATTCTTCTAATTCCCTTTGTGATGCTCTTACCCAGTGTCCTTCTTCTACTTCATGGAATCCAATTTCTTCTCCAGGTTGATAATTATGAGACCTCGGATCGTAAGTAATACGCTTACGATTTTTTTCATAATTAGGATCTGGTTGTGGAACTGCTGATAAAAGTGAAATTGTATAAGGATGAAGTGGGTGAGCAAATAACTTCTCAGAAGTTGTTAATTCAACAACCTTACCATAATACATTACTGCAATTCTATCTGAGAAGTATTTAACAACTGACAAGTCGTGTGCAATAAATAATATAGTTAAGTCTAATTCTTTCTTTAAATCGTTAAGTAAGTTAATTACTTGAGCCTGAATACTAACGTCTAGAGCACTAATAGGCTCATCAGCGATAATTAACTCAGGATTAATAACTAAAGCTCTAGCAATACCAATTCTTTGGCGTTGACCACCTGAGAACTCATGTGGATAACGTGATGCGTGCTCTGGTAATAATCCAACTAAGTTTAATGCTCTGTAAACTTTTTCATCGATAACTTTTTGATCTTTTTCACCTTGAATTTTTAATCCTTCGGCGATAATTTCTTTAACAACCATTCTAGGGTTAATTGATGAGATTGGATCTTGGAAAATCATTTGAATTTTTGTTAGTAATTCTTTTTGACTTGTTCCATCATCATATTTACCTTTGTTTTGCTCTTTTTTAGTTTTAATTTGTTGCTTAATTTCAATTAAATCAATTTTTCTTTGAGCTTTAATTTCTTTAATTCTTTCTTTATCCTTATTAAATTTATCAGGATTATCTTTCCGATCTTGTTTAATTTTTACAACACGTTCGTAGTATTTGTTTACTTGTTCTTTAATCTGTAAATTTAATTCATCGATTTCTGAATTATCTTGTTTAATTTCAGCTATTTTTGCAGCCAACTCTTCTCTTTCTGGAAGAGTTTCTGCTGAAGCGTTAACTTTGTTGTTATATGCAGCTTTAGCTTCTACAATTGCAATATCTCTTGTTTCGACACATTGTTGTAATCTTTGTTGTCTTTCTTCTGGAGATATTTGATTTTTTGTATGATGTTGAATACTACGTTCGAATCTATCTTCAGCAATTTTAATGTCATGTTCTAATTGTTGTTTTAACATTAAGATTGTTTCATCTTTTTCTTCTTGTGTTAGCGCTCTTTGTTGTCTAATTGTTTTAGCGTTATATTTAAATTTATTAGTTAGTAATTTAACTAATTTATGAAGATCTTTTTTAAAGTGAGCTTCAGTCACTTTTTTAAGCTGCATTTTAGTTCTTTTGTAATTATTTTTTGCAACTTGTAGTTCTAATTTTAAATCATTTTTAGCTTCAGAAACTAAAACTTTATGATCTACTAATGGTTTTTTTAATTCTTCAATTTGTTTTTTCTTATCTTCTTTAACTAATTTGATTTGTTGATTAAGTAAAGCAATTTCTTGATCACGGTCTAATCTAGCTTCATAAATAGCGCTCTTATAAGGATCTGCTGAAATTAAATCTAACTTAGCTTGTAACCTTACTCCATCAAGACGATCATAATCATCTTGAAAACCAACGTTAATTGGATAGCCATTAAACTTAACAGATCCACTTGTTGGATCATATAATTTGATAATAGTTCTACCTAGTGTTGTCTTACCGCATCCCGATTCTCCAACAACACCAAATACTTCACGTTTATAAATATCAAATGATACATCATCAACAGCTTTAACTGTAATTTTACGTTTACCAATACCACCGACAAAGTGTTGTTTAAGGTTTTTAACCTCTAGGACTTTAGTATTGTAATCAATTGTTGTCTTTTTTGCGCTCATGATTACTTAGCCCCCTTTCTTTGTTTACGTAGTTCTAAAACTACATCTGGAGGTGTTACTTTTGGTGCTCTAGGATCTAATAACCATGTTTTTGCAAAGTGAGTTTCACTTACTTGGAAAAATGGTGGCTCTTCTAAAAAGTCGATTTCTAGTGCATATTTATTTCTTGCTGCAAAAGCATCACCTATTGGTGGATTAATCATATTAGGTGGAGTTCCTGGAATTGCATCCAGTTTCTCACCAGTTGCTAGTTTAGGCATACTAGTTAATAGTGCCCATGTGTATGGATGTTGTGGATTATAGAAAATATCATCAACAGTTCCATATTCCACTATACGTCCAGCATACATTACCGCAACGCGGTCAGCCATATTAGCTACAACTCCAAGGTCATGTGTAACAAATATTACACTTAATCCTCTTTCTTCTTTTAATCTGCTTATTAATTCAAGAATTTGAGCTTGAATTGTTACATCAAGTGCAGTCGTTGGCTCGTCTGCAAGTAATATTTCTGCGTTATTTGCTAGTGCGATTGCAATAACGATTCTTTGTCTCATCCCACCTGAAAACTGAAATGGAAATGAGTGATATCTTTTTTCTGCATCAGGTATTCCAACTTCTCTCATCAGTTCTATTGCTCTTCTTTTAGCTTCATCTTTTGCCATTCCTAGTTTTAGGACTAACGCTTCGGTAAGCTGTTTACCAATTTTCATAATTGGGTTTAAACTTGAAAGTGGGTCTTGGAAAATCATTGAAATTTTAGATCCTCTTAGTTGATGAAATTCTGACTCTGAAATTTTCATTAAGTCAATAATATCATCACTTTCATCATCAATTATTTCTTGAGAAAATCCAGCAAGACCTGAGTTATGATAATAAATTGAACCACCCATGTGGATAGCATTACCTGCTAATATTCCCATAATCGAGCGTGCTGTAACACTTTTACCTGATCCTGACTCTCCAACGATAGCCAGTGTTTCTCCTTCATATAGTTCAAAGGATAGGTTTCTTACTGCTTGTAAGATGCCATGCTGGGTTTTGAATGATATTGATAAGTCTTCGACTGATAGTTTTACTTTTTTAGTTGACATTATTCATCCACCCCCCTTAATGATGGGTTAAATGCATCTCTTAGTCCGTTACCAAACAAGTTAAATGAGAGCATTAACAATGATACAAATAATGCAGGGAATAATAATAAGAAACTTAACGAATGATCAACTCTTAGGCGAGATTGAGCGTCCGATAAAATACGCCCCACACTAGTTGTATTTGCGTAGTTAATAATTCCTAAATAAGAAAATGTCGATTCTGAGAAAATTACTGATGGAATATAAAGTACAAAGCTTGTAATTAATGTTCCAATTGCGTTTGGTAAAATGTGTCTTGACATAATTCTAATATCAGACGCACCAAGCGTTCTAGCAGCAAGGACAAATTCTCTATTTTTATAACGATAAAATTGGGCTCTTGTTGATCCAGCAATTCCGAGCCACCCGGTTGCAGTAAATGCAATTATAACGATGAAGACACTTGATCCCCATCTTAAAATTAATAGTGTAATTAAAGCAATAAATGGAATACCAGCAATAATTTCACTAATTCTTTCAATAACTAAGTCGACAGTTCCGCCGTAATAACCACTAATTGAACCGATGATAACACCAATTACAATATTAATAGCTGAAACGGAAAAGGCGATAAGTAAGGAGACTCTAGCTCCTCTTGTCAATGTTACGAACATGTCACGCCCTCTTTGGTCAGCACCAAACGGGTAAGCAGGTTCGTAATCGTAGACTGCTTTTAAGAATCTAAAATAACTAACAGTAACGCGGTGGTTAGTGTCTGGCATTAACTCACCATTTTCATCTCTAATAATTCTTCCTTCATTTTTAATAATTGGAATATAATCAGGATTTGATGCGTTAGCTTCATCAAGTGCATAAATAATTTTTAATTCATCAGTATGCAATGAAAACTCAGTATTAGATAATTTATAGTCTACATAATTGTAAAAATTAACTTTAAATGTAAATCCTCCGGTAGCGTCAAATTTCAGTTTTTCTTCTGGTGTAATGACAATTTTACCAAATTCTTTTACAACATCATCTCTTAATAACGGATCATAGTCATATTCTTTATTTGAAAATGATACCGTTCTAACTCCACCAAATCCAGGTAACCACTCTAGTCCCTTAATCTTTGGTGGTAATTCACCTTCACTAACTAATCGTTGTGCGTGTTGGATATGATCATTAAATAATTTATCCGTTCTTAAAAATGGACCAACGATTGCTAGTAACAATAGAAAAATCATAATTATAGATGCTACTACTGATGCTTTGTTTTTCTTAAAACGATTCCAGGCATCTTTGTAGTAACCGATTGGCTGAGTAGTTAATTCCTCGTCAAATCTAATTTCTTCGCGATTTGCTAATACAAATTTGTTATCCATAACTATCTAGCCCCCATTCTAATTCTAGGGTCAATAACACCATATGATAAGTCAATAACTAATGTTGTTAACAATCCTAGTACTGTATAAAACATTAATAAAGCCATAATTACAGGATAGTCTGGTTTCATTCCCGCTGTAGCTTGGAATGAATTTAAATATAAACCACCAATTCCTCTAATTGAGTAAATTTGTTCTGTAACCATTGCTCCACTTAAAATCCCAACAAAACCACCAATTAAGCTTGGTGCAATTGGAACTAAAGCATTTCTAATACCATGTCTAACTGTAGCTTGTCCTCTTGTTAAACCTTTAGTACGACATAGTAACATAAAGTCTGAAGTTAACACTTCTGTTAACTCAGCTCTTGTAACACGAGCTAATCCAGCTACTCCACCAATTGTTAACATTGTGATTGGTAAAAAGTAACTTGATATTCCAACCCATATATTTGTAGAAAAGTCACTTCCTACATATACTTTCCATGGCAAGATATTCCATTTGAATGCGAAATAATATTGTAATAAAACTCCTACAACAAACGACGGTACCGAAATCATCACCATTACTAGTGTACTAATTGCATGGTCGGTAAATTTATTTTTCTTTAAGGCAGCCCAAATTCCTAATCCTATACCAATTGGGATTGCAAGTAAATAAGGAAAAATGTTAATACGAACTGTAACGATTAATCTTTCGCCAATCATATCTGTAGCTTCTTTAGGTTCTCTAAGTGAATAGCCTAAAGTTCCATACTTAAAGATATTAGTAAACCAACGATAGAATTGTTCAAAAATGGTTCCATCACCTAGTCCGTCTCTTTCTTTTAATACTTTCATAATTTCTGGATCAATACCTAATTCATAGACGTCTCTAGCTTGTGGCATCATTCTTGTAAATGCAAACACCATAAAAACGATGATTACTGTAGTCAGTATCACCAGTCCTAGTCGTTTAAGTATATATCTTCCCATGTAATTCCTCCTCGAGATATAAATGTGGGCTGCCCTAGAAAGAGCTCTTCCTAGGGCAGCACATCATTGTCTGTTAAATATATTTATTATTTATTTTGCTCGTTTAATAAACCTTATTGTGCAGGTGCTTCAAGGCTCATATATTTTAATCCGCCCCATCCCATACGAGCATGGAATGAATGAGCATCAAATTTAACTCTTGCTGAGTAAACTGCAGCACTTACGCTAGTTGCAAGTGGAACTGCGATCATTTGTCTCATTAGTTCACCTTCTAATGCAGCTGTAATTGCGTCTGAATCATATGTTCTACCTTCGTATGTTTCGAAGTCTAGAATTTCAGAGTATGCAACTTCCCATACATAGTCATATGTAGCTGTTAAGATGTTGGCTGTTGCTTCATCTGTACCAAACTTACTTAAGAATTCTTTGAACTTAATTAAGTACGATCTTTGTGATGCTGTTCTTTCTTCTTCAGGGATATCTTCAATTTCAGCAACCCAAGATTGAACTGCAGCTTTTCCTTTTGGAAGTAAAACTTCTAATTCAGCATTACCAGTATCAAATCCTGCTTCTAACATATAATCTTTACCGCTTCCGCTTGAGTAAACTTGTAACATCGCTGGTGCCCAGAATTGCATTCCTTGCCAGCCACCAAATGTAAGTTCGAAGTTTCCTTCATCCCAAGCAGCGTCTAATTCCGCATCACCAACAGTTCTAACGACCAATTCAAATTTGTCTTTTCCAAATGTAGTTTCTAATTGGTTTTTCAGCCATTCAGCCATCTTACGGTTAGATTCAGCATCAAATAATACTAATTCAATTGATACTTTTTCGCCTTCATTTAATTTGTCGTCTGCAACTGCCTTATCAACAGCTTCTGCAAATAACTCTTTAGCTTTAGCTTGATTATAACCTTTAGTTTCTGGTGAGTATTCTTCTAATACACCTTTACCTGGTTCGCTATCACGGTAAGCAACTGTGTTTTCTTCACTTGAGAAGTAAATTGGCCCTAAGAAACCGTGTGTTGGGTCTCCAGGTTTTCTAACAGTACTTGTATATTCTTCTCTATCTACTGCAAAGTAAATAGCTCTTCTAAATTCTTCATATCCAATGATTGGGTTATCGTTTGTTGGATCTCCGTCTTTACCGCGGTCTTTACCGAATGCAAAACGGAAAATTGTAGTAACTGGACTTAATTTTAAGTGTGGACTATCTTCATAAGTTGCAAAGTAGTCGCCGCTTACTCCAGCAACGTCAGCTCTACCAGCTTTATATTCGTTTACAATAACGCTTTGATCAGCGATAATATCATAACGAATTCTCTTAATTCTGTATTTTTCAGCATCTCTATGTTCTTCGTTTCTTTCAAAGATATAGAAGCTTCCTTCTTGCCACTCAACTAATCTATAAACACCAAATGAAACTAATTGGTTAGCATGAGTACCATAAGTAGTTCTTGAACCATCTTCGATTAATCCATCTCTAAAGTTCTTAACGTGAACAACTGATGTAATAGCACTTGCTAATTGAGTTTTAACTTGCCATGCACTCTTCTTTTGAGTTAATCTGAAAATTAATGTTGTATCATCTTCTGCTTCAATACCAACTTGTGCAAAGTCAGTAACAACTTGTGTAAACATTTTTTCGCCATCTTTAATTGAGATTTCGCCTTCTTCACTAACTACGTATTCGTCTTTAGTAGCTACAACTCCATCTTCATCAGAGTAAGCAATAGTTCCTCTTAAAACAACTACGTCTTCTTCCTCGTTATAAACTGGTAATTCTACATCTCCTAATTTCCAACCAGGTGATGGTGCATAAATTTTACGTACTTGGTTTTCAACTTCTTCATCAATAGCATCTATTCTAAATGCTTTACCTGTAGATTGTTCAACTAATGAGCCATTTCTTACTAATACTGCATTATCAGTTTCGTGATTAATGTCATATAATCTTAATGAACCTTCTTTTCCTTGATCGTGTAATGAAATTGCATAAGCATCTGGTGCTTCTTCAGTTCCTAATACACCAACTTTAGAAGTTGCTCTTGAATAAACTTTTTCACCAACTTTAAACATTAATGCGCCTAATTCATCTTTGTCTGGATCTTCTGGTCCTGCAAAGTATTTAGCTGCATTTACTAGTGGTAGTGAGTCTCCAGCCATTAAGTTAGTTGCGCGTGGGTTATTTAATTTTGGATCTAATAATAATTTATATGATTCAACAAATGTATGAGCATTAATTACAGTTTTAGCTGTATCGAAGAATCTTAAATCATCTCTTAGTGTAATTTTCCAAGTTGTTCCATCGCCATCACTAATATCTTCTGGTTCAGCACTTGCCATAGCTGGGAAGTAGTTAAATGGTATTTCTGAAGCATGAGTTTGTAATAATTCTAAATCTGTTTTTTCTGCTAATTCAGGGTTATCTACTCTAAACGCGTCAAAATCATAATCTCCTGAATATAACGCATCTGATACTAATGAATATAGTGTAGATGAGTCAGCTAATGTTTCAGAATATGGGTTCATCATAGCATTTGAACCAATTGATGTGTAATAAGTTTCTGCTCTATAAGTAGCAGCATCTTCTTTCTTATATCTAGCGTTTAAAGCTAATGATTCAGTAACTGCTTCTGAGAAATCCCAGAACATACCTGTACTTCCGATTTCCCAACCGATGAAGACAAATCCTGATAAGACCGGATCTCTTGGTGCAGTAGCTTTTTCTCCTTTAGCTACTTTAATTCTTTCAATTGGTGCTGCACCCTTAGTATTAAATGTAATAGTCGGATAGTTTTCATCATCATCTGACCATTTTGCATATAATTTAATACTTTCTTCAATTGGTTTTGCCCAATCAAATTCTGTTCCTTCTTCAAGTGCTTCTGTTGAGAACCAACCTTCAAAGATATAACCTGCTCTCACAGGTGTATCTGGTTCTGTAGCAACTTGACCGTGTTTAACTTTTATCTTTTCAACTACAACATCTTCACTGTTTGTTTCAAAAGTGATAGTGTGAGTTTTCGTACAGCCCGCTAATACGAGGACTGCAGCAAAGAATAAAAATCCTACAAAAAACTTTTTCATATATTTCTCTCCTTTTCTTTGTCCTATAAATAGGATTAAAATTATTCTACACTAAAAACCTTAATTTGTCAATCGCGATAAGGCATAATTTAACATTTTTTTGTTTGAAAACGCTTACTGATGACGTTAAATGCAAATAATTATATATAAAAGTGTTTTTAGAGTAATATTTTATATGTTTATCATATCAAAGATAATTCCATTAAACCTCTAATATATATAATATGATATAATGTAACATGGAGATAAAAATGAAGAAGTTTAAGAATTTTATTAAAAATAAATATTTTATATTTACATCGCTTGGATTAATACTAGGAGCGCTTTTTTTTGGTTTTAGTCTTTTATGGAGTATGAGATTTGATTTAATTGGATTTATTGATGCACTAACATTAGCAACTCTTCTACTGTTTGCCTTAACCTGGTTTTTGTATGTTGCTAATCATGGGTTATTTGATTTAGTAATTTATGGAACCCAGCAGTTCTTTAGAGGTCTTGCTGGAAAAAGAATGCCAATGTCTTTTTTTGAATATACAACATCAAAAAGAAAAACACCAAAAAATATCTTAATATCATTTACTATTGCTGGTGGGGTTTATGCATTAGCATTAATAATATTGTTTTTAATATATATATTGTAATTATTAATT
>DUQU01000034.1 GCA_012837645.1 Acholeplasmataceae bacterium | reverse complement strand
TTTAAACTTCTTAGATGGTAACTATATCGAATTAATCTCCAAAATCGAATCCCAACAAGCGATGGATGAATTAGAAAACATTTTAAAAGCATCCGATGGGATTATGGTTGCGAGAGGAGATCTTGGCGTTGAAGTTTCCACACAAGCTGTTCCTTTATACCAAAAAAGAATGATTGCCAAAGCTAATGAAATGGGGAGACCGGTTATTACCGCTACTCATATGTTAGAGTCTATGGTTCACACTCCAAGACCAACGAGAGCGGAAGCTAGCGATGTTGCCAATGCTATTTTAGATGGTAGTGACGCGATTATGTTGAGCGGGGAAACTGCGACAGGACTTTATCCAATTGAGGCAGTAAAAACGATGGATATTATCGCTAAAACGATTGAGCCAACTATCGATTTCGAAAACCGACTTCAAAAATCAATTTTAACTTCAGAAAAAACGGTCAATGACGCAATTGGAATGAGTGTTGCCCAACAAGCTTTACTGTTAGATGATGTTAAGGCAGTTTTCGCTTTTACTGAAACCGGTGGGACTGCAAAAAGACTTTGTAAGTTTAGACCTAGTGTTCCTTTAATAGCGATTACAAAAGAATTAAAAACATGTCATAAACTATCTTATTATTGGGGAGTAACTTCAGTTTTCCGTGATGATTATTCTGATTTTGTTTCTTATGACCGCGTCGCGGTTGACGTTGCTAAACAAATTGGCTATCAAAATGGTGATAAAATAATTATTACTAGTGGTTACCTCCAACAACACGGTTCTACAAATACGATTAGAATAATTGAAATTAAATAATAACTAAATGTTTTTAAATTGTCGCTCCAATAGCTCAATTGGATAGAGCAGTACCGTCCTAAGGTAAGGGTTGAGGGTTCGAGTCCTTCTTGGAGCGCCATTTGATTTTTTATAACCTATTAGAAGGGAGATAAGAACTTGAAATTAGTATTAATTAGACATGGAGAGCCTCGTTATGATGAGGTGCTTGAAAGAGGTTATCCCCATCAAGGCTATGACTTAGGTAAATTGACCGAATTAGGAGAAAAACAAGCTCAAGAAGTAAGTTTAGATCCTCGCTTAAAAGGAGCTACTTTAATAGTTTCCTCACCTTATACAAGAGCACTGCAAACAGCCGCGATAATTTCTCGCCTTACTAACATTCCTTTAACAGTGGAAAACGATTTACATGAGTGGATGCCCGATTTAGACTTTAGCGGGAGCTCCGAAATCGCTTTTGCCTATCAAGATTACATGAAACATCAAGGTAAAAACACACCAACTAAAATTATCAATTGGGAGTCGTATCAAACTATTAAAAAACGCACTCACAAGGCTTTAATTCCTTATTTAAATCATGAAAAGATAATCGTTGTCTGTCATGGTATCGTAATGACAACTTTTACGAGTTTTGATGATGAGATTGAGCATTGCGGTATTAGAGAAGTTGCAGTCGATTATAATTTATTAAAAACTTCTTCAAAATGATATCTTTTAAGTAAGTAATAAAGAGGTAAACCTAATCCGTAAACTACTAAAAATTCGCCAATAAAAACGGTTAAAATAGTAATAAAATAAGGAAGCTCATAAATAATTGCCAACCCTAAACCAATAATAAAGCCGTTAATTAAGGCCGGAAAAACAAGCGCGAGATAAGGCCATCTTTTTAAAAGTAATAAGACGAAAAAAGATAAAATTGATGCTAAAACACCAAAAGTAAGATCAAATAATAAAAGCGGGCTAAAAAAATTCGCGATAATTACACCGAGAGTTAAACCGATAATCGATTTTTTATCAAAAAAGATTAAAATTAGTAGTATTTCCGCAATTCTAAATTGTATTTCTTTAAAACTAAATTCCCAAAAGATAATAACTAAAACTAGATAGATTGCGGCAATTAAGGCTTGTTTTATTAAATCTTTAATAGTAAAATTCATTTTAATCACCACTTTTATTAATTTTAGCAGTTAAATAATTTTTCTTCAAGGAGTGAAAAATGATATCTTATCAATTAAAACATATTTGTAAACAATCAAAGGCTCGTTACGGCATTTTAAGAACTCCCAATGGAGTTTATGAAACGCCGCTTTTTATGCCTGTTGGTACTAAAGCAACAGTAAAAACATTAACTCCCGAAGATGTAGCGGAAGTTTCTGATGGTTTAATCCTCGCGAACACTTACCATTTATGGCTGCAGCCAGGTACTGATGTTATTAAAGCACATGGCGGAGTTAAAAACTTTATGAACTGGAAGGGATCATTATTAACAGATTCGGGAGGTTTTCAAGTTTTTTCGTTGGCCTCCTTTCGAGAAATAAAAGAAGAAGGGGTTCACTTTAAAAACCCTGTTAATGGCGATATGTTATTTTTATCACCAGAAAAAGCAATCAAAATTCAAGAAATTTTAGGCGCTGATATTATGATGTCTTTTGATGAATGTCCCCCTATAGATGCTAGTTATCAATATTTAAAAGAAAGTGTAGAAAGAACTTTAAGGTGGGCTAAAAGAGGTAAAGACGCTCTTTCAACTGAGCAAGCATTATTTGGAATAGTGCAAGGTGGTTTGGATGAAAGTTTACGAAAACATTCCGCTTTAGAAACTGTTAAAATCGGTTTTCCTGGTTATGCAATCGGGGGGCTTTCTGTAGGCGAAGAAAAACAAGATATGTATCAAACAATTAACTATACAACACCATTTTTACCAGCTGATAAACCAAGGTATTTAATGGGAGTTGGCGATCCAGTTGATATTTTTGAGGCGGTCATCAGAGGAGTCGATATGTTTGACTGTGTTTTACCAACAAGAAACGCTCGCCATGGAACGGTGTTTACCACTGAGGGTAAAATTAATATTAAAAATAAAAAATATCAATTTGATTTAACGGCTATCGACAACAACATTAACAATAAAATTTCTCCTTATACTAAAGCTTATATTAGACATCTTTTTAAAGCTAATGAGATTTTAGGAGCACAGTTAATGAGTTACCAGAATTTGGCTTTCCTAAACCATTTAATGAAATCTATAAGGACCGCTATTAAAGAAGATCGGTTGCTCGATTTTAAGGATGAGTTTTTAAAAAAATATCAGCGAAAATAACTTGTTTAACCCATTTTAATATTATTGTAAAATAATATTTTTAGTGTATACTTATTATAGTAGTATTATTAATTAGGAGGGGTATTTATGGTGTTTGGCGAACTAGATGATTTTAATCAAAAACCGGTTATTAAAGTTATTGGTGTCGGTGGTGGTGGCGGAAACGCTGTCAATAGAATGATTGAAAACGATGTTAAAGGAGTCACTTTTGTCGCTGTGAATACCGATGCTCAAGTTTTAAGAATTTCTAAGGCACAAGAAAGGCTCCAAATCGGCAAACATTTAACGCGGGGCTTAGGTGCTGGGGCGAAACCAGAGATTGGTAAAAAGGCTGCTTTGGAAAATGAAGATGAAATTAGAGCGCTTTTATCAGATGCTGATATGGTTTTCGTAACCGCGGGAATGGGTGGAGGCACTGGTACAGGTGCGGCACCAGTAATCGCGAGATTAGCCAAAGAGATGGGTTGTTTGACAATTGGAATCGTCACTAAACCGTTTGTTTTTGAAGGACCTGAACGCACTCAGAATGCTATTAGTGGTTTAGAAGAGTTAAAAAAACATGTTGACACTTTAATTGTTATTCCTAATGAAAGATTATTAGCAATTATTGATCCACACGTCGATATGTTAACCGCTTTTCGTGAAGCCGATAATGTTTTAAGACAAGGTGTTCAAGGGATTGCCGAACTAATTTCAATGCCTGGTCTTATTAATGTCGATTTTGCTGATGTTAGAACTGTGATGGAAAATAAAGGGACGGCTTTAATGGGAATTGGAATTGCTAATGGTGAAAATAGAGCGATTGAAGCAGCGAGAAAAGCTATTCATAGCCAATTATTAGAAGTAACTATCGATGGCGCAACTCATTCTTTAGTAAATATTACCGCGTCCACTAATCTCACTTTATTTGAAGTTAGCCAAGCTTTAGACGAAATCCGTAATGCCAGTGAGCACGATTTAAACATTATTTATGGGACTACTCTTAATTCTGATTTAGGTGATGAAATTATCGTTACCGTTATCGCTACTGGCTATGAGCTAAGAGCGAAAGATCATCATATGGATGATTTTGTTGAACAAATCTTTAAAAAAACAAGTCCAGAACAAATGACAATAACAAGTAGTGGTTTTGAGAATAAAACTCTGGAAAAAGAAGAAACTATCAAGCAAAATCTCCCTTCGTGGTTAACAAAGAAAAAATAGGCTCAAGGCCTTTTTTTGAGGTGAAGGATGTTACATGCAGGTATTGTCGGTTTACCGAATGTTGGTAAATCGTTATTATTTAATGCTTTAACAAATAGTGAAGTTAGTTTTGGTAACTTCCTTTTTTCGACTATTAAAGCTAATGTTGGTGTCGTGCAATTAGAAGATGAGCGTTTAGATAAGCTGGCTTTATTGCATCATTCTCGGAAAACAGTCCCCACTGCCTTTGAAATTGTTGACGTTCCTGCTTTAGTTAGCGGTTCTAGTTTAGGGGAGGGAATTGGTAATCAATTTTTAAGTTCGATTCGCAATGTCGATGCCGTTTGTCATTTAGTCCGTTGTTTTAGCGATGACGAAATTTTACATGTTAACGAAAAATTAGATCCCCTTTCTGACATTGATACTATTCAGCTTGAACTCAATTATACTGATTTAGATTCTATTTATAAACGAATACCTCGTTTGGAAAAAAAAGCCCGTTTAGATAAAAGCAGTCTTGAAAAAAGAGAATATGATTTATTATTAAAACTTCAAGAAAATTTAGAAAATGATATTCCTATTAGAAGAATACAATTAAGCGATGAAGAAGAAAAATTAATTAAAAGTTATAACTTTTTATCCCAGAAACCTTTACTTTATATTGCTAATGTCAGTGAAACTGATTTTAGCGACTTAACTAACAATAAATATTACGCCCAAGTCTTAAAAAGAGCTCAAGAAGAAGAAGTAACAGTTATTCCTATCTGTGCAACTTTAGAATATGAACTTAAAAATTTGGATAGTAATGATCAACGCTTATTTCTAGATGACCTCAACATTGAAGAAAGTGGGATTAACACTTTAGCGAAAGCAGTTTATGAGACCTTAGGATTAAGCACCTTTTTTACAACAGGAGAAGATGAAACTAAAGCTTGGACTTTCAAAAACGGCCTTGGGGCGAAACAATGTGCAGGTATTGTTCACAGTGATTTTGAACGTGGCTTTATTAGGGCCGAAGTAGTTAAATACGATGATTTAATTGCTTATGGTTCCTATCAAAAATGTAAAGAAAACGGCAAGTTCAGGCTGGAAGGGAAAGATTACCAAGTGAAGGATGGTGATACTATTGTCTTCCGCTTTAATGTCTAATTTAAAAAAGAATCTCTCTTTAGTTAAAGAAAAAATAGCTTCGCGACCAGTTACTATTATCGCTGCTAGTAAAACTTATTCTTTAAAGGAAATCAAAGCTCTTTACCAACTTGGAATTACTGACTTCGGAGAAAATAGAGCCGAAGATTTACTAACAAGAAAGCAGCATTTAAAAGACTTAGCAATTAATTGGCATTTTATTGGCCACCTCCAATCTAATAAAGTTAAAACTATCATCAATGAAATTGATTATCTTCATTCTCTTGACCGCATTAATCTTGCCAAAGAAATTAATAAACGCCTTCTTAAACCTTTAAAATGTTTTATTCAAATTAATGTCTTTAAAGAAAAAAACAAATCGGGAGTATACTTAGAGGAATTAGAAGATTTTCTTACTAGTTTAAAAAAATATGATAAAATAGAGATTGTAGGGTTTATGGCGCTCGGGGTTTATCATGATTTATCCAAAACAAAAACTGTTTTTGAAACTTTATTAGCCTTAAAAAATAAAACCCTTTATCCGGAATTATCGATGGGAATGAGTGCCGATTATGAACTGGCACTTCAATATCAAGCCACCTTTATAAGATTAGGGAGATTATTAGTAGGTAGTAATTATGAATAAAAAGAAAACTGAAAAAACAACTTTACCAGAATATCAAAAAACAAGTTTAAAGTTAGCTAGTGAACGTATCATTTTTGATGAAGTAACAACTGATGATGACAATTACATTATTGATTTAGCAAAAGAACTAATTATGGGAAGACCATTAGTATTAAACTTTAATAATGTTCATGTCGATATGGCTAATAAAATAGTTTCTTTTTTAAGTGGTGTAATTTTCGCCATTGATGGTATAATAGAAGAAATCGATAAAAAAATATTTTTGTTTGCCCGTAAACAAGAGTTTAAAGACGGTTCTCTCAAAATATTTATTAACGATTATAAAGTAAGCTAAAATTAAATCTTTACGTTGAATTGGACAAATTATTATTACAAGCTTTTTAAAGAGAGTTAGCGGCTGGTGAAAGCTAATAAAAGCGTAATAACGATATCACCAAGGAGTAAATTTTTAAAACAAGTGCCAAGCATTGCTTGGAAATAAGGTGGTACCGCGGTTAATTCGCCCTTAGAGTTCTAAGTGCGATTTTTATTTTAAGAAGAAAGAAGGAATAAAATGGACTTAAAAGAAACGTTATTATTGCCAAAAACAGACTTTCCGATGCGAGGAAACTTAGGAGTAAGAGAAGAAGAGTTTCAAGCAAAGTGGGAAGAATTAAATTTATATGAAAGGAATTTAGCTTTAAATAAAGGCAATGAGGCTTTTATTTTACATGATGGACCACCATATGCGAATGGACCAATTCATATCGGCCATGCTTTAAACAAAGTAATTAAAGACTTCGTTATTAGGTATAAAACGATGCAAGGTTTTTATACTCCTTATATCCCTGGTTGGGATACTCACGGTTTACCAATTGAGACTGCACTGCAAAAAAAAGGCGTTAACAGAAAAAATTATAGTCTTTTAGATTACAGGAAGAAGTGTGCCCTTTATGCCTTAGAACAAATCGCGATGCAAAAGGCTCAATTCAAACGGCTTGGTATTTTAGGTGAATGGGATAATCCTTACATCACTTTAGAAAAAAGTTATATCGCTGATCAATTAAGAGTATTTGCGAAAATGGTTAAAAAGGATTTAATTTATAAAGGTTTAAAACCTGTTTTTTGGTCTCCTGCGAGTGAAACAGCTTTAGCAGAGGCAGAAATCGTTTATAAAGATGTCGAATCACCATCTCTTTACGTCGCTTTTAAAATTAAAGATGAAAACTATCCTGATAGTAGTCTTTTAATTTGGACGACAACACCTTGGACTTTACCAGCCAATTTAGCTGTTTCTGTTCACCCCCGCTTTACTTATCTTTATTTTTCATCGAAACAAGGAAACTTTATCGTCGCCGAAAGTTTATATCAAAATGTCGTGGAGAAATTACAATTAACTGACTTAAAAATTATTAAAAAAATAAAAGGAGAAAAGTTAGAATATCTTAATTACTATCATCCTTTAAATGATAAAGTACTTCCTGTTATTTTAGGTGAACATGTTCTCGCTGACGAAGGAACTGGTCTTGTTCATACTGCTCCTGGTCATGGTGATGATGACTATGCAGTGGGAATGAAATATCAGTTAGACATTTTAGTTCCCATCGATGATAGAGGGATTTTCACTCAAGAAGGGGGAGCTTACGAAGGGCTTTATTACTTAAAAGCAAATGATGATATTATCGCAGATTTAAAAGCGAAGAAGCTTTTATTGCATTTATCATATTTTAAGCATTCTTACCCTCATGATTGGCGTAGTGATACTCCCGTTATTTTTAGAGCGACTCCGCAATGGTTTAGTAATATCGCTTCTATTAAAGAAGATTTGTTAAGAGAAATTGAGGCGGTTGATTGGGTTCAAAAATGGGGTAAATTAAGAATTAGTAATATGGTTAAAGATCGTCAAGATTGGTGCATTTCTCGTCAACGAACTTGGGGAGTACCAATTCCCGTCTTTTATACCGAAAAAAATACTGCTATTTTAGATGAAAAAGTAATCAATCATCTCGCTGACATCGTTGAAGAAGAAGGTTTAGATGCCTGGTTTTTAAAGGATGCTAAAGAGTTATTGCCAGCTTCATATCAACATCCCGATAGCCCATCAGGAATTTTTAGCAAAGAAACCGATACGATGGATGTTTGGTTTGACAGTGGCTCTTCTTATCAAATTTTAAAAAGACATCAACTTTCCTATCCTGCTGATTTATATTCTGAAGGTAGTGATCAATACCGAGGCTGGTTTAATTCCAGTTTAACGACAGGAACTGTCGCTTATGGTAAAGCACCTTATAAAGCTGTAATCTCTCATGGCTTCGTTTTAGATGAAAAGGGAATAGCGATGAGTAAAAGCAAAGGAAATACCGTTGACCCTACTAAGGTATCAAAACAATTAGGTGCCGATATTTTAAGATTATGGGTTAGTAGTGTCGATTATTTTCAAGATGTTAAAATTGGTCCCGAAACCTTAAAACAAAATAGCGAATCTTATCGTAAAATTAGAAACACCTTTCGGTTTATGATCGCTAATTTATTTGATTTTAGTTATCAAGAAAACAAAGTACCTTTTGAAGAAATGGATAATTTAGCGAAAATGATGTTAGTTAAGCTGGAAGACTTAAAAGAAAAAACTTATCAAGCTTATGATCATTACCGTTTCGATTTAGTGAATCGTTACGTTACCAATTATATGACTAATGATTTATCAGCTTATTATTTTGATTATTCTAAAGATATTTTATATGTTGAAGCTCAAAACAGTTTAAAAAGAAGAACTGCGCAAACAGTAATTTATCAGCACTTAATGACAATTTTAAAGCTTTTAAATCCGCTTATCCCTCACACTACAAGTGAAGTTTATTGGTTACTACCTTGGGAGAAAAAGGCTGATATTTACTTAGAGAGAATGGATGAGGTTGTCCATTATCAGTTTGATTTAAGAAAAGAATATCAAGATTTTATGGTAATTAGAGATGAAGTTTTAAAAACTTTAGAGCTTTTAAGACAAAAAGGGACGATTGGAAAGTCTTTAGAAGCAGCTTTAACTATTTATCTTCCCCAAGAAATGTTAACCTCTCTTAATAAACTAGCTGCCAATTACCAGCAAGTCTTAATGGTAGCGTCAATAAAATTTGTTGAAAGTGAAAAATTAGTCGTTGAAGCAACTCTCGCAAGCGGTGTTAAATGTGAACGTTGTTGGAATATCGTTGAAAAAGTCAACGAAGATCATCTTTGTGAGCGTTGTGAAGGAGTTTTAAATGAAAATCTTAATCGTAAATGATGATGGCTATCAAGCAGAAGGATTAAAAATTTTAATCGAGTTGTTAAAACCACTCGGTCAACTTTATGTTTTAGCTCCTAAAAAGCATCATTCCGGAATGTCAAACGCAATTACCATTAGAAAAAAAATCAAAATAAAAGAAATTTTTTATCCTGGCGTCATCAAAGCTTACCGGATTAATGGTTATCCTGCTGATTGTACTAGGATGAGCGAAGTTTTATTTAAAGGAATTAAATTTGATCTCTTTGTCTCAGGAATAAATGAAGGTGCCAATATCGGTTCTAATATTATTCATTCTGGAACAGTCGGGGCGGCAGTTGAAGCTCTTTATTTGAAAATCCCTGCGATCGCTGTTAGTAGCCCTTTTTTAAAGTATTCTAATGCTAAAAAATATACGCTCTCAATTATTAAAACTTTAGTAGCTAATGAACTCGTTTCTAGTGATTATCTTTTAAATATTAACTATCCTCTTGAAGATAGCACACCAAAAGGAATATATTTTGCTCATCAAGGCATTAATTATTCTCCTAATGAATTTATTATTAAAGGAAATAATTATTATCCTACCTATACTAGAAGAGCTATTAATGAAGATAAAAATAGTGATGTTTATGGTTATTTCAATAATTATATTACCATCGCACCGTTAGTCCAAGAAAGAACGAGAACAAAAATTCTTAACATTTTAAAAGAAAATGAAGTAAAATTCACACTTTAAAGTGGGTATTAAAAAGCTTTTATGCTAAAATAAAGTGGGTGATACAATGAAAAAGTTTAAATTGCATTTTTTTAAAGAAAAAGTTAGAACTTTAGATTTTGAGAAAATACTATCTTTTTTTGATGATTATCCCGAAGCTACCTTATTACCAACTGAAGCAGACGACTTAGAAGTCAAAATCTTATATCATTTGCCCATTATTAATTTAAAGGCTTATTTTGTCTTATCGAAAAAATCTAATGTTGCTGAGATTTATAAACTTAGTCCTCAATACTTAGATGTTAATTTTCGGTTTGAAATTTCGCTTTTAACGCCCAATTTTAGTGCTAAATTAGTTTTTGAAGTGGTTGAAAAACTGATTAAAACTTTTGAACTCTTTTGTTTTAATTATTTACTAGAAGACGTAATGGAGTATAAAAGAGAAGTTATTTTAAGAAGTTTTGAAATTGCCAAACAAAACTTTAAAGATAAACACCAATATGAATTAACCGACTATTATTATTTTCCAGAAAGCAAATTAAATGATTGTTTAAAATACCTTTATGAACAATACGATCTCTATCGTTTTTATAAGGAACAAGAAGTTATCGTTCCTAATTATTTAATTATTAAAGATGAAAATGAACGCATTTATTTCGCAATCGATTGGAAAGAAAATACAAAAACAGTTTTTCCACCCCATTTAAGTTATATTTTTTATACTTTTGGTAATGAAAAACGAATTTTACCTTTTGAAGAAGTGATGGCGAAATTAGAGCGCTTTACTGTTTCCGTGCCTGGTTTTATTGAAAATACAAAAGTTATCGCTGTTAAAAAGATTAAAAGAGTGCACAAAATTGTTAAAAAAATTAAAGTAACACCGATCAATTATAAATTTAAACAAGTATTATTAAAACAACTTATTGATATTAACAAAAGTTAACAAAGGAGAAGATAAAGATGACTTTAAATAAATATATCGATCATACTAAATTAGGACCAACCGTCACCAAGGAAGAGATTATCAAATTATGCGAAGAAGCACGCAAGTATGACTTTATGAGTGTTTGTGTCGATCCTATTTATGTTAGTTTAGCAAAAAAACAATTAGAAAATAGTGGCGTTTTAGTTTGTACTGTCGTCGGTTTTCCTCACGGTACTTCAACTACAAAAATAAAGTTTTTAGAAACTGAAGAAGCAATCTTAGCTGGTGCTGATGAAATCGACATGGTTATTAATCAAAACGCACTTAAAAATAAAGATTATGATTACCTTTTAAAAGAAACCCAAACTGTTAAAAGCGCAGTCGGAGATAAAACATTAAAAGTTATTTTAGAGACTAGCAATTTAAGCAAAGAAGAAATCGTTAAAGCTTGTTTGATCGCAAAAGAAGCGCGAGCTGACTTCGTTAAAACATCAACAGGATTTTCTCGAGGTGGGGCGACAGTTGAGGATGTGAGCTTAATGCGAGAAACGGTCAAAACGGATTTAGGAGTAAAAGCTTCTGGAGGAATCAGAACTTACGAAGATGCTCAAGCAATGATTGAAGCTGGTGCCAATCGAATCGGCGCATCTCAAGGTATTAACATCGTTACTAAAAAAACAACAAATGATGAAAAAAGTTATTAAATAAGGCCAAAATATTTTTAATATGAAAGGAAGCTTCTTTATAATAAAAGGCCTTTTAATATAAAGAATGCAAAATTGAATTATGATACCTACACCGCATATTGAACTGGAAGATAAAAGTTTAATTGCTAAAACTGTCTTAATGCCTGGCGATCCTTTAAGAGCGAAGTTTATTGCTGAAAAGTACTTAACTGATATCGTCAAATTTAATACAGTAAGAAACATGTTTGGTTATACTGGAAACTACCGAGGTAAAAAAGTTTCCGTAATGGGCTCTGGAATGGGAATGCCATCAATTGGAATTTATTCTTATGAGCTTTTTAAATTTTATGATGTTGAACAAATTATTAGAGTGGGATCCGCAGGTGCTTATAGCGACAAGCTTGATTTGTATGATGTTGTTTTAGCAAGTCATGCTTATAGCGAATCTAGTTATGCTAAAACGATGGGAGTTAGTAACAGAAAAAAACTTTCCGCCACTAAAAGCCTCACTAATAAAATAATTAAAAAAGCAGAAAAACTAGCACTACCATTAACAATTGGAACAATCCATTCTTCTGATGTCTTTTATCGTCCCGGTGGTTCCGTTCATGAAACCCTCTTTAAAGAGCAGCAATGTTTATGTGTAGAAATGGAAGCTTTTGCTTTATTCGCTAATGCGAAAGCCTTAAATAAAAAAGCAGCTTGCCTGTTAACTATTTCCGATTCACTAGTAACGAAAAAAGTTACCACCGCCCAAGAAAGAGAAAAAGCTTTTACGGCGATGATGGAATTAGCTTTGGAGGTTATCTAAAATGATTATTGATAAACAAAAGAAATTTAAAACATCTTATCTTGGTATTAAATTTAAAGAAGAAATAAAAAAAGAACATATCGGCTTTAGAGCCTTATTACCAAATTTATTAAAAACACGCACCAAAACTTATCCAACCCGTAAGCTACTTCAAGAGGCTTTAGATGATCTTTATGGTGCCTCATTAGTTGCCAAGGTTACTAAAAAAGGTAACTTATCTATTTTAGAATTTGGAATTAGTTTTATTAATCCTGATTTTACTGATGAACCTTTATTTGAAAAAGTAGTAGCATTGCTTCAAGAAATTATTTATCAAAGCAACGTACCTAAAAAAGACTTTGTAATTGAAAAAAGAATGTTATTAGAAAAGATTCGGGCTTTAAAAAATGATAAAACTCGCTTTGCCTTACAAAGAATGTCTGAAGAAATGTTTAAAAATGAAACTTATGGACTTCAAGTTTCAGGTAAAGAAGAAGACGTCCTTGCTTTAAGTTATCAAAAGGTTAATAACTATTATCAAAAGATGTTAAAAACTAATAGTCTTGATGTTGTCTTTTCTGGTGATTTAAACGAAGAAGAAATGGCACTTTTAAAAGAAACCTTTCAAGAAGATAATAACGAACTAGAAGTTATCGATTTTCAAAACAAAGAAGTTCTCGAACCAAAAACAATCGTAGAAACTGATACCATCTCTCAATCAAAAGTTAATCTTGGTTATCGTTTACCAATAAGAGCTAATGATAAACTTTACCACGCTGCAGTCGTCTTTAATACTGCTTTAGGTGGTGGAATTCATTCAAGATTGTTTTTAAACGTGAGAGAAAAACATTCTTTATGTTATTACATCTCCTCACAATATGATCCTTTTAAAGGTTTTATGTTTATTTATTCAGGTATTGATAAAGATCGAGTCGATTTAGCTTTAAAAGTTATCGATGAACAACTTCTAGACTTGCAAACTAATAAATTAAAAGAAGCCGAATTAAATTTATCTAAACAAACACTTATCAATCGCTTTAAAGAATTAGAAGACGCACAAAATCAAAGCTTAGAAGCACTTTATACGAGACATCTTCTAAACAATAAGAAAACTTTAGAAGAACGAATCGCAAAGATTGAAAGCGTCACTAGTGCTGAAGTAGTGGAAGTAGCGAATTTAGTTAAAAAAGATATTTTATATATTTTAGCTCCGGAGGATAACAAATGAAACATCAATATTACCAACAATTTAATGAACACGTTTATTCAAAAGAATTAGCTAATGGATTATTAGTTTATTTAATTCCTAAAACCGATTATAATAAAACTTTCGTCACATTTACTACTAATTATGGTTCTTTTGATCAAAGTTTTATTCCGATTGGAAAAACTAGAAAAGTCAATCAACCAGCTGGAATCGCCCACTTTTTAGAACACAAACTATTCGCGATGCCAGATAAAAGCGATGCTTTTGAGAAACTTAGCAGTTTTGGAGTTAGTCCTAATGCTTTTACCAGTTTTGATAAAACTAGTTATTTATTTAGCGGTACTAAAAACATCAAGGAGGCATTAAATTACTTGCTTGATTTTGTCCAAACGCCTTATTTTACCGCTGGTAGTGTTAAAAAAGAACAAGGAATTATCGCCGAAGAACTATTAATGTATCAAGATTATCCTAACCAAAGATTGATGTATGGTATTTTTAGAAACCTTTATAAAAACCATCCTCTTAATACTGAAATTATCGGCACGATGGAATCAATTCACAAAATTACAGCTCACAAATTATATCAAGCGTATCATACCTTTTATCATCCATCAAATATGGTTTTAACAGTAATTGGTAATTTTGACCATAAAGAGATTATCTCTTTAATAGAAGAAAATCAGGCTAAAAAAGGATTTGAAAAAGTCGCACCTATTAAAAGGTTTTTACCAAAAGAGCCAAAAGCAATTGTCAAACCAAGTGAAGAGATTTCAATGAGTGTTAACATGCCTTATTTAGGAGTAGGTTTTAAATTAACACCAGCAGAAAACATTACCAAACTTTACCAACAAGAGTTAGCATTAAGTATTTTACTTAAAATGTATTTATCGCCTACAAGTGATAATTACCAAAACTTACTTAAAAAAGGTCTTATTAATCAATCGTTTATGTTTAGTCCAATGCAAAGCGTTGGTGCTTTAGCTTTACTCGTGGCATCTATGACTGAAAAACCAGCATTGTTGGAGCAAGAAATTAAGCGAATATTAGTCAACTTAAAACGAAAAACGATCGACGAAGCTGCCTTTGCAAGAGAAAAGAAAGTGATGCAAGGTGGATTTATTAGAGCTTTAAATAGTTTAGAAAACTTTAATATTTCCTTTATGTCAACTCTTCCTTACGGAATTACATTGTTTGATATTCCGCAACTAATCGAATCGTTAACAATTGCTGATTTAAGCGCTCTTGCAAGCGATATTAAGGCAAAAAATATGACGACTTTCTTAATTAATCCCGAAAAGGCAAAATAATTGTTTTTATAATAAAAAATTAAGAGAATCCAAACTTAATAAAAGAGCCTTCATTAAAAGGGCTCTTTTTTGATGTAATTACCTTTTAAAAGATTAAAAACATTACTCGGATTGTACTTTGTTTTGTTGTTGACTTCTTTATATACTAGCTTTAAAGGAGTGATATTATGTTAAACCAAGTTATTTTAATCGGAAGATTAACTCACGATCCCGAACTTAAGATTTTAGATGATGGTAAAAAAGTTTTATCGTTTCAAATTGCCGTGCAAAGATGTTTTAAAAATTTGGATGGTATTTACGAAACTGACTTTATTCCGGTAACCCTCTGGCAAGGTTTAGCGGAAAATTTAAGTCAATATTGTGTAAAAGGAACTTTAATCGCTTTAAGAGCTCGTTTACAAATGAAACATGTTAAATATCAAGACAATGACTACAAAACACTGGAGTTAATCGGGGAAAGAGTGACTTACTTATCAAGTCCAAATAAAAATAATTAAAATTTTTAAAAGTTTTAAATGAAAAGACGCTTTCAAGCGTTTTTTTAGCTTAATAGAGTGCTTTTTCTGTATTAGTAAATAAAGGCGCTGTTATCTTTGTTGATGTAAAGCGGGAAATAATATATAATTAGAGGCATGGAGATGATATCATGAAAATAGATTTTTACCAGGAGGCTTTAAAACAAAAAGACTCTTTAATAAAAAACACCCAAAAATTACTTAAAATTAATTCTGAACTTGAAGAGTTTAATCCTGACAGCCCTGCGCCGTTTGGAAAGGGTATCAACGATGCTTTGGAAATGATGTTAGCATTAGGAGAAAGCGATGGATTTAAAACTTTAAATGTCAGTGGTTATGCTGGCCACATTGAATTAGGGAATGCTTTTGAATATATCGGAGTGATGGGGCATTTAGATGTTGTTCCGGCGGGAAGCAATTGGGACTCTCCTCCTTATGAGGCGAAAATAATTGATAATAAAATAATCGCTCGTGGGGCTACTGATGATAAAGGTCCGACGATGGCTGCTTATTATGCTCTTAAAATCTTAAAAGAATTAAAACTCCCATTACAAAAAAGAATAAAACTAATATTAGGCACCGATGAAGAAACAAAATGGCGTGGCATAAATTATTATTTTAAGCAATTTCCTGAACAGCCACTTTATGGTTTTATCCCTGATGCCTCTTTTCCATTAACTTATGCTGAAAAAGGGATTTTAAGAATGAAAATTAGCGGTGCTTATGAAGCGGGGCCACTATTAAGTTTTAAAGCTGGTCTTAGAGATAATATGGTGCCTGATTCTTGCCAAGTAATTTTAAACAGCAAAATTTATGAAACTGCTTTTCTTGAATATTTGAAAAAACATAATTATCAAGGTAAAACAAATATCAAAGATGATTATTTGCACTTATCCATCGAAGGCAAAAGCGCCCATGGTGCGACACCGCAATTAGGTCTTAATGCCGCCTATATAATGATTGAATTTTTTAAAGAGATTGATCTTAATAATGGTTTTATTGATTTAATTGATACTTATTTATTAAATGATAGTTATGGTAAAAAAATGGGTGTTGATTTTAAAGACCAAGAAACAGGTTCTTTAACTATTAACGCGGGTTTATTTAATTATGATGAGAAGGGCTTTGAAATTATTATTAATCCTCGTTACCCTAACAATGTCGACAGCGAAGAACTTATTAAAAAGATGATCGCTCTTTTTGAAGTTTTAGGTCATGAAGCAGAGTTAATTAGTCATCAAAAAAGTTTATATGTCGATCCTAATTCTTTTTTAGTTAAAACGCTTTTAAATGTTTATAAAAAACATAGTAAAGATTTTGACGCTCTTCCTTTAACAACTGGGGGAGGAACTTATGCAAGAGCGATGGAAAATAGTGTTGCTTTTGGTCCTGAATTTCCTGGCACTAATAACCTTATTCATCAACCTAATGAATTTATCGATATCGATGAGTTAGTGAAGATGGTGGCGATTTATGCCGAAAGTTTATATGAGTTAGCAAAATGAAACAGTATTTACAATTATGCCGGCACCTTTTAAAAAATGGCGAACCCAAAAAAGATCGTACTAACACTGGGACAATTTCGACTTTTGGTTATCAGATGAGGTTTGATTTAGCTGATGGCTTTCCGCTCCTAACAACTAAAAAGGTTTATTTAAAAGCGGTTATTCATGAGCTTTTATGGTTTATAAAGGGCTCTACTAATATCAAATATTTAGTCGATAATAATGTTAGAATTTGGAATGAGTGGCCTTATGAGTGGTATAAAAATAGTAAGGATTATCAAAATGAGTCTTTAACTGAGTTTGTAAAAAAATTAAAGGAAGATGATAACTTTGCCAAAAAATATGGTGATTTGGGTCCTGTTTACGGAAAACAATGGCGTGATTTTAATGGCGTTGATCAACTTTTAGGAGTAATCGAAGAAATTAAAAGTAATCCTCATTCAAGAAGATTGCTTGTTAATGCTTGGAATCCTAAAGATCTTCCCTTAATGGCTTTGCCTCCCTGTCACTTATTGTTTCAGTTTTATGTTAATGAAGGTAAACTATCACTGCAATTATATCAAAGAAGTGCTGATATCTTTTTAGGTGTTCCTTTTAATATCGCTAGCTATAGTTTGCTATTAATGATGGTTGCTAAAGTTACTAATTTAGAAGTAGGAGAGTTTGTTCATACTTTAGGAGACGCTCACATTTACGATAATCATCTTGAGCAAATAAAACTGCAACTTTCTCGGACACCGAAACCACTTCCTAAAATGATTATTACTCGCGACACCACTAATATTTTAGACTTTGAATATGGCGATTTCAAACTAGTAGATTATCAATCTCATCCTGCGATTAAAGGAGCTGTTGCGGTATGATTAATTTAATTTGGGCAATGGATATTAATTGGTTGATTGGGAAAAACAATAAACTTCCTTGGCGTTATCAAGAAGATTTAAACTATTTTAAAAGTCTTACCGCTAATAAAACCGTCCTAATGGGAATAAATACTTATTATTCAATGAAAGGTTATTACAAAAATACTCCTTTTCCTTTTAAAAAAGTTTATGTTGCTAGTAGAAGTAAGACAATTACCGATGTTACTATGGTACGTGATGCCCAAGAGTTTTTAAAAGGATACCAAGATGAATTATGGGTTTTAGGTGGTTCAGCTATTTTTAAACTTGCTTTAGAGGTTGCTGATAAGCTTTATATTACTTGGATTTTAAAACCATATCAAGGTGATACTCATTTTCCTTACTTTGATTTGGTTGATGATTTTAAAGTTCTAAACGAGAAAGCAGGTTTAAATCCCGATTTAAAATTTATGGTTTATGGTAAAACAAAATGATTATTTTGACTTTTATTCTTTTAGTAGCTGGATTAGTAACCTTTTTATTAACTAACTTTTTAAGCCTTAGTCTTTGGTTTCTTCCTTTCTGGATATTTGCTGGTTTAATTAGTGGTGTAGTTGTTTTTTTAATAACTTTTATTGGCGGCTCTTTTTTAGCAGAAAGAAGAGAAATTACAAGCCGTGGTAACCACTTTTATGCGCGAATGATTTCCGACTTTGCGCTTTTAATGTTAAAAATTAAAATCGTTACTGTTGTCGGAAAGGAAAATCTGCCCTTAAATAATTTTGTTCTTTATAGTAATCACCGTTCAAACACTGATCCTTTTATTATTATTTCTGCACTAAGAAGGCCTTTAGGATTCGCCGCCAAATCAGCTATTTTCAAAATTCCTTTTGTTAAAACATGGTTAGCTGCGATTGGTTCCATTAATATTAATAGAGAAAGCGATAGAGAATCGATTAAAGAAATTATTAAAGGGATTAAAAACGTTGAAAAGGGAGCTTCTTTAGCAATCTTTCCTGAAGGGGGAATTCTTTCTTGGTCTAATCCTTACTTAATGAATATTAAACCGGGAGCATTTAGATTAGCGACGAAACCGCAAGTGCCGATTGTTCCAATGGCGATTATCGGTTCCATGCAGGTTAAGTTTAATTTGCCTTGGAGAAGAACTAAAGTTAAAATTATCGTTGGTAAACCAATTGAATATGATGAGTACCAAAACTTAACATCTGTGGAAATTGGTGAATTAGTTTTTGAAAAAATAAATAACTTAATTAAAGTTCATTTGTAAAACAATAAAGAAGAAGGTGAAACGATGAGAATAATAGATATTATCATCAAAAAAAGAGACAACCAAATTCTTAGTAAAGAAGAATTAGAATTTGTAATAAGAAATTATACTAATGGCACTATCCCTGACTATCAAATGAGTAGTTTATTGATGGCGATTTATTTTAATGGTATGACTAAAAAAGAAGCTACTGATTTAGCAATTGCGATGCGTGATAGTGGCGATGTTTTTGATTTAAGTGCTATTGAGGGTTTAAAAGTAGATAAACATTCAACAGGTGGTGTTGGTGATAAGGTCACGTTAGTGTTAGCGCCTTTAATGGCGGCGGTGGGACTTAAGTTTGCGAAAATGAGTGGTCGTGGATTAGGTCATACTGGAGGAACACTTGATAAGTTAGAAAGCATCGAAAATTTTAAAATAGAGCTGACTGAAGAAGATTTCGTTAAGCAAGTAAATGAAATTAATTTGGCTGTGATTGGTCAATCAAAAAACATTACCCCTGCCGATAAATTATTATATGCACTTCGGGATGTAACAGGTACTGTCCCTTCGATTCCTTTAATTGCCTCATCGATAATGTCAAAAAAATTAGCCTCAGGATCTGATATTATTTGTTTAGATGTGAAAGTCGGAAGTGGTGCCTTTATGCAAACAATAAAGGAAGCAGAAAAACTAGCTCGATTAATGGTTGAAATTGGCGCTCTAGCAAATAAAAAAGTTCAAGCTGTTTTAACTAATATGGATGAACCACTGGGGAATAATATCGGTAATAGCTTAGAAGTAATCGAAGCGATTGAAACTTTAAACGGTGAGGGTCCAAAAGACTTGGAAACGGTCACCTTTACAATTGGAGCGCTTTTAATGGAGGCGGCTAATTTAGCTAAAGGCGATGAAGCAATCCAATTAATGAAAGAAAAAATCGCCACGAAGGAAGCTTTAAATAAACTCATTGAAATGGTCGAAAAACAAGGTGGTAATAGCGCTCAAATAAAAAACCCTGATCTCTTTAAAAAAGCCCCACAAATCGTCGCTTTTAAAGCAGAAAAAAATGGTTATATTGAAAAAATGGAAACCGAAAAAATTGGCCTCGCTGCGATGGTTTTAGGAGCGGGAAGAGCTCAAAAAGATGACGAAATCGATCATACTGTTGGTCTTTCCTTTAAAAAGAAAATTGGCGCTTACGTGAAAAAAGGTGATGTTATCGCTGAAATTCACGCTCAAGAAAAGGGAGTCAAAGAAGCACTAACTTTATTAAAAGAAGCAATTATAATCGGAAATGATAAAAAAACAATTACTTTAATTGAAGGAATAATTAAATGATCGCTTTAATAACCGGTGGTGCTACAGGAATAGGTTATGGCTTCGCGAGGGTTTTTTCTGATTTAGGATACGACTTAATTCTAACTTCAAGAAACTTAAATAATTTAGTAAATGCGAAACGGGAATTAGAACACAAATACCATAATAAAGTGATGATATTTGTCGCTGATTTAACTAAAGAAGCGGACCGGAAAAGTCTTTTTAATTATACTAGCAATTACAGCCTAGACGCTTTTGTTAATAATGCTGGTAGAGGGTTATCAAAAGATTTTTTAGAGGCGGATTTTAAAGATGAAGAAGAAATAATCAATTTAAATGTCATAGCCTTTCAAGCACTTTTAAAACATTATTTAAAAATTATGGTTACTAATAAAAGCGGGAGAATTATTAATGTTTCTTCCTTAGCTGGCTTTTTTGCAGGCCCTGGCTCCGCGACCTATTATGCCAGTAAGGCTTATAACAATTCTTTAGTAAATGCAATAATTAAAGAAAATAAAGAAAAGGCAGTTTTTATCCAATTAGTTTGTCCGGGAGCTACTAAATCCAATTTTCATCTTTTAGCCAAAACAAAAGAAAAATCATATAAATATGATCCTTATTTTGTGGCTTATAAAGCAGTTTCTAGTAAAAAAGAACTTGTCATTCCGGGCTTTAAATCTAAACTAATTTATTTTTTTAGTAAAATTATTCCTAGAAAAATCTTTGTAAGGTTAGTATATAAAAGACAGCTTGGATTAAGATTATAAATTAGGAATAATATATTTGTCAATGACAGCGAGATAATCAAGACGTGGATTTAAGGAAAAGGGAATTAAATACCCTTTTTTTACAAAGGTTTGATAAGGAATTGACTTTCTTCCTCCTTGCAATGATTCTTGATAGTAGTGATAAAGCACTTCAAATGGTAAATAATAATGTTCATCGTGACTGGAAAAATGGACAATTAAAAAGCCAATACCATTTTGCTCAGTAATCGCTTTTAAGTGCATAATTTGGTGCGGGTGAACATTTTTCAAGGGTATAGAAGTTAAAGATTTAGTTTCCTTACAATCAAAGTCGAGATAATAACCTTTATAAATACCATTAAAATCAGTTGTTGATGGTATCTTATAATAAGCTTCAATTATTTTCGCTTTATTACGTGCAGGATAACTAACGTTAACGACTTGAATTGGGGTTGGCTTTTTATAAATTACCGCTCTTTTGGTTTCTAAATAGTAATTATTAGTCGCCTCGATGTCATTTTCTAAAGTCATCCCTAAATTGCTAGTAGTAGTTTTTTTAGTATATCTTTTTTTTGGAAGTGGATGTTTAATCATATTATCACCACTATTATTATACTAAAAAAGATTGCTTTTTTCTTTAAAGATTGATTTGGGTTGTAATTAAGGCAAGATAAGTATATAATACTTATGACATTTACTGTTAAATTAAATGAGGAGTGGTATTTTGAAAATTCATGTTTATGCTTTAGGTGGACTGGGCGAAAACGGAAAAAATATGTATATAGTAGAAGTTGATGAGGCGATCTTTATTTTAGATGCCGGCATTAAATATCCTACTAGTGAACTTTATGGTATTGATGAGATTATTCCTGATTACCGTGTTTTAACTAATAAAAAAGATAAAATTAAAGGTTTCTTTATGTCGCATGCTCATGAAGATCATATCGGTTCGTTAACCCATATGATTAGAGAATTAAGAGCGCCAATTTTCGCGACTGCTTTTACAATGGAAATTATTAAAGACAATTTTAAAGAAAAAAAGTTAAACTTGGCTAATTTTGAATTTAATGTTATCGATGATAGTTCCTTATTGACATTTGGAGATGTCAAAGTTTCTTTTGTTAAAACAACCCATTCAATTCCAGAAAGTGTTGCCATCGTTATTGAAACTAAAGATGGAGCGATTCTTTATACTAGTGATTTTACGTTAAATCAATCGAGTGATAAAAATTATCAAACTGACTTTACCAAATTAACTAAACTTGCTGAAAATAAAGTAACGCTCTTAATGGTAGAGTCTTTAGGTTCAATCTTAGCGACCGACGGTGGCAGAGAAGAAAAATTAACTAATGAAATTACAAAAGTCTTTCAACGCGCTACTGATAGAATTATTGTCTCACTTTTTTCTTCTGATTTACAAAAGATTCAAAAGGTGATTAATATCGCCTTAAAATTCGATAAAAGGATCGCAATTATTGGGAGAAAAGCTCAAAAAATTGTTGATATCGCCATTGACAAACACTATTTAGTAGTTCCTAAAAATCGTTTAATCAATTTGAAATTTATCGATGACAAAAATAAAAATGATGATCCTGATTTAGTTTGTTTAGTTACCGGAGATCGTCATGAACCTTTTTATATGCTCCAAAGGATGGTCAACAAAAGTGATCGCTTAATCCATATTAATAATGATGATACTATTTTGGTAGTCACCTCACCAATTCCTGGTACGGAAAAAATGGCTGCTAAAACTTTGGACACTTTATACCGAACTGAGGCTAAAATTAATGTGATTGAAAAAGATTATTTAACGATTAACCACGCTACAAAAGATGAAGTTAAGATGATGATTTCCCTTACTAATCCTCACTATATTATGCCTGTTATTGGTGATTATCGGATGCAATTTGAAGTAAGAGAAATAGCGAAAGAAATGGGTTACAGCAAAGAAAATGTCTTTTTACTAGATAATGGCGACTTGCTTAAAATAATTAATGGAAAAGCAACGATGCAAAAACATCGATTTCGCCATGGCGATATTTTAATTGATGGCTCAGATGTTGGCAATTTAAATGATATCGTTATTCACGATAGAGAAATGCTTAGTCAAGATGGTGTTTTAATTATTATTGGCCATATTAACCCTAGAACAAAGGAAATCAAAGGGGAGATTGAGGTTATTACAAAAGGCTTTTTAACTTCTAGTGATCTTGATGAAGTCAAAAAAGAAGTGATTGTAATTTATCAAAATGAATGTTTTAATCATTTTAAAAATAGGTTTATTAATTGGAATGATTTAAAGCTTAATATTAGGGATGAAGTTAATAAATATCTTTATCAAACTTTAAGAAAAAGGCCGGTGACTGTTCCTGTTTTAATTTCTACGGAACAAAGTGAAACCGATCGCAATATTCAAACTTAAGGAAGTTCGCTTCCTTTTTTTTTAAAAGTTTTTCTTGAAAACGTTTTCAAAATAAGTTAAAATGGTTATATATTTTTAAAAAGGAGAATTTTTAATGCCAACAATTTTAATAGTATTAGGAGTAACGTTGATAACGATAGCCTATGCT
>DUQU01000033.1 GCA_012837645.1 Acholeplasmataceae bacterium | reverse complement strand
GTTGGTGGAAAGATTTATAATAGTTTTTTAATTAGTAATAAGGTTTTAAATGATAATAGTACTAAAGATCGTTTTACCCAAATTGAAGCTTTTTATTTAATTAATGATGGTAGTTTAGAAGGTGTTAGTTATTTAACTAATATTACTAATAGTTTAAAAGAAGCTATAAATACTAATGATGATGATGTTAAGTCTTATAGTGAGAGTGCTTATAAAGAGGGCAGTAACGTCAATATTAATGAGTTTCCTTTAACAAGTGAGCGTTTTTCAGAGTGGCATTTTTATCCTGCCGATGGTTTTCCTTCCTTACACAGTCTTAATTATCTAAATGGTTATTATGAGATAAATGATGAACTTGATTTTATTATTTTTAGCCGTTTAATTAAAATGATTACGGAAAAAGAGGGTAAGTCTTTTGATAAACATACTTATAAACTTACTAATGATTTAGATTTTATTAACTTCGATAACTTTTCTCCTATCGAAAAACAGTTTAGTGGAGTTTTAACGAGCATCAATGAAGGAGATCCCCAGTTTATTACTCGTTTAAAGATCGCTAAACCTTATTTAGTGGGTAGTAATTATTATTTAGCTTTATTTAGTGAGTTAAGTGGTACTGTTAAAAACATTAACTTTTTAAATAATGAAATTACAGTTACCGATAGTGATAGTCATTATGGTAAGACCTTTTATGTAGGAATGATTGCGGGAAGATTAAAAGGCGGCACGATTGAAAATGTTTTAAGCAACGCTAACATCGATTTAGGTAGTAGTAGCTTAGGTCTTACTTATGTTGGGGGATTAGTTGGCTTTGGGAATGGTAAGTTTCAAGATGTTGGTTTAATAACTAAAAATGGTTATGGGGAAATAAAAGAAAACATTCATAATTTTAATAATAGAAACATCATTGCCAAATTTCATGTTGGCGGCGTTATCGGCGCAAATGATGGAAAGATAATAATCAATAATAGTTTTAATGAAATGGATCTTTATGGTGTTAGTTCCAACGATACTAACTATCAAACAAATGGTTTAGTAGAAACTTTCACTGGAGGAATAATTGGTCTTTTAAATAACTTTACAGCTAGTGATAATAGTCTTACTTATTTAACTAATGTAGGCACTATTAATAGTGGTTTAATTAAAGGTAAAGCTGGTAATAAAGCCCATCATTATAGTGGTGGTATTTTTGGTAATTTAAAAGGTTATGGCTTTAAGTTAAATAGCGGAGATCTTGTTTATAATGGTAGGTTTGAAAATAGAGGTCTACTTAAAGGTGCTTATCTAGATAATAATAGTTATTTATATTTAGCTGGCATTGGAGTTGTCAGTACCGATAAAGAAAACGCAGAGGTCAGTTATCTCGTTAATAAGGCTGGTTTTGAGATTAACTATTTTGGTTATCAAAACCACAATAAATACATCTATTACGCTTCTACAGTAATCGATAATACCGTTAGTAGTGGTCTTACTTTATCAAGAGCTTATAATACTTTTGATTATCAAGTTGGTAGTAGTTATTTTAATAATAGTAATGGTGAGGTTCCTAATGAAATCGCCTTAGCTTTCTTTTTTAGTTCTGTTAATGATGTTTATAACATTTTAAAATACGTCGTTAATTATGGTAGTTTAACAGTCGGTAGTAGTGGTAGCGATATTAATGTAGCAGTAAAACTAAAGGTTTCTAATATCACTCAAGCAACGAGAATCGATTATTATAACGTCACTAATAGCGGCGATGTTAGCGTCCTTAGAATTAAAAATACTAGTGATAGTATTTACGTAGCAGGAGTAGCCTGGATTTTAGCTTTTGATAACCGGGCTTATCAAATGAATAACGTCGTTAATGAAGGTGATATTATTACCGCAGGAATTAAAGGTGATACTGAAGTTTCAGGAACAGTAACCGGCCCTAGTTTCTCTCACTCTACTTTTAAAGCAACGTTATTTGTAAGAAACTTATACGTTGCTGGAATTGTTAATTTAAATGTCGGCGAGATTATTAACGCTTTTAATTTAGGAAAGATAACTTCAACTTATAATAGTAATGTTAGAGATATTAATGGAACCGCAAATACTTTTGTGGGAGGGATTAATACTTTTAATTATAATTTAATTAAAGACGCCGCTAATAGTGGTTTAATTGAATATACAAATAGTTCAACTTATTCCGTATCTCATTTCGCCGCGACAACTAACGTCTCCACCACTAATAATTCTACCTTTGGTGGGATTAGTATCGCTTATACAGGTGGTTTAGTATTAGGAGGAATAGTAGGAGCATTAGGAGATATTAGTGGTACTGAGTTAGAAGGGCATAAAGAAGGCGCAGTTGGTATCGTCGCTGAGGTTATCGATACTGCTAATAATGGCGATGTTTATGGGAAAGCAAAAGAGTATGTTAGAAGTGGTGGCATTTTAGGTGTCGCCTTAAGTGTGGAGTTGGCAAGTGGAACTTTTAGTAACGACAGCAGTACAGTAATAGCTGGTCCTTTTACAACCGCAATCGTAGGAGAAGAAGATCCCGCTGGAGAAAGTCTTCTTTCCAATGGACTTAATTTTGGTAATATTTATGCAGTAACCGCTAATGTAGGAAGTTATGGTGATGATACCGCTAGACCTACAAGACGGGTCGCGGTTGGTAATGCAAGCGGTAATAACGTTGCTAACGCGATGAGGCCAGGTATAAATGCTTCAGCTGGTGGAGTTATTGCTTATGGGTTAACTAAGATGGTAAGAATGTTAAACCATGGCGTTATTAGTTCTACTGACGTTGCTGGCGGGATTGTCGGTGCTACTTATATTTTAGGGGGAACTTCTACTTACACACCAGTTACGTGGGTAGAGATTAATACCGCTGTTCATTATGGTAGAATAAAAGCGATTAAAATTGGTGCTTATAACAATAATAGAGTGTTTATAACTGATAATAAGTATAATGAATTTTATTATAAAAGCGATGAAAATTTTGATGATTTGAATCGTTATTATGGTATTGACGAGTATGATCAGTATATTTTATATCGCGGTAATGCAAGCGCATCATATTTAATTGAAACTTATCAACAAGCGCGAAGAGGTTTTGGCGGTATTTTTGGAAGACTGCAACGTGGTAATTATGGGGCGATGAGATCAACCACTTTTAAAAATATTATGAATATGGATGAAACTATTGATATGGTAGGAAGGGTAGATTCTAACTTGCCAGGAAGTTTAAAGTTTTACCGCTTTTTTACTGGTGAGGAAACTTATTATACTGCAAAAGAAAAGGATACTACTCCTAATGCCTTTGCCGGTTGGACATATAGTAGTAGTGTTAGGTATAATTATCAAAACGCAAGGGTGCGTTTTACAGTAAGAAGAAGCTTTATCACTTATTATGTTACTGACATTGAAGTTTTATCACCGAACACCGTTACTGAGGTAAAAACGGTTAGTAAAGTAATAATGAGAGAAAATGGGAATGATATCACAAATACTTCAATTACTTATAATACACCTAATTATTTAGGTTTTACTTTGCAAAATAACACTAACACTGAAACCAATTATAGAGTGGCGGCATTTGGTCTTACTGCAGCTGATTATGGTAGTATTAATATCAATGCAACAAAGACATTTATTAAAGAAAATTATACTTATTATCCTAACTTAGCATCATCAAGCAGTAACGGTAGCAGTAACGGTAGTTCTACAACTCCACCGACAGCGGAAGCGCTCCGGTATCCGATTAGAACAATTACAGATGATCCTAATATTAGCGGAAAATTGAATATCTTTGATGAGAATTTTTCTTTAATGCAGCCCGAAAATGCTGAATATATTTACGCTGTTGAAGAGGATGCTTTAGCCTCGAGGTTTAGAACAGGTGGAGAAAATGAAAAGCCACACGGAATGTATGTTTTAGCTAGTAGTACAGGAAGTCGTGATGGAGCGACTTTACCGACAAATATTAAAGTAACTGATCTTTTTAAACTTAATGAAAGTGAATATAAGTATCTTAATTTAGATCAAGTTTCGCTGGAAGATAAAATTGTACCAGCTGAAAATGATGAAGATGAAATAGTTTATAAATACCAAAGTATGTATCAACTTAGTTATAATAATAAATCTGAAGTATTAACTGATGAGGAAACTTCAGGTTCTAGTGAAATAGCGGAGCTTATCTTATATGACCCTAATGGCGAATCCCCAATTTTAAGAAACGGGATTATCGACTACAACAACAATGAAATTACTTATGAGGTTAGTACTAGTGCTTTTAGTAGTAATAGTTTTCATTATCAAGTTCTTTATAATGAACTTTCTCAAGGGGCGATTATCGCTAAAAGTAATTTAGATAATGATGAGTATAATATCCTTAAAAATGATTATGGAAATAGAGTAAATGAAATTCTTCCTTTTGATAGCGATGTGAAATGGGAAGTCTCTGGCACTGTCGCTAGCGGTAACACAGCGGAGTTTACGATGAGAGTTTATTCGGAAATTTATGTTAAAGATCAAAATATTAGAGATCTTGATAAATATTATACTGATTATACAATTAAATTAATAAGAAGTGGTACGCCTTTAAATATGAACGCTACTATTAATTTAAATAATACCGATAGCACTCATGATCAAATCGGAGATGCCGTTACTATAACTGATAGAAATATGCCGCCAGCGGGAACTATTAGTGCGATATTTACTGGTTATGGCAGTAACGATACTAATAGAAACGCAATGAATGCTTTAATACCGTTAGGGCATGAAATGGCTGTTTTTGGATTATATTTTGATAGTATTAATGAAGATAATAAAATAGCGGAAGAATTTTACCAATTGGAAATAATTCCTAAAGGTAGTAGAACAGATGGTAATGAGTTTGGTTTTAGTCTCACTTTAAGCGATGAGTTAAAAGCGGGAGACTATATTATTAGTTATGGTTATTATGAGACTTCTAGTTCTAAAACAATTGCTTTTACAAAAGATGAGTCAATTTTCGCAACGATCTTAAACTTAGATTATGACTATTATTCAAGCGATCTTGCTGGTACTGATTTTAGCTTTACACCTCAAGATACTGATTTTATAACCTTTTTAGAATTTGGTTATCAATTTAGTAACGTGACGACTACTAATCAATCATTAAGTGTAGATGCTAATAATTATAGTGATCCTTATCATTATCAAAATGAAATTAATAGTTATACTTTATCTTTGGGTGGAAAAGTAATCGTTGATGATTTTAAAATCTCTCCTTTTGCCGAGTTAACTGAGGCAGAAATTCGTTATCAGTTTACTGAAGAAGGTAAAAGAGAGTATTTTATTACTTACACAATTTCACCTGAAAGCGGGACGAGTAAAACTATTACTCAAACTATTAGAGAAAGAGATTTAACTAATATTGATGTCTTTTTAAATGACAACTTACAAACAAGTACTAGTTTTAGTATTCTTAGAGAAGCTTTAACTTCTAAAGTTGATGTTGACTTTAACTTTATTGATAATACTCTTTATGAAGAAGTTTTCATGGTTGATGTTGTCAATGATGAAGAAAAACTTTATTTATTAGAAGATGATAATAGTTTTAGTTTTGTTTTAACGAATTTATTAGAAACTGGTGAAAAAGACTATCACTTTAAATTAATTAGAGAAGGCAATGAGTATGATTTAGTTACCCTTAAAATTACTAAAGAGTTAGGAGTTAGTGCTTATTTAGTTGATGTCAAGTTTGAAGGATTAGAAGGGGGAGCTATTTTTAAATATCCTCTCATTAGAGCGAGTGATCAAAATGGTAATCCTAATGATTCATACGATACCCGTTTTTACGCAGAAGGAATCGATTATTTAGATTCTGAAGGTGATGTTTTTAATTTTAGAATTGATGGTGAGGTATCCGATATCGACTTAGAACATTATAGTCCCGGTTTTGTCTTGCCACTAGGAGCGAAAATTCGTCGTTATGATAATATTAATGGCTGGACAGCTTATACTAGTGATGTTAATGATGATATTTTAAAGACTAATTATGTCGGTTTATTTGATGAACTGGAAATAATTAAGTATGAAGTTATTTCTGAAGATGGTAATAATACTGTTAGTTATTTTTTAACTGCTAAAGATGTTAAATACAATTTAACGTTAAGATTTAAAATTTATTATCGTCATCCTACTTTAGGATTAATAGACGCTAATAGTGATAATTCGCCGATTAAAAATAATGTTTTAGTAATTTCTTTAATAAATATGGAACTAGATGATGATTATCAAACTACTGGCAGTAATAATAAAGTAAGTGAATTCCCTCAATTAGAAGAAGAAAACTTTGTCGGTCTTAATAATCAATCATCACTCTATTATTTTATTGAACATGATAAAGAGATTAACTTCCGTTTTGGAAGAAATATGACTGGAGCGTATAATTTTAACGTTGTTACGCCAAAATATCGCGGCGCAGAAACTGAAAACCTCTCTCCTAAAGAAAGATATACATATGACATGTATATAATTCCTCGAGGAACCTCTGAAGAGTCATGGTATGATGATGAGTATCAACTTCCAGAGATGGAAACTTATATCGAAAGTTACCAAGGTAAATTTTACTATGTCTATTTTCCTTCAACCAACCCAATTACGAGAGAATTAGCAATAGTTATTAATCCGGAAACAGTTGATAAAAAATGGGGACTGTATGATGATTTTACTACTTTTGATTAAGATGGAAGGGTCAATAAAGAGCTTTTTAGAGGCTCTTTTTTTGATTGTTTTTAATAATTTACTATGATATAATCGTAATAGTGTCAAAAAGGAGAAATTAGATGGCAAATAAATATAGTCGATTAAAACCAAAAATAAAACCTTTACCCTTTATTATTATGGGGATAATTGTAGTTGTAATAGCGGTTTTCATTATTGTTTTAAAACCCAATCCTAAAAAACAATTTTATCAAGATTACAACATTAAAAGAGTAGCAGAGGATGAAGGTTATTTATTTGAAGAGGTAACAGTAAAAGCTTTAAAAAAGAAGAATAATAAAGAAGAAAAAATGATTGTTTATATTGGTTACTCTGATTGCG
>DUQU01000032.1 GCA_012837645.1 Acholeplasmataceae bacterium | reverse complement strand
CTCCTGTTTAAAAGCTTATAATAATGAGAGTTTTGATTATTAAAATCGATCCCTTTTAAAATGAAAGTAGAACTACCGTGGCTAACATTAACTCGAGTGGAGTAATAAATGCTTTTAATTTCCTTGTTTTCTAAAAGTTCCGCTTCTAGTTTTTTTAAGTTCTCAGGAGTGATTTTATCAGGTGGTAATAATAAAGTGATATTAGCCTCTCCTAAAGAAGCATAATCATATACTTTATCTTCAAAGCCTTTGGCAGCGATAAAAATAAAATAGAAGATGGCTGTTCCTAACATAATAGTAAAGAAGAGCCCCAAAAACCTTCTTAAATTATAAGTTAAAAAGCGGTACCCAATTTTAAAACTAAACATTTTATCACCTAAATTTTGATTAGTTCGATAATAGTAATTTTTCTCACTTTAAAAAGTGAAGCAAAAGTTGCCAATAGTGAAGATGAAAATATTAATAAGAGGGGAATTAAATAAGTTTGCCAGCTCAAATGGACTAAAAAGCGCGGTTCGCCATCTGGATAGCGCATATAATTAGCATAAAGTTTAATCGCTATTGTCCCTCCGATAAGTCCTAAAACAATTCCTATTATAGTAATAAGGAGAGTTTGAAAAAAGAAAGTTAAAGTGACGTGATTATTATTATTTCCCATCGCCTTTAAAATGCCTATTTGTTTATATTTTTGATTAATTGAAAAGTTAAAAATGCTTAAAACAACTACGAAAAAAGCCAAGGAAATAAAAATTTCAATCATTAAAATGGTGCTATTTTGAGCGAGATTTAAGACATTAAATTCCGGAACAACTTCCTTCCAAGTAATAAATTTGTAATGCTCTTTTTGGTAATACTTTTTAACAATCTCCAGTCCTTCCTCAGTTTTCATCGGCTCATTAAGTTGGACTTTTAAAACAAATTGCGAGGAGTCTAAATTATTAAATTTTTCCATGTTAATAAAAGAAGAACTATTGTCAGCTCTAAAGACGCCTAAGTCAAAGAAACCGACAACAACAAAACTATAAATATCACCATGTTTTTCTTGATAGGTCACCTTCGCACCTAAATTGATATTGTTTTTAGTTGCGAAAAATTTATCCAACATAATCTCATTATCAGTGGTAGGGATTTTGGAGTCACTAGAGATATTTCTTTTTTCATCGAGACCACTATAATTTAAATAGCCATTATCAGCGTTTTTATTATCAAAAGCGAGGAAATCAAGAGGGATTGGTGCCATTGGAGTTTCATCAACTTCAATAATCGCTCCTTGAATCGTTAAAGCATAAAAGGCATGTTTAATTGCTTTTTCTTTTAATAACTCGTCGCGAAGCTCAAAATCCAATTGTTGATAGCTTATCGTTTCATCAGCGTAGTTAGTTAGTTGTAAGTGATCCTGATAAGAAGTAGTCTGTTCTAAAATCATTTCATTTAAGACATCACCTAAGGCGAGAATAAAAAACTCAACACCAATACCAATAATAACAGCCAAGATTACTGTTAAAGTTTGAAAAGGAGATTTAATTATAAAGCGCCAAGCGGTCTTAAATGCTAACATTAAAAAGTAACGTCCTTAATAATCTCACCATCTTTTAAAGTTAAAATCCGGTCGCCGGCTTCCGCTTTAATATTAGCGTGAGTAACGATAATAAAAGTAGTTTCTAAATCTTGATGAAGCTTTCTAATTAAAGCGTAGACTTGTTCGGCACTAGCACTATCTAAATTACCTGTTGGTTCATCAGCGACGATTAGTTTTGGTTTTCCCATAATCGCCCTCGCAATCGCAGTTCTTTGTTGTTCGCCACCACTCATCTCTTTAGGATAATGATGATAAACATGACCTAAACCAACTGTTTCCATTAGTTTAATGGCCGCTGCTTTTTCTTTTTTGCCAACTCTTTTCTTTTGAATCCGTAAGGGTAATAAGACGTTTTCTAAAGCATTAAACTCTGGTAATAAGTAATGAAACTGAAAGACAAAACCTAAATGATGGGCTCTAAAATGAGCTCTTTCTTTTTCATTCATTTGAGTAATTAACTTATCGGAAATATAAACCTCTCCACTACTAGCCTCATCAAGGCCAGTAATTAAATTAAGAAAGGTAGTCTTTCCCGAACCAGAAGCACCGACAAGCCAAGTTAAAGAATGTTCTTTAATGTTTAAAGTAACATTTTTTAAAACATCGGTCTTAATCTTTTTACCATAGGTTTTTGTTAATCCTTTCACGACAATTAAATCTTTATTCATTTTTTATCACCTCAATAATTCTTAAATTTTTAATCCATCTTAAGGGCACAAGGGCCGCTAAAAAACTACTAGAAAACATAATTAAAACGGTAATGAGAGCATAGTGATTTTTTATTCCCGTTACTAAAGGTACCAAAGGAGAGTTGACAGTAGGGCGCCTAAAGACAAGCATAAAGCCTTGGGAAAGAAAATCGCCCAAAAACAATCCTAAAAGAGAACCGATTATTAAAAAGAAAATAACTTGAATTAAAAATATCAAACTAGTATTAAAATTAGTAATGCCCATCGCTTTTAAAATTCCGATTTGGTTGAGTTTATCGCGTAGTGAAAAAACGATTATAGAAGCGAGCCCTACAGCGATGGAAACCGCAGTAAAAAACTGGATAATATAAATTGAAGTATCTTCAATGTAAAGGGCGTTAACGATATAACCATTACCTTCTTGCCAGTTTGTTAAGGAAGAATCGGGATAATAATTTTTAATAGTAGTGTTAATATTTTCTTCCACTTGGTCGCTATTTAAAGGGTTGTTAGTTTTAAGTTCAATTAAGTTAGCTTTCCCTTTTAAAGCTTCTAATTTATGTAAAGTTTCAATGGTTGTAAAAGCCATTTTTTCAGCGAGTTCTAAATAGCTGCTTTGATAAACAGAGACAACTTTAAAAATGACGGTTTCGATAGTCTTTTTATCGATAACAATATCAAATTTAAGAGGAGCGTCAATGGCGTCTTGAGGGTCATTAAAACCCAATTTTTGGGCAAGTAGGTGTCCGACGGCAACCTCACCAAAGAAGTTAGGATCATCTATGAGTGTTTTTGGTAGTCTATTATCATCACCGCTAGCTATTCTGGAGCGGATATTTTGAATATTAGCACCTTCTTTAAAATCCATCCCCTTTAATAAAACCGGGAAATCACGATTTAAATAAAGTCGATTGACAATACTTGGTAAAGTGAGGGCGTAAGAAATCGTTTTAAGACGGTTATCATTGTTAAATAACTCTTCTCTAAAGTCGGAAACGCTATTATCAGAATAAGAGTCAAAATCGAAGTCTCCTTTAATATAAAGATGGCTTCCAGTTTCCGCTGTCGCACTTAAAACAACCTTTTTTAAACCTTGGCTAGCATTGTAAATAAAATAAAAAACAGCGACGCCAATAGTAATAATAAGAATCGTAATTAAGGATTGAATTGGTTTTTTAAAAATAAATTTAAAAGCAATTTTAAAATTTAACATGAGCACCCTCTTTTAATAATTATATCTTAACTATAGTTAAAAACAATCTTTATCCAGAAATTAGTTCATTTAAGGTAAATTGTGGGATTATTTATTTAATTTTGAGTTAATTATAGTATAATTAAGAAAAGGATGGTTTGATGAAAAAAATAGTGGGGAGTTTTTTGGTATTCTTGTTAATGTTTTTAGGAGGATGCCAAAAAAAAGAAAGTATTATTACGGAGATTTTAAAAGAAGTCGAGTTTAATTTTAAAGAAGGAGATTCTTTTTTAAATGTTACTAATGATTTTGAAATAATTAAAGAGAGCGTTACTTATCCAGAGGCGATCTTTTTTTGGGATTCTTCAGATCCCAAATCTGCCAGCATCGCTAACAATAAGATCAAAATAACGAGGCCAAAAGAAGATGATCTCGAATTAACTCTTTATCTAACTATTTTTTATCAAGGTGAAAGTCTTTTTAAAGATTATCATTTTATTATTAAAGCCGATGATAGCGACGTTATTGGTGAACCTATTATCCCTAGTAAAAAGTATTACCGCCTCACCTTTAAAAGCGAAGAAGAAATCTTTTTAAGGGAAAGAATTGAAGCGGGCGAAACTAAAGACTTAACAGGAGTTATTCCTCCTCTCAAGGAAGGATATCTTTTTGCAGGTTGGCTTTTAAATGAAGAACTCGTTACTGAAGTTAAAGTAACCAAAAACACCACTTTAAGAGCACTTTTTAATCAAGAATTACTAACAAAAGATGATGAAGATGAAACGGCAGTCTTAAATGATCTTTTTGATCTTTGGGTTGCTGATTATTACCTCGAGAAAACAAAATTAAATTGGCCTTTAAAAGGTCTAAGGGGAAGCGATTTTAGTTACCAACTTAAAAATGAAATCGATGAAACTTATTTAGACTTAACTAAGATGACTATTAATCCTCCTTTAAATGAATTTACGACAGTTACTTTAGTTGTAACGGCTAGCAAAGCTGGTTTTAGTGAAAGTAAAGAAATTATACTTTCTTTAGGTGAACCAGAGTTGATTTTATCAGAAGAGATCGCTTTTTTAGAAGAAGGTGCTATTTTTAAAATAGCTGGTGTGATTAGCGGTTTTTATCAAGATGATGAAAGTTATCATTACTTTTTTAAAGATGAAAGTGGAGCTTTTTTGTTAACGACTGAGTCTTATTATGGGTTACCTGCCTTTTATGAAGTGGAGTTAATCTTAAGAATTTATCAAAACGAACCCCTTATTATTACCTCTAAAGTAGGTGATTTTAAAAGGGTGGAACCGCTTATTGTTGCTGATGAGGAACTTCTTAAAAATAGTGTTAATGAATATCTCTATTTAGAAGGAATCGTCACTAAAGAAGCTTTAAACAAAGAGTCGCTGCTTTATGTTGGTAATAATAACTACCAAATGATTATTAAAGATACTAAGTCTAAACCGCTTTTTAGTGGTGATTATCTCAGTTTAAAGGGTTATTTAATCAAAAAAGAAGAAGAATTAATTATTATTGTTACTGATAGTGAAAGCATTAAAACTTTCCCATTATCAAATGCAGAAATAAGCGATATAATTGCAACTTCGCTTGATTTTAAGGAGGCGGTTATTAAATTGAGTCAGCTTCCTGTTTTAGCTACTATCGATCCCGTTTTTAAGAGTGAGATAAGTTGGTCAACCAGTGATGGTGTTGTCATCGAAGAAGGAGAATTCTTAATTCCTGAAAATTTAAGAGAGTTTAACTTAACTGCTACGATAAGAATTTCTAAACATCAAAAAATGACTAAAACTTTTCTTGTTATTGTCGATGATTAAGGACTTTTAAAATTATATAAAACTTTTAAGTGTTCTAAAATAGTAATCGTATCCTTTGTATGTTTAATTATTTCTTCAATTGATTTATAAACAAAAGGTGCTTCATCCAAAGTCGCTTTGGAGACAGAAGTAGTCCAAATTGATTTCATAACTCGTTTAAATTTATCTAAAGAAAGAAATTGTTTTGCTTTTTTTCTTGACATTACTCTTCCTGCCCCATGAGGAGCGGAGTAATTCCAATCAGGATTACCCTTCCCTGAGGCGATTAAAGAGCCATCACGCATATTGATGGGAATAAAAAGCCTTTCTCCCTTAAGGGCGCTTGTAGCGCCTTTTCTTAAAATCTTATTTTTGATGTCTAAATAATTATGAATAGATTCAAACTCGTCAACGATAGTGAAATTCATTTTAGCGACGATTTTATCGCGCATTCTTTTTCGGTTTAAACTAGCAAACTTTTGAGTTATTTGCATATCATGAAGGTAATTATCAAACTTTTCACCTTTTAAATAAGGCTCGTTTTTCATCGCTTTAGTCCAGTAGTTAGCGACTTGAGTTCCTAAATGGCGGCTCCCTGAATGAATAACTAAATAAAGGCCGTTTTCACTTTCATTAATTTCAATAAAGTGATTTCCGCCTCCTAAAGTTCCCACACTTTTATAAGCACGGTCTATATTTACTTTGGCAATAATATCTTCAATAACGACTGTTGAGTCTTGCCTCTTAGAATAGACATTAAAACCACTAGGGATTTCTCTTCTAATAAAGTCATCTAAAACTTTATAGTTGATATGGAGATCTCTTTTATTGGAAATTTTAGTAACTAACATCCCACAACCGATATCAACACCAACAAAGTTAGGAATAACGGTATCGGTAATGGTTTGCGTATAACCGATGGGAACGCCATAGCCAACATGGACATCAGGCATCACTCTAATTTTAAGACCTTTTGACCAAGGTTCATTTAAAACAGCTTCTACTTGATTTTTAGCTTCGTTTTCAATCTCATCAGTAAAGATTTTAGCCTCATTGTATTTCCCTTTAATAGTAATAATAGTATCACTCCTTATAAATTCATTTTACCATAATGGTAATTTAGTTAAGATAAAACGATAAAACTCCTTCTTAAAAGGGCTAGTTAAATGCCAACTCTTAATTGCATGTCGAAATGATTTTTGTTAAGATAATTAAGAAGGTTTAATTAATATTAAGGGGTAACGATGGAAAGTTTATTTAAATATTCAAAAGCAGTAAAAGAAGCACTTGATAATAATGAGGAGATTGTTGCTTTAGAATCGACAATTATTACTCATGGAATGCCTTATCCGGATAATTTAAAAACAGCTTTAAATGTCGAAGAGATTATTAGGAAAGAAGGAGTAACTCCAGCGACGATTGCGATTATTAAAGGAAAAATTCATTTTGGTTTAGAAAAGGAAGAGTTAAATTTTTTAGCCCAAGAAAGCTCCGTCTATAAAGCTTCTAAAAGCGATCTTAGTTATGTTTTAAGTCAAGGTTTAACGGCCTCTACGACAGTCGCGAGTACTATCTTTTTAGCGAGTTTACAGAAAATTAAAGTTTTCGTTACGGGTGGGATCGGTGGGGTTCACCGTAATTATTGTGAACTCTTAGATGTTTCTAATGATTTAGAAGCCTTAGCGGAAACAAGTATCACTGTTGTTTCTGCGGGTATGAAGGCAATCTTAGATATAGCTAAAACAAAAGAATACTTAGAAACAAAAGGAGTTACTTTAATTGGTTATCAAACAAACCAACTTCCGTCCTTTTATTCAAGCGAAAGTGGTCTTCAAGTAGACTTAAGATTAGAAACGCCAAAAGCAGTGGCTAACTTAATAAAGATGCAAGAACGCCTGCAACTAAAAAAAGCAATTATGATCGCTAATCCGATTCCAAAAAAAATGGAAATTAAAAAAGAATTAGTGGCTGATTATTTAAAGAAAGCCGAAGAGAAGTTAAAAAAAGAAAATGTTAAAGGAAAAGCAGTAACGCCTTTTTTATTAAAAGAAATAGTAAAAGAGTCTAAAGGTGATTCACTCAAAGCTAATATTAGTTTAATTTATCATAATGCTAAGTTAGGTGCTTTAATTGCGAAAGCATTAAACGAGGAAAAAAGTAAATGAAAGAATATCTTCTAGATTTAGATAGTAGTTATTTCAATCAATATAATAGCCCTAAACTAAGCACTTATCCACTCTTACTTTCTTTATTAGCTACCAAACATTTAAAAAGTACAGATCAAAAAGTAGGAGCGGCCATTCAAGATAAATATGCTTGGGTTTTAACAGCGATGAAAATTGATCTTAAAGCTCCTATTGATTTAAAAGAGCTATTAGGAGTAACTTGGTATGGAGGAAGTAGAGGGCCTTTTTACCGCCGTGAGTATCAACTTTTTAAAGATGATAAAGTTTATTTAGAGGCTGCTAGTTATAGTGTTTTATTAGATTTAGAAACGAGGAAAGTCTTTAGAGGTAAAAACTTACCATTTGAAGAACTCCCTCTTAATGAAACTAAATTAGTCGCTTTGAAGACTAGTTTTAGAGAAACTATTCCCTTTTATGAAGTTTATCAGGGGAAAGTTACTAACTCTGATTTAGACCTTTTTAATCATGTTAATAATCTTAAATATAGTGAGATTTGCTATGATGCTTTAACTCTTGAAGAAGTAAAAGCTTTAAAAAGGCTAACTTCAATTGATCTCTATTTTCAAAAAGAAATGAAGTTAGCTGATCTTTATAGTGTTAATAAAGCAGTGAAAAATAATAAAATATATTTAAATATTATTAATTTAACAACTAATACTAACTCTTTTACGATGGTTTTAGAGTTTTAAGAAAGAAGGAAAAATATGAAAGCAGTTGTCATTGTTTTAAATGATTTAAATTATCTTGATGAGGTTTTAGAAGCCTTTGTAAGGTTAGGTGTAGAAGGAGCAACGATTCTTGACTCTTATGGGATGGGAAAAGCCTTAAGAGACAGTAAGTCACTTAACTACTTAATGAAGGGTAGTATTGAAAGAAGTATCCCTAAAGAGACTGAAAGTTCTAAAACAATCTTTTCTATCGTTCCTGATAATGAAAAAGCTGATTTTTTAATTAAAACAATTGAAAGCATTTTATATCGTTCGGAAAGTAAATTAGTAGGTTTTTTATTTTCCTTGCCAGTTTCATCGATTAATCCAATTATTAAGAAATAAGTAACCAATTAAAGTGTGTAAATACGTAAGGAATTGTTTTTTTAAAATGGAATCTCAAACTTAATTTTTTATAACTATAACACCAATTTTAAGAAACTCATTAATTAATTTGATAAGTGTTAAAACGAAAAAAACGTTTGAAACTCAATGAAATAGGGTTTTTAACGAATAATTAATGTTTATCTCTATAACTAATTTAATGTTTAAAACAGTTTGTTTAAAATTAAGATCTTGCTGAAAATATTTTTAAATAAAAACGATTATTAATAGTGAAATCATTAATCCTTATCTTTTAGGTTGCTGTTATGGCATGGTTGGAGAGTTCAAGTAATATTTTATAATTGCTTGAGTGCCTTCTTCGCTAGCTTCTTTTAAAGTGGTAAGAATTTTTTCGGTGTTTTTTAAAAGTGGTAACTCTTGTAATTTAAATTCCTCAAGAGCTAAACGGAGATCTTTTAAAAAGTGTTTAATATAAAAGCCGGGCTGGTAATCTTTTTCAATCATCTTTTTACCGTTTACGGCAGCTTGCCAGGAATTGGCACTACCGCCAGTAATAACTTTTAAAAATTTTTCTAAATTTAAATTCTTATTGGTAGCGAAGGTGATTCCTTCAGCGATTCCCACTAAATTACCGGCAATGACAATTTGATTGGCAAGTTTCATGTTTTGACCACTGCCGGCTGCGCCCATGTAAGTAATAGTTTTACCCATCATTTTAAAATAAGGTAAGACTTCTTTATAAACTTCATAATCACCACCAACCATGATAGAAAGAGTAGCGTTAATCGCGCCGAGGTCGCCGCCAGTGACGGGAGCGTCAAGCATTTTTAATTCTTTTTTTAAGGCCTTCTCATAAAGTTCTTTTGCCAAGGTAGGGCTAGAAGTAGTCATGTCCACTAAAATCGCTCCTTTTTTGGCAAGAGGGATGATTCTCTCATAAATATCTCTAACATCGTTTGGATAACCAACAATGCTAAAAATCAAATCTTTATCACCAACTGCACTTTCCAGTTCTTTAACTACTTTAACTGCTGGTTTTAAAGCTAATGCTTTTTCATAAGTACGATTATAACAAGTGACGTCAACGCCATTTTTGGCTAGATGTAAAGCCATTGGTTTTCCCATTACACCAGTTCCGATAAATAATATTTTCATGTTTTCACCTCATGCTTATTATCGCTTATTTTTTCTTGGCTTGCAAATTTTTTTAACTTGAAATAAAAATCTTTAAAACAATTTTCTTTTAAAACGCTGAACTTTTCCTATTGATAGCATTTTCTTCTTAAAAAAGATTGCAAAGAAGTTCTTTATATGATATCTTTACTTTGATATCTCCGAATCAAGTGAGTGGGGGAACCAACTTTGGGGTGAATTTTATTAAAAAGAGGACACTTAATGTTCTTAACCCGTCAGCTAACCTCATAGGAGTAATTAAGCGTATTTTTAAATAGGCTTTTATTTTTTTTGAGGTGAGATGATGGAATTATTGTTAAAAGTATCAATAGTGTTAATAGTAGGCTTTATTGGCGGAAAATTAGCGCGCCGTTTAAAACTTCCTGATGTTTCAGGATATTTAGTATTAGGGATAATTTTAGGGCCTTCTTTAGGTTTTATTTTTAAAGACTTTTCTGGTGTAATTACCAATACCGATCAGGAAAAGCTAAAATTTATTGGTGAGATTGCTTTAGCTTTTATTGCTTTTTCGATTGGCAGTGAGTTTAACTTTAAGGTGATGAAAAAGATTGGCAAGAAAATAAATACTATTGCTGTTTTTGAAGTATTGGTAGCGGTTTTGAGTGTTTTTGTGGTCCTCTTTTTTATTCCTAAACCAGCGCCTATAATGAATGGTTATCAACCTTTTAGTAAAAACAATCTCGCTTTTGGACTGATTTTAGCGAGTATGAGTGCGGCTACTGCACCAGCGGCGACTTTAATGGTAATGAGGCAATACCGAAGTTATGGTCCCGTTACTAAAACGGTTTTGCCGGTAACGGCCTTAGATGATATTTATGGAATTGTTGTTTTTGGGTTTGCGATTTCTATTGCTCAAATGTTAGTCTCTCCAAGTAATGCTAAATTAGTGTTAGTTATTTTTAAACCCTTTATTGAAGTCTTTGGTTCGCTTCTTTTAGGTGGTATAATAGGTTATCTACTAAGTTTAGTAGTTAATAGAAAAGGGCAATCTCGGGATGATTTACAAATAGTTTCAATGGCGGCGGTTTTCTTAATTATTGGGTTAGTTTTCTTAATAAATAAAAGCTTAACTGCCAGTAATTTAGTGTTTTCTAATTTGCTCGCTAATATCGCTTTAGGGACTGTTTTAGCGAATAAAGCCCGGGAAAGTAATAAGACCTTTAAAGCGGTTAATGATTTTACTACTCCCTTTTATATTTTGTTTTTTACTTTAGCTGGCGCTTCATTAAACTTAGGGATTTTAAAAACAAATATTATTATTGGTATTTTAGCGTTATTTTATGTCTTGGCGCGTGGCTTTGGTAAATATGGTGGCGCTTATCTCGGTGCTCGAATTGCGAAAGCAGAGGATGAAGTAGTTAAGTATTTAGGGTTAGCGCTTTTACCTCAAGGGGGAGTTTCTTTAGGATTGTTAGTAGTGGTAGGTTCTTTAATGCCGGCCTTTTATCCGGCGATCGCGACTATTATTATGTTAAGTATCTTAGTATATGAAACTAGTGGACCAATTTTTGCTAAATATGCTTTGTCAAAGGCAGGAGAAATTGGCGGTTTAGATAAGTTAGAATTATTATCTTCAATTGAAGGAATAGAAGGAGCTTAAAATGGAAATACTTTTTATTGTTTTAAATGATTTATCTTTTTTAGATAAAATTATGCAAATATTTGTAAAAATGAATGTTAGAGGAGCGACAATGTTAGAAAGCGAAGGAATGGCGAAGGCAATTTTAAAAAGCGAAGGCTTGAGCTTTTTATTAGAAGGACCATTTGAAAAGATGCTTCCGGGGAGAATTGCTAACTCAAAGACTATTTTTACAGTTATACCTGATGAAACAACTACGAAAAAAGTTATCTTAGAACTTAAAGAAACTTTAAGATCAGAAGAAGATAAAACAATTGGTTTTATGTTTACGCTTCCTGTTAGTGGGATTTATCCTCTTAAGAGTAAAAGCGAGTAAGCAAGCATTAACTGTTTGCTTTAGCAAGTGATTTTGATATTATAAAATTATAATTCTGGCCACGAAAATCGTCTTAAAAAGGTGACAGGTGTAAAACGAGAAATATAAGTAGAGAGAATCAAATTATAAACAAAATTAAAAATTAACCAAATTAGATGATACTCCTTAAGTTGACACATTAAATAATAAAAAAGAAAAATTTATTATTAATGAAATACTTAGGGGGTATTTTTTATCTCAAAAAGAAAAAGATATACGTTTTAAAAGTAGCCAAAAAGCCCTAACAATTAGAAGGAAAAATATAAATTACTAAAGTTAGAAGTGTTATTAATAAAATTGTTTGCCAAATTTCAGATGGAAAAATAATTAATTTGGGATTTATAGATAAAAATGTCATATTGCTAATTAGCCTTTAAAAGTTTTATGATATCTAAATGTACTTAACCAATATTAGCTGGGCTTTTATTAATTATAATTGATTTCGTAGCTAAATGGTTTCGCTCTACTAAAAGTTCTTTAAAGCGAACAAAAAGCGTAAAATGTTACTTTTTGTCTTCTATATCGAACAAAAATAGTGTGATGCTATGTTATTTGTTAGTGTTGATAATATTGAATATAAGAAGCAATGATATTATTTTATAAGTAAAATATTACTCACCAATTGATATAGTGCTATTTCTTAATAATATATACACTATTTAAATAAAAATAGGCAATGTCGTCATTTTCCCCATTTATTTTATTATTTTATTCGCCTTATTTTTTAACTCGTTTTTTGGTGTTTTTTCTTAATTGCCTAGATTCCCCTAGATTCCCCTAGATTTCCCTAGATTTCCCTAGATTTCCCTAGATTTCCCGTGATTATTTGTAAAATTAATGATACAATCTAATTGGCAGGTGATGAAGATGATTTTTAAAGAGAAATCAAATATGGTTGAATATAAGAAAATGTTACCGAATGACTCAATAAGGTGGTTGAAAACAATTGTTTCTTTTAGCAATACTGCAGGTGGCGAACTTATAATTGGAATAGAAGACAAATCTTTAAAAGTAAAGGGAATCAATGAAGTGCGATCTATTTTTGAACAAAAAATAATTGAAACTATTTATAACTGCATTGAACCTAAGCCTATTGTGAATATTGTATTTAAAAACATTAATGATAGTGATATTGCTATTATTCAAGTGGCTAAAGGAAACGAACGACCTTACTTTATAAAAAAACAAGGCTTAGAAGAGGGGTGTTATATTCGCTACGGATCTACTGATCAAAAAGCAACAAACGCTCAACGTACTGAATTAATGTATAATAAAAAAAATGAAACCTTCACTAGCAAACTTTATGAAAATAAAGGTAAACTATTAAAAGTCAATGAAGTTAATATTAATGATTTTCTAGTAGAGATTAACAAAAGAGTAAAAACAGATAAAAGTATAAGTTTAAATAAGTTATTAGAATGGAGCCTCATTAAACAAAAATTCAATGATAACTATGTAACTAATGGTTTAATACTGCTTTTAGATAATAGATTTAATTATAGTTATCTTAAAATAGGTTTTTTTGGAGGCGAAAACAAAACAAATCTCATTAAAGACGAAAACATTAACGGCACAATTATTGAACAGTATGATGAAACTATGAAGTTTTTATTGAAAAATCTTAAAACCGAGTATAAATTTGGCGTTTTAAGAGAACAACAATACAAGGTGCCAGAAGTTGCATTACGCGAAGTTATCGCCAATGCTATTGTTCATAGAAACTATTTAGAAGAATTGCCTATTAGAATTAGTATATTTAATGACCGAATCGAAGTATTTTCTCCAGGAACATTTTTTGATGGATTACAATTAGAAGATGTTTTAAGTGGAATATCAAAATTAAGAAATCCTAATATTAGTGAAATATTCTATCATTTAGGAATTATTGAAAAATGGGGTTCTGGTATCGCAAAAGCAAATAAATCCTTAAAAGACAACTCCATGAAGCCATTAATATTTGAAGTAAGTAGTATTCATGGTGTAAATGTTATCATTAAATTTGAAAAAGAAAGTTTCAAAGAAACCTTTAATGAAGAGTTGGACGAGAAGAATTATTTGTTAAAAAAACAAACATTTACACGTAAAGATTTAGAAAAAGATTTAAACTTTACCCTTAATCAAGCACGATACCAAATAGAAAAATGGCTAGTAGAAAACAAAATTACTAAACAAGGTGGCGGACCAAAAACGAACTATAAAGTTAATAAATGATGAATGACAAAATAGCCGAAAAACCTGGGCATTTATTACTTTAACCATAGTTGTATTTTCTTATACTTGAATACACTTCTTTAATCATTAAGTAGAAAACATTTTTTTTAAAAAGATAATTTAGAAAAAGTATTCAAGATTATGGAACTGTTAAAACTTATTAATGGTAGAGCAGTTTTTAAACTCTAAAATTCAGAGATAACAGCGATACAATTGTTTTTTTGGTTTTAAAAACTAAAAGCAAACTAAAATAATAACATTATCTATATTAATATAAAGTTATTTCAATAATACCAATCTTTTAAAACATTCGGATTATTGATAGCCTTTAAGATATTTTCATAACTTGAAACGATTATTTTTCTATCGAATCAATTTGCAACGATTAAAATGTTATCGTTGCAAAATTTTAATAAAAGTGTTGTATTTTAAATGAGCGGTAACCTATTATGAAACTTATTTGAACAGTAGAACATCAATATCACGTAACAAAATTCTCAGTTTTGTGTTTTTTAGATTAGGTATCATCGAACAATTTGGGATAGGAATAAAAAGAATTATCAATAGTTATCAAAATATAGATGAAAGGCCATCATTTTTAATTGATGATTATCAAATAAAGATTATTTTACCAGTTATTGGCTATAAATATTATCGGTTAAATGATAAAGACGCCATTATTTCTTATTTAAAAGCTCATCCTAATTCGTCAAGAGCAGAAATAGAAATTAAACTTAAAATCGAAAAGGCAACGTTGTTAAGGAACCTTAATGAATTAATTTCAAATAATTTAATTATGAAAAAAGGCAATGGTCCCAATGTTACTTATTCGTTCTTATAACAAAACACAGCGAAATCTTGAAGCGAGAATTTGACAATTACGAATTGATTAATCGATTTTTATGAAGAGATGTTTAGAAATTGGGCAAAAGAAAAAATGAAATTTTAGAAAAAGTTTAAAAATGTTCTGAATTTTTCATTTCAATATTACTTTTTAGAAATATTATTTAAATCAATTTAAAATAGTAAAAGAGCTTAACGCAGAAACTTATCTAATAATATAAAACCTTCCTAGGCCCGTTGTTAATGGGGGCTTTGATTTTTCCTTTACATCAATCAATGAGAGTGATATAATATATGTGAAACGTAATTCACTGAAACATAATTCACTGAATTGTGATTCAGTAAAAAGGAGAACGAAAGCAATGTTTATTGGAAGAAATAAGGAATTACAAATTTTAAAGGAAAAATACAAAAGCAATAATTTTGAGTTTGGGATTATCCATGGAAGAAGGAGGGTTGGTAAAACTTTTTTAATAAGAGAAAGTATAAAAAATAAAAGAGCAATATATTTTTTAGCTCAACAAGCTAATGAAAAAACTAATTTAAGGTTATTTAGTAAAGCATTTGGGAACTATAAAGGTGTTGGTTCGATAAAATATGAATCATTCGATGAATTGTTTTTAGAGATATTTAAAGAAGAGGATTTAATTGTTATTATCGATGAATTTACTCATTTGCTAGAAGCCAATAACAGATTTGAATCGATGTTACAAGGCATAGTTGACAGCCACAAAGATCAATCAACGATTAAACTTGTTATTTCAGGTAGTGAAGTGGGGATGTTTGAAAACATATTTTCATCTAGCAGACCATTGTTTAATAGACAAACATTTCAAATTCATTTAAAAGAATGTGATTACTTCGAAAGTAGCCTTTATTTTCCTAACTTTAATAATGAAAATAAAATAAGAATTTACTCGGTTTTTGGCGGTTTGCCTTTTTATTTAAGTAAAATAGATGATCAAAACTCATTAGAAGAAAATATTATAAACTTAATAATTAAAGAGGGGGCGCAATTTGCCTCTGAAGTTCAAATGTTATTAAATACTGAACTAAGAAGTGTTCATGGTTATCAAAGTGTTTTACAGGCGATTCATAGCGGTAGTACAAGTCTTGCGCAAATCGATTCAAAGGCAGGCATCAATGATACTTCAAAAACGTTTAAATATATAAAAAAACTGATTGAATTAGAAATCGTAATTAAAGAGCACCGGTTTAAAGATAAACCGAACTCTAAGAAACATCTTTATAAAATCAAAAATAATTTCTTTGCTTTTTACTATCGCTTTATTTGGAAAAATGAAGCTTCAAGAGCGATAATGGAAGCAACTGATTTTTATGATGTTTTTATTAAGGAACAACTCGATGAATATGTAGCGATGCGATTTGAAAATATTTGTCAACAATACTTAGTTAAAAACTTTAAAAAACGCCATAAAACTCCAGCGTTACATATTGGGAGATATTGGTATAATAATAGAGAGTTAAAAAAAGATTTAGAGATTGATGTTTGTGTAGAATCAACAAAATATCTTTACGCCTATGAATGCAAATGGACAAATAATCAAATTACAAAAAGCATAATGGATAATTTAATTAATAAAAGTAAAGAAATAGGGGCGACAAAATATGGTGCTTTTTCTAAAAATGGTTTTGCTTTAAACATAAAAGATAAAGAATATGATTTAATTACTGTCGCTGATTTATTTAAATAAGAGTGGCTAAAAAAGTTTTAAATAGATTCAATAAATTAACGTTATTTTAATTTTTTCTTGATAATAAAGCGGTTTTTAAAAAACATTGGTATTAAATGCTCTAAAAATTAAAAAAAGTAATAAATATAATTACTGATGT
>DUQU01000031.1 GCA_012837645.1 Acholeplasmataceae bacterium | reverse complement strand
ACAAATAGTTACTAGTTAAAAATTTACTTTGTTTTTTTAACCAACTATCGCTTTTTGTATACGCGGCCTTAATCGCCTCTAAGGCAAATAAATTCGGAGCCGGATAATAATTATCAGTTAGTATTTCCCTGTATGAAATAGCTAAACTATCGTTTAAAGTAACCATATTGCTAATTTTTAAACCAGCAACATTAAATGATTTTGAAGGTGCGAAAAAAACCATAATATTAGAATAGAGTTCATAAAAACGATTTAAAGAAATAAACTGATAATCAAAAAGCAATAAATCGCAATGAATCTCATCTGACAAAAGAAAAACATGATGCTTCTTGGCAAGCAACACTAACTGTTTTAATTCTTCCTCTGAGTAAGAGCGGCCAACGGGATTATGAGGGTTGCAGACAATCATTATTTTGGTTTCTTTAAAGATTTCCTCTAACTCTTCAAAATTCATTTTAAAATAACCATTATCATTAAGAAGTTTACTTTCTATGAGCTTTTTGCCAGTTTTCGCTATCACCTCGTAAAAGTTATGATAAGCAGGTGTTTGAATTACAACACTTTCAGAATAAGAGTCTAACATTTTAAGAGCGTAAAAAAGTGCCCCGACAACACCATTAGTAGTAATGATATTTTCTGTTTTAAGATCGTAGTGATAATGTCTTTTAATAAAACTTTGAATAGTTTTATAATAATCTTTCCCTAAACAAGTATAACCGTACGCACCATGATTACTCCGTTTTAAAAAAGCTTTTTTTATCGCTTTTGGTGAAGCATAATCACTATCAGCAATCCAAAAAGGAAGCTGATTTTTAGCAATTGAATCATATTTAAAACAATTTGTTTTCTTTCTTTTTAAATTTTTAAATAACATTTATCTGCTCATTTCTTTTTAAAACCTAATAATTAATTATATTATAACTCGTTTTCGTTATTATTTAAAATATAGTTTAGATTTATTAGTGTTTCGTTAGCAAATTAGCGTAAAAAGTCTTATCATTAAGACGAAAAGAAAGGAAGTGTCTTTATGAAAAGTCTTATTGTATATGCCCATCCTTGGGAAGGCAGTTTTAATAATCATGTTAAAAATATCGTTACTGATTTATTAGTAACTCACAATAAAACCGTTCAACTTATTGACCTCAATAAAGATAACTTTAATCCCGTGATGACGGCAGCGGATTTAAAGTTGTTTTCTAAGGGAGAATATCAAGACAAGTTGGCTCAAAAATACGTTGCCAAATTGAAAGAAAGTGATGAATTAATTTTAATCTTTCCCATTTGGTGGTATGGTGAACCTGCTATTTTAAAAGGTTTTTATGATAAAGTTTTATTAAAACATCACACTTATGATGATTCCAGCGGAACAATGAGAGGATTATTAAACATTAATAAAGCTACCATTTTAACCACAGGTACTATCGATGAAAATATGTTCGCTCATTTTGGAAATCCGATTTTAAACATCGTCGCCAATGGAATTTTAAAATCGATAGGCGTTAATAATGTCGATTGGATTCATTGCCCTACTGTTCATTTAAAGGAAGCTAGGGAACAATATTTAACAAGAATAAATAATTATTTCAATCAATAATTGTACTAAAGTCTAACAAAAAACCACACTTCTATAGAGGTGGTTTTTTACATTAATTTTAACAAAAATTACTCAAGATGCCACAATTCAACCTGACTGGTTGTAACAGCGACAGCACCATTATTAAGACAAAATTCAACATCTTTATCAGTCGCAATTAATCCTCCCGCTAAATACTTAGCAGGAATAATCTTCTTTAATTTTTTAATAATTGAAGAACCTTGAAACGGTAAAACTTCAATATATTCTGGCTTAATCATTTTCGCAATTGCAAGCGATTGGTTTAAAGATAAAGTATCTTTTAAAAAGAAACGATAAACGCCAACCACATTTCTTTTCTTACAAAGTTCAATTACTCTGGACTTACTGGAAATAATCCCATCAACCGCTAAATCTTGAATTAAATATAAGGCACCGTCTTCATCATTAGCTAGTCCCTTAATTAGTTCAGCATGAATAAAAACAATTTTTTTAGCAGCTTTTAGTTTTTTAACTAAGTTAGTTAACTGCGCCAACCTGAAATTTAAAAGCACACAAACTTTTAAATTAGAACTAATAAACTTTTCAAAATCTTTAAAATCACTAATGGCAGGAATTGTTTTATTAAACAAAGCAATCTTCTCCTCTCTTGGATAACAGTTAAAATATTTAATGCTGCTTTTTAAAATCAGTGCCACTTGGCTGTTGGTAAATATTTAAATTAAAATGACCAATAGCGGCGATTAAATGGTCAAAAATATCAGCTGCTATTTCTTCATAATCTCTTAAAAATGGGGTATTAATAAAAGCATATATTTCTAAAGGTATCCCATTATTGGTGGTTTGGAGTTGCCTCACAACAAGCAACATATCTTTTCTAATATGAACGTTTTTCTTTAAATATTCTAAAATATAAACTCTAAAAAGACCTAAATTAGTCATTCTTCGACCATTAATTTCAATAGTTGTATCGACATTATTAACTTGGTTGGAATTATCTATTTCTTTCTTCCTAGTCGTTAAATAATCTTTAATTATTTCAACCTTCTTAAACTCTTCAATCTCCTCATCACTTAAAAACCTGACACTATTAATATCAATATTTAAAAACTTTTTCAATCTTCGAGCGTTTTTATCTAAAATGTCTCGCCAATTAATAAAAGCATCAGAAGCCATTAAATGTGTTGGAATCGCGACTGTTGTTTTATCCCAATTTAAGACTTTTACAAAGGCTAAGGAAATGTCGATAACTTCACCATCTGCATTATATTTAGGCATTTCAATCCAATCGCCAATTTTAATGGTTTCATTGGCGGCCATTTGAAAACCACCGACAAGCCCTAATAAAGGATCTTTAAAAACCAACAATAAAACCGCAGAGATAGCACCTAATCCAGTTAAAATATAAACTGGACTTTGACCGATTAAATTAGCGATCGCGACAATTAAAATAATTGTAAAAAGAATAAACTTACTAGCAGAGATTAACCCTTTAATAGGTTTGTCTTTGGCATGCTTATGGTATTTCATGTATAAATCATTAATTAAGTTTAAGAAAGAATTTAATATTCGAATCGTAATAAATGTTAAATATAAAATTAAGATAATTTTAAATAAATCATATAGTAGTGGCAATGAAACAATTACTTTAAAAAAGATAATGATAAAGATAAGTTGAAAAGAAACCATCATGATAGGACTATTTAAAATTTCTTTTAACCATTCTTTTTTCTGTTTAGAAAACAGTTTTACAATTCCTTTTAGATAAATTAACTTTAATAAATAATAAAGACCAATCGCTATTATGAGCAAGCCAAGTATTAAAATTAGTTCGCTTAAATAATGAGCGAGCGTTCCATTTATTTTTAAGGTTGTTAAAAGTTTTACTAGTAGTTCATATCCTTTTTCTATTAAGATCATTAATAACTTCCTCTCTTTTTTAAAAGTTTTTTATTTCACTAATAATATTTTCTTATTACTATTTTAACACTAATTATCAGCTTTGGATAAAAATGTCATCGTTTTAACTTTTTTAAGAGCAATAAAAAAGAGAGACTCTTAAAACAAATCTCTCTTACTGTTTTTAAATCATTATTTTGTTTACCAAATCGTAATCATATCCGCTTCATCTAAAAACATTTGATCACTTTTTTGAAGTTGATAGTATTCTTGGAACTCTTTTAAATTGGCTAATTGTCTATTTGCCCGCAAGATTGCTGGTCCATGAACATCAATTGTTAATAATAATTTCTGATATTCAGAATGTGCTTTTTGACGCCAAACTCGCGCCCAATTACTAAAAAACTCTTCAAAATCATGATCTTTATGCGTTTTACTAGCTTCAAGAGCCGCTCTTAAGCCACCACTATCAGCGATATTCTCACTAACCGTTAAAACTCCATTACATTTGCCATAACCGGTTTCCAAACCATCGAAGAATTTAATCATCATTTGCTTTTTCTCTTCAAAAGCAGCCAAATCCTCTTGGGTCCACCAATTATTTAAAGAACCTGTTTCATCGAACTTAGCTCCGTTATTATCAAAAGCATGGCTAATTTCATGAGCGATAACCGCTCCAATACCACCAAAATTGGCAGAAATAGATTGTTTTCTACTATAATATGGTTCTTGTAAGATCGCTGCAGGGAAAACAATTTGATTGTTAAGGGGGTTATAATAAGCATTAACCATACTCGCAGGCATGCTCCACAATTTTTTATTAGGTGTTTTTTGATATTTGCTTAAATTATCTAAAGTCATTAATTTAGTTATTTTAAGCCTAATATCTAATAAAGTATCCTCATCTTTAATAACAATGTCATCGTAATATTTTGGTAATTCTTCTGGATATCCAACTAATACTGATAGCGTTGATAATTTTTTAATCGCTTTTATTTTCGTTTCTTCTTTTAACCAATCATTAGTTTTAATTCTTGCTTGATAAACCATTATCATTTCTTTAACCATCGTCTCTACCTCTTTTTTAGCCTCTGGTCCAAAATAATTTTCACCATAATAAAGACCGACAACTTGATTAAAGTAATTATAAGCCTTATAAAAAGCCGCCTTTTCTTTGTTTTGGGCCGCTTTAGTTCCTGATAATGCTCTCGTAAAAGCTCCTCCAGCGACTCGTAAATTTTCCGTAAACTCGCTAGCAAATTTTAAGTAATTAAATACTTTCATCCACGACTTAATTATTTTAAGATTTTCTTCTTTAAAAATATTATCAAATTGTTCAATCACATCAATATTAGTAGCGATTAATTTTAAAACTTCATTGCTCACTAATGTTTCTGCAATTTCAATTAAATCGATATTTTTAACTTTTTCTAAAAGTTCTTTTTTAGTAAGCGGATTATACATTTTTACGTAATCAGCTTGTTCAACACTTGATTTAGTAACCGGAACTAATAAACTATCAAATTTGATAGTATCAGCGAGCAATTCTTTAATCTCTTCATCACCAAGACCATATAACTTTAAAACTGCAGTAGTTGTATTTTCCCACAATGCTAATAATTGCGTCTTTGTTTGTTCATTTTGATAATAACTCGTATCTGGTAAAATCAATCTTGCGGCGTGAAAATATAAAACTTGATTGTCACTATTGATAAAGTCCTGCATTACCATAAAATTAAAAGGAAGATTTATTCCTTCTAAAGAAAGTTCTTTAAATTGAGATTGCAAATCAGCCAAATTAGTAATTTTATCAACACCTTGAATAACCTTTTTAATTGGCTCCACACCTAACTCTTCTCTCAAATTAAAATCGTTAGCTTTTTTTAAGACTTTCAAGAACTTTAATAAATTCGCATTTAACCCACTAGAATCTTCTTGCCACTTTTTTGCCAGTTCCATCAAAGTTTTTTCAATCCCTAAATGTAGTTCTAAAAAAGCGCTCATCGCTGGTTGGTCATCAGGGATAACGGCGTTTTTATGCCACTCTGCATTAATTGCCTCATAAAAATTATCTTTTCTTAATTGTTCTTTCATTTTGATATTCTCCTTTTTTTTATGATAACACTAAAAAATAGATATTTCCACTTTTCCTAAATTAAAACTCTTCTTTTACTTACACAAATTCCAAATCCGTTTCTAAATTAGTTCCATATTCACTATCAAAGAGATGGGCAAATTCAGTTTTTGTTAAAACTTTACTATTTAATCTTTGATAATAAACAGGATCATTACGATCAACATGATGATAAAGTCCAGCAACTATTTTTCGATCATAAATAAAGCCTTGTTTTACCCAAAATCCTTCACTTTTCATAATTCCCCAAATAATATTAACACCTTTGTTTTTGAGTTCTAAAATGATTTCTTCAAGAAAGTGTTTAGCATAGCCCTTGTTTTGATATTTCCTTAAAATTCCAAAAGTACCTATTTGAAAGTAAGCACCTTTGTTTTCAAAATGCCTAACAATACCATGAACAAATCCAACTTTAACTCCATTAAATTCCAGTGCCCTTAAATAGTAGTAATAGTCTAAACGAGATGAAGATTGTAAATACTGTCCTTCTAGATTTAAAAAAGCCTCTTTCTGCTGATTTATTTGAATTAAATTGTGTTGATAATTTTTATTGCGGGAAATAGACTTATAAATATCAAGCCATAAACTATCATATTCATTGACATTATCGATTTCTATTATAATAAATTCAAACCCGCCTTGAAAGTTACTAATGTTAGTTATTAAAGGGGCGGTTGCCCTTCCTTCGCTTTTTATTTTTATCACGTTTTCATCCATAAACTGAATATTTTTTTCCATAAAAACATCATAAACAATTGCATCTTTTAAAGGAATTAGTCTTAAATTTATTATCCGTGGTAATTCTTTACTAGGGATACTTTCACTTAGCGCTGATTTCATTCCAGACAATAAGTATTGGCATTTACTTTCATTATCATAGAGGAGTAGTTTATGGTTTTGAAATTCAAGAGCAAGGAAACTGCTACGGTAAGATCGTAACAATCCTGCTAAAACTTCTTCAACAAAACTATTCTTTTCCGGTTCTAACTGATCAATAAACTCTTTAATAAGTTGTCGGTTCTTTAAAACTCGATCCTTAAGAAAAATAAACTCATTATAGCTTAAACCATTTACTAATTCTTCAAAAGATTCAATTTCATAAAGTTGATAATAGCTATTACCGAAAAAAAGCAAATTATACAAAACAGCATAAAAATCTTCTTGTTCTTCATGGCTTAAAATTGCATTATTCTCTCTTAAAAGTTGATAATTATTACAACATTCACTAAAAGTAAGTCCACTTCCACAGGGACATAATTCGGTCGCTCTTGTTTTATTTTCTCGAAATCTTTCTTGTTCCAACAATAATTTTTCATCAATGACAAAGGTAGGGTCTCCTTTAAAAGACCAATTAGGTAAAGTATTAGCAAACCTATCAGTTAATTTCAAAGCTTTTTTATAGTGGTAACTTTCATCGCCAAGTTCTAAAATAATACTTACTAAATTGATTTGAAATATTAGCAAATTCAAATGGTAAGTTTCAATAATCCTTTTAAAGCGACTTTTATGCCTCCCTTTCGCTTTCGAAATCAGTTCATTAAACGCTTTTATAGGTTTAATATTTTTATCAAAACCATCAGTACCAATCGCTATTAAACTTTTAAAGCTATACTGATAACGACGTTGATACTTTCCAAGTATTTGTTTTTTATATTCATAAAAAGATTTTAAAACAAAGGCACCGCTCTCACTTAAAGCAGTGTTGTCAATTTTAATTAGCAGCGCTGGATTGTCAAAAACATCCTTAAAATCAAGTTTAAAATTGGCAGGCTTTAAACGGTTGTATTCCTCTTTAGCTTCTTCAACCTCGATAAAACCGCGGGTTAATAAAAGTCCAGTAAAAAATTTATTGAGTTGGTCTCTTTCGTTGTCATCTTTTAAAAAAGGCTTTTTAGTTATTATCTTCCTCACAACTTCCGGCATAAAAAAACAACCTTCATCAAGGTCAAAATAAATTAATAGTTTCTCTTTTAATTCGTCCAAAATATGACAAATATCATCGCAATTTAAATAATTATATTTACTAACATCATTTTCTTTAAGAAACTTAATTGCTTCATAACTAGTATATCTTACTAAACTATCACTACTATCCAAGTACCGATAAATTACCACCAACATTTCTTTTCTAGTTACCGTTTGATATGATTTAATTTTTTCCCCTAACAGTTCGTAAATACTGTAAACGTTATTTTTTTGAAAATATCTAGCAAAATCTAACTCATCCATCATTCATCCTCGAAATATAAATAATATCTATTCTAACTTTTTTTAAGCACTTTTTGTTGTTTTTTTATAACTATAATAAAAGAGATAATTAAAAAGTAAATATAAATTTAAGATTGAGATAGGCAAAAATGTCTTGGCAGTTAATAATTTTAACTTTCAATCATTGTTTATTAATAAACTTTAACCATTTAAACGTTATAAATCTTCGGTTTTATAGTTATTGTACCCTTCATAGTTATAACTAGCATCGATGCCTTTAAAATAAATTAAACGATCATTTATTTTGTTAGTTAAAGCCTTTTTAAGAACATCCTTTATTTCAAGATCTTTAAAAGGACTTCTTTCCATTGCCATTAAATAATCACTTTTAGAAACTTTACTCCAATCGATAACCATTTTAAGTTCTTTTTTTAAAAGAGCATCAAGCCAAATTCTCATGCTTCTCCCATTGCCTTCTCTAAAAGGGTGGGCGATATTCAGCTCCACGTATTTTTCAATTATTTCATTAAAATTCGTGTGAGGTAAGACATCAATTTTTTCAAGTATTTCTTCTAAATAAATAAAAGAAGCAAATCTAAAATTACCTTTTGAAAGATTAACAGTTCGGATTTTACCGGCAAAAAAATAAAGGTCCTCAAACAAATATTGATGAATTTGAGAAAGTCCTTTAAAAGTTCCCACTTCAAACTCGTCAATTAGTTTAGTTTCAAATAATTGTTTAGCTTTTAATTTGGTTAACTTTTCTTCGACTTTTTGAAGTTGGAAATTATCTTCAATTTTTAACTTGTATCCTAGTGCCATTGGGCTCCCTATAATAATAAAAAGTGGTGGAAACAGAGGGATTTGAACCCCCGACCCCCTGCACGTCAAGCAGGTGCTCTCCCGCTGAGCTATGCTTCCTAATATCTTCAAATCTTTTTTAAATCAAATTGAATAATCAATTCTCGTTATTATTTTATCATCTTTTTAAAAAATATGTTGTTAAATTGTAAAAAGTTGATTTTCTTCGCTTAAAATAAAAACATTTTAAGACTTTTAATTGCCTTTTAATTGTTTTACAATAATTAATCAGCAAAACAAACTAGCAACTCTTCCCTAAATCATTATTTTTGAACAATTAATTGATAAATTTTTTTGCCGTTATTTCTTTTTAAAAGTTCATATTCACTCATGATAGTTAACTCCGGTGCTTCATATAATACTTCTTTTATTATAAAAACACTATTTTTAAAATATTTTAAGGAATCTCGAAAGAAATTAAAATGATCTGTCCTTAAATAAAGTTTCCCTCCCATTTTTAAAATCTGTTCATATAGTTCTAAATAAAAAGGAGCCGTAAGTCTTTTTTTATGATCTCTTCTCCGAGGCCAGGGGTCAGAAAAATTCAAATAAATCGTACTGACACTATTTTCCATAAAATAATCAAAAATAAAGCGTGCTTCATCATTGATAATAACTAAGTTAGGAAGTAGTAATTGTTGTTGTTTTTCTAAAATTCTATAACAAATACTACTATATTTTTCTAAAGCAACGAAAAGTTTTGTGGGGTTTTGCAGGGCTTTTTCTATAATAAATTTACCTTTACCAGCACCAATTTCTAAGTTAATGTCAGGATGGATAATTACCTTTTTCTCATTCCATATTAAAGGAGATGTTTTTACTTTAAGAAAAGCCTCTTTAACATTTTTTACTCTCACTTTATTAATGTTTTTAAACTTTGATAGATCTCTTCTGTATTATCTAAAAATGTCATCACTATCTCATTTCCCCTAACAAAGATACCTCGTGTTTCTTGTTTTAAAAGTTCAAGATTAACATTTTCTAATTTTAAAACAGTAATTCTAATTCTCTTATTTGTTAGTCCCACATTTGTGATATTATCTTTGCCTAAAGCGTTTATTAACCACTCGATATCGATTGTCGGTTTTTGTTTTTTTCTAGTCATCAAAAAAAGCAGACCAAATAATAAGATCGTTACTAGGAGAATTGTAATCGCGATAATAATAATTGTTTCTTTTGGCATAAATTAGTACTCCTTTTTAATAATTATTTAATAAACATAGCATCACCGAAGGAAAAAAAGCGATAGCCATTTTTTATTGCAATCTCGTAGCTTGCTAGTATTTCTTCTCGACTTGCAAAGGCGCTTACAAGCATTAATAATGTCGACTTAGGGAGATGAAAATTAGTAATTAAAGCATCAACTGCTTTAAATTGATACGGTGGAAAAATAAAGATATTAGTATCAAAATAACCACTATTAAAACCATTATTGTAATTAGCCTCTAAAGCTCTTAAAGAGGTAGTCCCAACCGCGATAATACGCCTTTTTTCTTGTTGGGCTTGATTTAATATTTGAACTGTTTCTAAACTAAGATGGTAGCTTTCATGATGCATCTGATGGTTTTCTAAATGCTCTTCTTTAACTGGTCTAAAAGTAGCTAAGCCAACATGAAGAGTAAGTTCCGTGACGATAACTCCTTTTTGTTTTATCTTTGCTAATAATTCTTTAGTAAAATGAAAACCTGCAGTTGGTGCAGCAGCACTACCATTTTCTTTAGCATAAACGGTTTGATAATCATCATTGTTTACAAGTTTTTCATGAATATAGGGAGGGGTTGGCATTCTTCCAATCGTTTCTAATATCTCTAAAAAAATACCTTCATATTCCATTTTCATAATGGCTCTGCCATCATTTAAATGCTCTATGCATTTGATTTTTAAACTTTTATTAACGTTTAAATAGTCGCCAACTCTAACTTTTTTAGCTGGTTTTAATAAACATTCCCATTGATCATTATCAAGTTCTTTTAATAATAATATTTCTATTAAAGCTCCTGTAACCTTTTTGGCAAACAAACGGGCTGGAATTACTTTAGTATTATTAAGTACTAAAACATCTCCATTTTTTAATTCTTCAATGATTTGATAAAAATATTTATCTTCTTTTAGAGCCGTTTTTCGCTCTAATACTAATAATTTCGCTTGATCACGTTCTTTTAAAGGTGTTTGGGCGATTAATTGCTTCGGTAAGTGATAATCAAATAAATTAGTCTTCACTTTTCAAAAATTCCTTTCAAATATTTAATCTTTAATAGTTGATAACTTTTTTCTAAAGCAATTCTTCCCCGTGCTGTTCGTTGAATATAACCTTCTTGAAGTAAAAACGGTTCATATACATCCTCGATAGTATTAACATCTTCAAAAATAGCGGCGCTAATCGCTTCGACTCCAACGGGACCACCAGCAAATTTTTCAATGATAGCTCTTAAATAAGTTTTATCGGTTAAATCAAGTCCGCTTTCATCGATACCTAATTTTTTTAAAGCAGTTTGGGTAATTTCATAAGTAATAATGCCATCGGACATTATTTCCGCGAAATCTCTCACTCTTCTAAAAAGTCGATTGGCAATTCGTGGTGTTCCTCGGCTTCGTTTAGCTAGATCGATAACCGCTTCAGGATTAATTTTATTGTCATAAACACGTGCTGTTCTTCTAATGATGTCAGCGATCTCATTCAAATTATAAAAATCGAGTCTCAGGGTGACACCAAATCTTTCCCTTAATGGCGCAGATAATTCACCTAATCTCGTAGTAGCGCCAACCAAAGTAAAAGGGGGAAGGTCAATTCTTATCGACCTAGTTTCAGCATCTCTTCCAATTAAAATATCGATGGCGTAATCTTCCATTGCCGCATATAAAACCTCTTCAACTACCCGCGGTAAACGATGTATTTCATCTATAAATAACACATCACCAGGTTCTAAACTAGTAAGAATCGCTGCTAAATCACCACTTCTTTCAATCGCCGGACCACTAGTAATTTTAATAGAAACCTCCATTTCATTACTAACTATTTGAGCAAGTGTTGTTTTTCCTAAACCAGGAGGACCATAAAAAAGGATATGGTCGATAGCTTCATTTCTTTTTTTAGCAGCCTTAATATAAATGTTTAACATTTCCTTTAAATCTGTTTGACCAACATACTCTTTTAATGTTTGAGGGCGAAGAGTTTTTTCTTCATCTTCTTTTAATGCTAAACTAGATATTACCCTTTCATCTTTCATTTAATTAACACCCCTAAGGCTTGTTTAATTCTCTTTTCGATAGTTAAACTACTGTCAATGTTTTTAAGCGCTCTTGTAATTTCTCTTTTTGAATAACCAAGAGCCTCTAATGCTTCACTGACTTCATCGTCTTTTTTAGTTACTAATTCCGCTTTCACTAATTTTCCTTTTAAATCAAGAATAATTTGTTGAGCACTTTTAGGTCCGATTCCAGGAAACTGAGTTAAAAACTTCACGTCACCATTTTCAATCGCGACAATTATTTTTTCTGGTTCCCCCAAGGACAATATCGCTAAGGCACTTTTAGGACCAATTCCAGAAACACTAATGAGATCGATAAATAAATCCCTTTCTAGTTTACTAATAAACCCATATAAATTATCGCTATCTTCTCTTAAATAATGATGAATAAAAACTTTAACTTCTTCATTTAAGTGATATCTAAAGGGGTTCGGGGTAATAATTAAATAGCCAATATTATTGTTTTCTAAACTAATGTAAGTCGGTTCTATTTCAGTAATAACTCCTTTTAAATACGCGTACATACTCTCCTCCTTTTTTATTATACCATTTTTAAACCCACTTTATGATATAATTATATTAGATGAGGTGATGAATTTTTGAAAAAAAAAATAACCGAATATCTGCATCAACAAAATGATCATCTAAATAAATTATTCTCTTTAAACAGCAATCAAACTACATCAACTAACCAAATAAAAGATTCGTTTGCCAACAAGGAAAAACTTTTAAATAGTTTGGAAAATAAATTGCTTACCCTAGAGAATTCTTTTACTGCTCTTAAATTAAAAAACTTAAACGAAAAATTAGCTACTTTTAGAAATATTAGTGCCGATTATCAAAAAGAATTAACAGCCATTAACGCTGAAAACACTTTTAAAAAAGAAAAACTAGAAGTTGATTATCAAAAAGAAATAACAACTATTAATAACTCCTTAAAAAAATTAGACAATGAAAAGAAAAATAACGCTAAAAAACTGACCAAAGAATTAGCTGCTTTTTCTCTCAACTCTAAAAAAGAAAATAAACTTTTAGAAGAAAAACTTTACATTGAAAAACAAAAATACCTTTCCCGTACTGCTAAAATCAATGAACAACTAACAACAAATTTATCCAAGTTAGAACAAGAATATAATCAAAAAATAACTAAAAAGCAACAGCTGAAAACCCATATAACTACTGAAACTGACCACTTAATCGAAGAAATAGAAACAAAATACAATCAGTTTTTAAACAGCCATAAAGAAAACATCTTAAACATTAAACAAACTTTTTACAACGCTACTAATAATGTCAATAACATGATAACTACTATCAACCACACTTATAAAGAGTTAAACGAAAAAAACGAAGCAAACTTTTTATCCAAAATCGATCTTTTAGATAACGATTTAAAAGACTTTTTAGAAACAATCCAAGATGATAATAGAGCTGTTTTAGATCTTTTTGAAAATCAACTCACTAACATTGATTTTAAAATCGATAAAATTAAAACAAGTTACCAAGAACAACTAAATACTTTAAAAAATCATTATAATAAAGATATCACTACTATTAATACTTTATTTCAAACCGAAAGAAACAACTACCAAAACCAATTAACAGAAGCCACTTTAAATTATGAAAAACAATTAAAAAAACCATTAAAACTTAGTCCCGCTTTTAAAAAATCTTATTTTAAATATAAAAAACAAATTGAGAAAAGCTTACAAATTTTAGCAAAAATCACCACTAATAAAATTAAAGAACGCCAAAAAAGATTTTATCTCGAACAATTATCTTTAAGGAAAAAGTTCCTTCACTCCCAATTTTTATACCGTTCTTTACGTTTTATTAAAGATGAAAAGAAAAATGCAAGTTTAAAATATAGCAAACGTAAAAAAGCAATTTATCAAAAAAACCACCAACTTTTAACAGAGCTTCAAACTGCATTAAATAATAACAATAAAGCAATTATTGAAGCTAATCGAAATATTGAAATTTCACCACTAGATAGTCAAGTTTCTTTAGCACGTCAACTACACTTCAATGAAAACAGCTTACTCAACCTAGAATTAGATTATGAAAAAGAAACCTTTTTAAACAAAAAGTCCACTCTTTTATATCAATCACATCTTAATTTGCTTTCCTTAAAAGAAACTACCAATTATGAAACAATTAGTTATTACTATCACAACAATAACTTGAAAACTGATAATTATTTAGCAATCCAATTTGAAAAAAACGTCTTCTTAGGGAAAGAAAGAGAAACTCGCATTAAGAAAAACATCAATGTTGAAAAATCCCAACTTAAAAGCTTAGAAAAACAACACCAAGAACAAATATTTTTACTTAATCACACTTCATTAGTGGAAAAAGAACAAACCAAATTAAAAATCAATGATGAAAAAAAGTATTTGTTAGAAACACTTATTGCCAAACAATTTTACTTTAACCAAGAAAAATTAAAACTCAAAAAAGAAAAAGAAAAAAACAATAACAATGCCTTAGAAACACTTAAACTGAGCAGTTTAGAAAACAATAATTATAAAAACCTCTTAACAATTTATACAGAAATCTTAACAGCGTTTCAACATGAAAGAGAACTTCTTTTAACTCTTTTAAGAGCACAAAGTACTAAAGATGACCTTTCCTTATTGCTTTCTTCATTAGATTTGATTTCCAATTATTTAAACTCGCAACATCAATTTAGTTTCCTACTTTTAAGCGATTTATTTAAACAATTAAAAAGCCGCATTAATGAAAATATCGAAGCCCACAAGCTAACTGAATATGATCAAAAATATAAACAAATTATCGATGACTGCGCTACCGAAAAACAGGCTTTAAAAAATGAAGAACTTAAACTTAATCAAGAGATTAAACAACTCCGAGAAGAAATCACTTTTAATTACTTTAAGAGCGATCGTATTAAAGAGAAAATAACTGAAATTAAAGCAACTCGCTCTTTGATTTTACAACAATTAAAAGGCTTAAAATCCAGTTATAATGCTCAAGCTAAAAAAACAGCTAAAAACCTTAAACAGCAACTTTTAAGCTTAAAATTACAACATAAAAACGAAAAAAGATTTCATCAAGAACTCTTAATTACAAATAAAAACAAACAACAAGAAATTACTAAATTAGCTTCTCAATTAACCAAAGCTCATCAAAAGCATTTTAAATTAGAAACACGAAAAGCTCTTAAAATTAAACTTTTAGAAAAAGCACATGAAAAAGAAACTGCCCACTATCAAGAGACTATTACTAATTTAGAAATTATTATCAATAAATTTGCCGGTAGAGGAAATTACCTTTTTACAAACTTTAATACTTTCTTATCTAATTATAAAACCAACCCTAAAGAAAACAATAATAACGCTATCGAAAGACAAATTGACTACTTGTTTAATACTTTAAATGACAATTCCTTAAAGACTCAAGAAACTATCTTATTAGTAATTGAACAACTCTATGTTTATATTAGAAAAGAGCAATTCAACTTAAAGCAACAGTTTTTAAGAAACTATAAACTTTCCCTCAATGAATTAACAAAAACTACTAATAAAGAACTCAATCATCTCCACAATCTTTTAAATGATTCTAACCTTTATTTAGAAAGCTTATTTAAAATAAGTGCCAAAAAACTAAAAAGAAGTTTAAAAGAAACAAACCAACTTCAAAAACATGAATTAAAAACGAGTTTAAAGACATTAAAGGAATTACAAGATGAAGAAAAACAGGAACAGCAACAACATAAAAGTTTATTAACAGCTTTTATTGCCAATCAAATTGATGTCCAAAAATTCAATAAAAAAGATTATCAAAATCAATTAAAAATTGATAAAAAAGCACTTAATGAGGAAATAAGGGCCACCCAGAAACAAATTAAAGAAAATTTAATCGCTGCCGATAATAAAGACAATCTTTATCAAAAGCGACTTCACTACTTTAATAGAATTGACAAAAACCAAAGAAGAAAGTTAACTAGCGCTTTAAAGAAAAGGAAGAAAAAGGAAGCCAAGCTTATTCTCATCAAAAAAAGCGAGAATAAAAAGCTCCTGAAAAAACTAGACCGCATTGCTAAAAAAAGAGATTTGCAAATTTCTCATAGTAAACGATTTTTAATAAATTATCAACAACGCAAAATTAAAGCCATTAAAAGGCGAACAAAAAGGCGTATTAAGACCGCCAATAAAGAATTAAAAGAAACTTTAAAAAAGGAAATACTGGAATAATACTTAGTAGAAAAAATTATCAATAAGAGAAAAACTCTTACTCTCTTAAACTTGCTAAGATATTAACTTACTAGATTTCCTTTTTTTATGGTTTTATTTCATTTTAGACAAAAACTATTAAGGTTTATAACTACGAGCACTTTCAACTGCTAGTTTCCAACCATGATGTAATTGTTGAGATTTTTTAAAAGTCATTTTTGGATCGTATCTTTTAGTAATTTTTTGGCTTTTATAAAGAAAATCTATACTCGGAAAAATATTGTTTAATCCTGCCAAATAAGCGGCACCAAGAGCAGTAATTTCTGTTTCATGTGGTTTTATTAATGGGCACCTTAACAAATCGGCTTGAAATTGCATTAAATAATTGTTTTGACTTACACCACCGTCAATATGGACTTCTTTTAAAGGCATTTTGGCATCTTTTAACATCATATCAACGACATCTTTTACTTGATAAGCGATCGCATTTAAAGTTGCTTTAATAATGTCAGCCTTATTTACATCTTGAGTAATATTGAAAATCGCTCCTCTTACTTCGCTATCCCAATAAGGCGCTCCTAAGCCCACAAAAGCAGGAACAAAATAAACATCATGCTTGCTTTTTAAAGCTTCTTTTTCACTTTCAGCGCTTTTTTTAATTAATTGAAGTTGTTCTTTTAACCATAAAACACTCGCACCCGCAATAAAAATAGAACCTTCTAAGGCATAATAAACTTCCCCATTAATGGCGTAAAAAATGGTGGAAATTAATCCAGCTTGGGATTTATAAACGGTTTTACCAGTATTCATTAAAATAAAAGCCCCAGTCCCGTAAGTCGCTTTCATCATCCCTTTTTCAAGAGCTAAATGACCAAAAAGCGCACTTTGCTGATCTCCAATCATCGCTTTTATAGTAATACCACGATAGCTGCCAAAATTGGCAATGTTTTCTTTAACTTCTGGTAACATTTCGCTTTTTATTTTAAATAATGTCAAAAGTTTTTCACTATATTTTTTCTTATTAATATCAAAAAGCATCGTTCTACTGGCATTAGTAATATCAGTATAGTAGGACTTTCCTCCCGTTAAACGATAAAGGAGAAAGGTGTCCATCGTGCCGAAAAAAGCCTTTTTACGAGTTAATTCTTTTTTTATGTTAGCTTTTTTTAAGAAAAACACCATTTTAGAAGCACTAAAATAGGGATTAATTTCTAATCCAGTAGTTTTCCTTATTAAGGGCCCATATCCGAGTTCTTTCCACGTGTCACAAATTTCTTTCGTATGTTTGGATTGCCATGAAATAGCATAATCAAGCGGTTTACCTTCTTCATCAAAAATAACAGTTGTTTCACGCTGATTAGTTATTCCAATAGCGGTGATGTTTTCTTCTTGATATTTATCGATCGCTTGATCTAAGATCTTTTTTACTCCTAAAAAGATTTCTTCACTATTTTGTAAAACTGCATCACCTTGATAAATTTGTTTAAATTGGTCTGAAAAAATATCAATTAGTTCAGCTTTTTCATTTAAAACAATTACTCTACTTGAAGTTGTTCCTTGGTCGATTGCTAAAACATATTTAGCCATAAATCCAACCTACGATATCCGCTATTACTTTTTCTTTTTCTATTTCATTTAATATTTCGTGTTGCATCTTTGGATAAATAATTAATTTATTATGAGGATTATTAAGTTTTCTAAAACTATTTTCGCTCATTTCTTTGGGAACGATTTTATCTTCCTCACCATGTAAAAAAAGCGTTGTTGTTTGTTGCTTGTTGATGTTTTTTTGAAAATATTTTACTCCTCTTACAAACATTTCTCCAGCAAGTTTTAAATAGTATTTTTTTAACACTAATGGATCATTTTCATAGTCTTCTTCTACTTTTTTATCATTGGATAAGGTCCCATTGGCAAAATTGTTTTTCAATTTTATAAAACCTAAAGGTTGATAAGGAAGATATTTAAAAAGTTTAACTTGGGGTAAAAAGTCCGTCGGTGCCCCCGAAGAAATATAACGACTAACTTTAGGGTTATCTAGTAAATATAAATGCCCAATTAAAGCTCCCATTGAATGCCCTAACAAAATATTTTCAACATCTTTTTGATAGTATTTTTCAATAAGTGCTTGTAAATCTTCTAAATGATCAGTAAAATTTTTAATATAACCTTTTTTGCCTGGGCTTTTACCGTGTCCACGCAAATCGTAAGTTATTACCGATATTTTACTTTCATTTAATTTCTTTGCAAACTCACTATAGCGACCACTATGCTCACAAATACCATGAACGATAAAAAGCCTCTTTTGTTCTTCTTTAACCAGATAAGTCTTTACATATAAATCCATTATTATCACCTCTACTCTCATTATAGCGATAATTATCTATTTTTACAATTTAAGAAATAAATGTCACCTTTAACGAAAAAAAAAGGACCTTAGTTACTTAGTCCCTCATTTCAAAAAGATAATCGAAAATTCTTACTTCATCACCTTTTTTAACTCCTCTATTTCTTAGTTCTGCTGTAATGCCATATTTATTTAACTGATAAGCAAACCGCTTAACGCCTTCGGGATTGTTAAAGTTCGTTCTTAAAAAAACTTTCTTTAATCCTTCTCCACTTAGTTCATAGACGCCATCTTCTGCTTTTTTAATAGTATAAAAAGATTCTTCTTTTAAATGATACAATTGATGGGTTTTTTTCACTTTTTGCGGGGGTATTTTAACAACTTCATCATAAAGAGCGTATTTTAATTTATTGATATTATGGTTATCAAAAACTGAAATATCATAAACGTTTTTATCTCCTAATTTCGCTTTTAATAACTTAAATTGTTTTTTTGAGTTATTAAGATCCATTTTAGTAGCCGCAATAAGCATTGGTCTCGTTAATAATTCTTTATTGTATTTTTCTAACTCTTCATTGATCTCTAAATAAGCTTGATAAGGATCTTTGTTTTCATTTTCATCCATTGATATTAAATGCAGTAAAACTCGACATCTTTCAATATGCTTTAAAAATTTAATCCCCAGTCCAGAGCCTTGATGAGCTCCACTTATTAAACCTGGTAAATCAGCCATCACAAAAGATTTTTGATAATCAAGTCTTACAATTCCTAAGTGAGGATTTAAAGTTGTAAAAGGATAACTATCAACTTTTGGCTTCGCGTTTGACAATGCTCCGATTAAAGTTGATTTCCCTGCATTGGGAAGGCCAATAAGACCGACATCAGCCAATACTTTTAATTCTAATCGAAGTTTAAGCTCCTCACCCAAATCACCGTTTTCACTATAATGAGGAGCGGGATTTTTATGAGTTTTAAAACTAGTATTTCCTCTTCCCCCGCGGCCGCCTTTAGCGATAGTTTCTCTTTGACCATTAGTAATAAAATCAAATAATAATAGTTCTTTATTATCATCGTAAACTTCTGTTCCTAAGGGAACTTTAAAAACGACGTCTTGCCCGTCTTTTCCTTTTTTGTTTTTATTTAAACCATTTTCACCATCGCCAGCAACTAAGTGACGATTATAAGAAAAATCTATTAAAGTGTTTAGATCTTCACTAGCTTCAAAAATGATGTCTCCTCCTTGACCGCCGTCACCACCAGCAGGGCCGCCAAATTCGACATACTTTTCTCTTCTAAACGCGACTATTCCATTACCGCCTTTTCCAGCTTTTACGTTAATAACAACTAAATCTTTAAACATTTTAATAAAAAAGGATAAGACTTCTTATCCTTCATAAACCGATACTTGTTTTCTTTTTTTATCTAGACGTTCATAACGAACAATTCCTGAAACTTGTGCGTAAAGCGTATCATCGCCACCTTTGCCAACATTGGCACCTGGGTGGATTTTAGTTCCTCTTTGACGATAGATTATCGCTCCTGCTTTTGCATATTGTCCATCTGATAATTTAAGTCCCAGTCTTTTAGAATGAGAGTCTCGACCATTTTTAGTTGAGCCTACACCTTTTTTAGAGGCGAATAATTGTAGATTTAATTTAAACATTGTTTTCACTCCTTTTGATGTTTTTTGGATATTGTTCTTCTAGTTCCTTTAAAGTCCAAACTAAGTTATCTAAAATAATTTTTAAATTAGTCGTCAAATCGATTGGTTTTAAATAAAAATCTCCCTCAGATAGTTCTAATTCTACTAACTTTAAATAACCAAAACGCTTAATTAAATTACTAGTTAAGATAAGTGCTGTTGAAACACTACTACAAACAATATCTTTCCCTTTTTTTTGATAATTTGCATGACCACGAACAGTAATTTCATAATCAGCTGTAACTTGGTAATAAATCATAATTAAACTGAGATCGCTTCAACTACTAATTTAGTATAAGGTTGTCTGTGACCTTGTTTTTTCTTATAATTCTTTTTAGGCTTATATTTATAAACAATAATTTTTTTCGCTCTTCCTTGTTTTAAAACTTTACATTTAACTTGAGCACCTTTAAGATATGGCGTTCCAATATGAACTTTTTTATCCTTGATTAATAAAACATTCTCAAAAGTGACTTCCTCATCGTCATTTGCTTTAAGCTTTTCAACAAAGATTTCATCGCCAACTTTAACTTTTAATTGTTTTCCGCCTGTTTCAATAACTGCATACATTTTTTCTACCTCCTTTTTCTTGAAGACTCACTATTAAGGTAACTATTACGATAGTATTTAAGACCTTTTCTATGTGGTATTTATGACATCGCTTTATTTTACCCTATCCATTGTTAATTGTCAATTTATTTTAGCTTTTTATTGTTCATAAAATAATTTTAACTTTTAATTTTTTTTTAAGTGCTTAGTTTTTCTTAAGTAGTTAAGCGCTTCTAAATCAGAAAGTGGTTTACTGTAGTAAAATCCTTGAAGATAATCGCAGCCAATTTCTTTTAAAGTTTCCACTTCTATTTGTTCTTCAACTCCTTCAACAATAACATATTTATTTAATTTATGACTCATAGAAATAATATCAATTAAAATAGTTGCTTTTTGATTTGGTAACAATAATTTTTTTATGAAACTTTTATCAATTTTTAAATATTTAAAATTAATTTCTGAAAGACGATGAAAGGATGAGTAACCTACACCAAAGTCATCGATCGCAAACTCGATACCCAAATCATTGATATTTTTTGTAAGAGCTTTAATGGTGGAAATATTAAGCAAATATGAAGACTCAGTAATTTCAAAGACGATGTTTTTGGGGTCGACTTTCTTTTCTTTTACTAAAAATTTAATCTTTTCTAAAAATTCAGCATCTAATAATTGTAAAATAGAAAGATTAAGGGAAAGAAAAAGATCTTTTTTAAAAACACTAATTTTCTTTAAAAAAGTTAAAGCTTGACTAATTATTTTATATCCAATTTCGTTTATTAAATGGCTTTTTTCAATTAAAGGAATCATTTCTAAAGGAGAAATATAGCCAAAATTACTACTTTGATAACGTGCAAGTGTTTCAAAACCAACAACTTCACCATTTTTACTAAAAATAATGGGTTGATAATTTAAATAAAGTCCTAAATCATCGCTAGTTTTAGCTAATTCCAAAAATTCTTCTTTTAAAATGTTTTCTCTTTCAATTTCCTGGGCCATTTTTTCATCAAAAAAAGCATAGCTAATTAATTCATTGTTAAAAAGAAGAGTTCTATTAGCAGCGATTAAACCGTTTTTTAAAGCTCCTTCTAAAGAGTCATTTTTTAAAAGTTTTACAATTCCTAATCCCACCTTTGTAAGTCCGTTGGCAAGGTGCTTATTAAGAATGCTTTTAATTTTATCGTAGAAAGCTATTAAGTTTTCTTTATCTCGGTAATTTCTAAAATAAAATGTTAAGCCAAACTCATGATTACGAAAAAGCAATATTTCTTGATTAGTAAGTTTTACTAAAGAATCGCTAATTTCTTTAAACATTTTGTTGTAATAGGCTAACCCATGACTAACAATAAAAGGTGCGAATTCTAGTAAACTAATTACAAAGAGAGCATTTTTTTCTTGTTGGTGGTCATAATTATTAAAGATTTGATGAAACTTCTGACGATTATAAAGATTAGTTAAAAGATCATGTTCAGCGTTATATTCAAGTTGACTGCGATATTTCTTTTGTTCGCTAATATCAATTAATATACCTTCAATCGCAACGAGTTTACCATCGTCATCAAAAACTCCTTCTCCTAAATCATAAACCCATTTTATTTCTTTATTTTTAGCAATAAGTTGATATTCTTCTTTAAAATTTTTTCCTTTTGAAATAGCATTAGTTAATTCGGTTCTAATTTTTGCCTTCCAAATTGGGGCGATAATACTCTCAAAAGATCTTTTTTCATTTAAAATGAAATCACTAGCAGGATAACCTGTTAAATCAAAGATTCTTTTTGAGAGATACTCCATTGTCCAATCTTTATCAGGACGGCAACGATATACCACTCCCATGAGATTATCCGTTATCACCTTTCGACTTCTTTCGCTTTCTTTTAACTTCTTTTCAGCTGTTTTTCTTTTATTAATATCTTCTGCGATCATTATATAAGTAAAACTATCCTCACGTCTTTCAATCACAAAAGTAGTGAGCGCCACCCATAATATTTCTTTATTTTTTTTTATAAACTCTTTTTTCTAAATTAAAAAAATCGCTGCTGCCTTCATTTAACTCCAGCAGTAATTGCTTTTCTCTTTTAAGATCTTTAGGATCGGTTATTTTATCAAATCCTAACTCAAAAAACTCCTTTTTATTATATCCGAAAAGATTTTCCCATTGATAATTAATAAAATGCTTATTTTGCACCCCAGACTCAAAAACAGCCACCGCTAGAGGTGTACTTTCAAATATTTTATTGATATTTTTTTTATTAAGTTTTATTCCTTTAATAATTTCTTTAATCATCGTCGCCCACTTAAAAAACATAAAACAAACTAGGAAGGTGATGATTTATTTTAACTCTTTTTTAACTCAATTTCATTAAAAATGCTTAAAAAAACATTATTGTAAGAGACTCTATTTATAATTTAATTAAAACTTTTATTCCGTGATAATTTCTTGATTTTCTCTTCTTTTTTCTTTGACAATTTCGTTTTTAAGTTCACGTATGTTTGTAAAGAAATCAATTAAAATCATACTAAAAGCGAGTTCTACGACCGCTGCTAAAATTGAAGTTAGAAAAACAGATAGAAATATCCCAAAACTAAATCTACCGTCATAATAATGTCCTCCGCTAGGATAAAGACCTTTAGCGATATTAATTGCGTAGAATAAGCCGAAAATGATAATTAAAAAGAACATTATTATCGCTAATACTTTAAAGATTTTTAACCAAATATCTTTCTTTTCATCAAAAAAATTCATTTTATTTCCTCCTCCCATAACAAGCCTTTATTTTAAAGAGCTTCACTGGCTTCTTTTTTAGGTTTATTTTTAAAAACATTTTTAAATTTTTCAGGAAAAGAGCTAAAAGAATCTTTAATAATCCCTGGCAACATTTTTACTGTTTCAATAAAGGCTCCTCTTCGAATTGATTTTTTCGATAATTCTTTACTATCAGCGAATAAATATTTTCTCGTGATAATTCCAATTCTTAAAGTTAACATCGCATTAGAAATTCCTTGCAAGAGCGACTCTGTCACTATTTTAGCGAAAGGAATCGATTTGATTGCTGATTGAATATTAGTAGGAAGCATTTCCGTAAAGTCGATGTTTTCTAAGCCTTCGGCAATTAAAGCTGTGGAAAAAACTCGTAGGGTTAATTTAGACAAATTTTTAAAGTTAGGACGAAACCCACAAACTCTCACTATTTCTTTTACTAATCTCACGTTGACGACTAAAGAGGCGATTAAATCAAGACGACCATTTTGTGATACTGCCGTCGAGATAAAGACTGTTTTTGCGTGTTGGAAAATCAATTTATTAACTTTCTTTTTCATTGTTGAATTAAAGATTTCATTTAACTTTGCTTGCAGTTCTAAACTATCTTTCATCGCTACTTTTAATTCTTCTTGTTCCCGTTTGCTAATATCTTCATTTTTAATTAAAGTATTACTAACTTTTTTATAAGTTAAATATCGATGTTTTGAAGGTTTATCGATAACCGTTTCGATGTTAAAGGCGGGAGATAAAACAATAATTCTTATTGGCCTAATTAACAAAAAGTAAACCAAAATAACACTAAGACCATAAAAACCGTAGGCAACGTAAGGATGGATTTTCATCAACCTATCACCTAAATTAATAATTGAAGATAAAATAATTAAAGCTAATAGTATTAAAGCTCCAAGTGCTGCTAAAATCCAAAGTGTTTTTGCCCTATTTTTCATAATTAGTCTCCCTTGCTATAATTCATTATACTAAATATTTGCAAAATTAAAAATAGTAATGTCTGTTTTCAGCAATCGAAAAACAACTAAGTTTACCAATAATAATGTGATCAATTACTTTTACTCCGATTGTCTCTCCACCTTCAATTAGTTTTTTAGTTGCTAAATAATCTTGTTTTGATGGCGTTGGATCACCTGAAGGGTGGTTATGAATAAAGATCACTGCTGGACTATTAAATCTAATTGCATATTTGAAAATATCTCTTGGAGTTATAACGGTCGCGTTTAACGTGCCTATAAACAATCTTTTTTTAGCAATTATTTTTTGTTTAGTGTCTAAATAAAGACAATAAAAATGTTCTTGTTCTAGAACATTTAAATCACTTTCAAACAAATAGTAAACATCACTAGCATCTCTAATAGCACTTTTTTTCTTATTTAAATCTTGATATAAGCGCTTATAAAGTTCTAAACTAGCGATTAACACTGCTGCTTTTGCTAGCCCAATTCCTTTTATTTGCATCAACTCTTCTAAAGTAATCTTTAAAAGACTAGAAGGTCTTTCTAAAGTCAGTAATAACTCTCTAGCTAAATCTAAAACTGAGAGTTCCCCGGTGCCTGTATTTAAGATGATCGCCAATAACTCAATATTAGAAAGGCCTTGGACACCAAAACTTTTTAACCTTTCTCTTGGTCTTTCTGATTTCGGTAATTGTTTTAATTTACTCATTAAATAATCACTCTCCTATTTTATATATAGTAAAAAGAGTAATTAATTAAAGTAATTTTTAAAAAAATTCGTTTTTAATAAAACTGACGAAATAAAGTGAACCTGTAATTATTAACACTTCATCAGCTTTAAGATTATTAACAAGAGTATTAAAAGCGAGGCGAGGATCTTGATATTTAGGATAATTCACTTTTTGATCAATCGTTTTTAAAGAACGATGGTAAGCAATTTCTGTTAAAACTATTTTGTTAGCCATTCTTTTAATTATTCTGACCATATCTTTAAAAGGTTTATCTTCCATACAAGCAAATAAAACAGTCACTTTTGCCTTTTTAAAAAGTTTTCTTACTGTTTTAGTTAAAACTTTCATCGCCTCAATATTATGAGCTCCGTCTAAAATGAGGTAAGGTTCTTTTCTAACAATTTCAAAACGACCTGGATTGTAACTGTTATTAATTCCTTTGACAATTGTTGAAGAACTTAAATTAGGAGCTATTTTAAGTGCCGCTGTTACTGCTAAACCAGCATTAGTGAGTTGATATAATCCTTGCATTTTTGGCTCGAAAGTCATTCCCTTAAAGCTAAATTTTAAAGGTAAAGATGATTTCAATTTAAAATCATTATTAGTTAAGTAAGTTACGCTGGTATTATTGTTTTTTACCACTTCAGCAATTAAATGATGATAGTTATTAACGGCAGTTATTAAAGGAACATTCTTTTTAACAATACCAAGTTTATTAATTAAAATACTTTTCAAACTATTGCCTAGTTGCTTTTGATGATCTTTACCTAGAGAAGTGATAATTGCTAAAATAGGCGTGATAATATTGGTTGAATCAAGTTTTCCGCCAATGCCAACTTCAATAATCGCATAATCGACTTTCTCTTCTTTAAAGTAAATGAAACTAATCATAGTAAGCAATTCAAAAAAAGTAAATTTATCATCAATTTCTTTTTCATAAGGAATGATAAATTCCTTCATTCTCGTTATTAAAGTTAATAATTTTTGATCGCTAATCATTTCGTTATTAATTTGAAGGCGCTCATTAAATTTTAAAATATAAGGAGATGTAAAAAGTCCAACTCGATAATTTTCCCTTAAAATATTGCTGAGAAAATGGGCAGTTGAGCCTTTTCCATTAGTTCCTGTAATGTGAATGGATTTGAAGGCGTGCTGGGGATTACCTAATCTTTCGCTCAAATCAAACATTTTTTTCAAACTTACTTTATCTTTAAAACGGGGCCTTGTTTCTAGCCAATTTATCGCTTCTTTTAAGTTCATAGTTTTGTCAATTTATCCTTAATATCTTGATATTGTTTTAAATAACTAGCTTGTTTTTCTTTTTCTAATGCTACTTTTTTAGGGTTAGCTTTTGTTAAAAAATTTTCATTATTAAGCAAGTTTTCACTTCTTTTTAATTCCGCTTTTAATTTGTTGAGAGTCTCTTTTAAAGCAATTTTCTCTTCTTCTTTGTTAATTACATCAGCTTTTTTAATGTAAATATTATAATCTTTTCCTGTTAATAAAAAGGTTTCGTTTTCGTCTGAATCAAAAAACAATTTTTCTGTTTTTAAAAAGGCTGTTAAGATTTTTTCTTGTTGTTTAATTAATTTATTAGAAGTTTTTAAATAAATTGTTAATTCTTTAGTAACGTTATTTTCTTGTTTAAAATGTCTTATTTGCTTAATAATATCATTTAACATTGTGATGGTATCATAAGCATCTTTATTAATTATTTTAAGCTCATTAGGCCAACTTTCTATCATAATTGAAGCTTTCTTAGTTAAACTTTGAAAGAGTCTTTCCGTTACGAAAGGCATTAAAGGGTGTAGTAATTTTAAAATTACTATCAGAGTGTGATGAAGAGTCGCCATTGTAGCTTCAGGGTTAGTTTTTAAATTGTATTTAGCATATTCAATGTAGTTGGCTGCGAAATAATTCCAAGTGAAGTTATAAATCACTCGGCTGGCTTCACCAAAATCATATTTATCATAAAAGAAGTTAGCTTCTTTAATTACTTCATCTAGCCGCATTAATAAATCTTCATCATATATAGTTAACTCTACTTCACTTAAAGCAAGTGGTTTTTCAACGTTCAGTTCTACAAAACGAGCCATGTTCCACAATTTGTTAATAAAGTTCCAGGCTGCTTCTACTTTTTCAATCTCAAAGCGCATATCTTGTCCTGGAGTGGAATTAGTGGAAAGGAAATATCTTAAAGCATCAATACCGTATTTTTCAATAATATCCATCGGGTCAATACCATTATTTAATGATTTGGACATTTTTCTCCCTTTTTCATCTCTAATAAGGCCGTGAATTAAAACATCTTTAAAAGGAGTTTTATTAGTGAACTCTAAACCTTGAAAAATCATTCTTGCAACCCAAAAGAAAATAATATCATAGCCAGTAACTAAAACATCAGTAGGATAATATCTTTCAAATATTTCTTTATTATCCAACCATCCTAAAGTGGAAAAAGGCCATAGAGCGCTAGAAAACCAAGTATCTAGAACATCTTCATCTTGACGCCACCCTAGACCTGGGCTTTCTTTTTGAACTTTAATTTCATCGCCTTTGTACCAAACAGGGATTTGATGACCCCACCAAAGTTGTCTAGAAATACACCAATCTTCGATGTTTTCTAACCAATTTTGATAAACTTTTAAAAATCTTTCTGGATAAAATTTAGCCTCATTTTCTTTTAATGCTCTCGCTGCTAAAGGTTTCATCTTTACAAACCATTGTAAAGAAAGGCGTGGTTCAACAATTACATTAGTTCTTTCACTTCTTCCAATACTATGACGGTAATTTTCAATTTTTTCCACTAAATTGAGACGCTTTAAATCCTTAATAACTTGTTCGCGGCATTGAAATCTTTCTAAGCCTTCGTATTTACCTGCCAGTGCAGTCATATATCCTTTTTCATCCATACATAATGGCACCGCTAAATTATGTCTTTGCCCCACTTCAAAGTCATTTAAATCATGAGCGGGAGTTACTTTAACGATTCCTGTTCCGAATTCTAAATCAACGTAATCATCAGCGATAATAGGAATAATAGTTTTAGTGCCAGGAATAAAGACTTTTTTAGTTAAATACTTTAACCGCTTTTCATCTTGAGGATTAATCATTAAAGCTTGATCGGCAAACATCGTTTCTGGCCTTGTAGTTGCGATTACTAAATAATCATCTTCATCAACTAAAGGATATCTTAAATAATATAAAAAGCCATCTTCTTCTTGATAGTTAACTTCAATATTACTTAAAGCTGTTTTCGCTTCCACATCCCAATGAATTATTTTATAATCGCGATATATTAGGCCCTTTTCATATAACTTAATAAAGACATTATTAACAGCTTCATTTAAGTTATCATCTAAAGTAAAGGCTTCAAAGCGGTAATCTAAAGAGATCCCTAAACTTTCCCATTGTTTTCTTATTTCCTCTGCGTAATAACTCTTCCAATCCCATACTTTTTCTAAAAAAGCTGCTCTTCCTAATTCGTATTTTGAAACCCCTTCTTTTTTTAACATCTCTTCCACACGCGCTTGAGTTGCAATTCCTGCATGGTCCATTCCAGGTAAATAAAGAGCGTCAAAGCCCTGCATTCTTTTTCTTCTAATAATAATATCTTGTAAAGTATTGTCCATCGCATGCCCTAAATGCAACTTGCCGGTAATATTGGGAGGTGGAATAACAGTTACATATGGTTTCTTTTTAAAATTTAAAGCATTAAAAAAACCATTGCTACGCCAATATTGATATAATCCTTCTTCAACTTTTTTATGGTCAAATTTTTTCGTTATTGCCATGGTAAAATCATCCTTTCATACGCTTCTCTTTCCAATAAAAATAAATCTAATATTATCTCTTCTTCTAGTATTATTTTTTTAACTTGAGATTTTTTCTGGAAACCTAACTTCAATAATACATTTTGACTGCGGTAATTTGATTGATAAGTAGTCGCTTCAAGAAGGCTAATTTTTGTTTTATTAAATAAATAAATTATTAAAGCCTTTAGAGCACGATGCATAATATTTTTATACCAGTAATCTTCACTTAGCGCATAACCTAAAATTGCTTTGTTGCCAACAATATCAATGCCAATCGTTCCCACCATCACATCTTGATAAACTAAAGCGTAAGTATTTAATTTCATTAAAGTTTTAATGACGCTTTTAGTTTCTTCAATGCTTTGATGAGCTGTCCAACCAGCCATTTTACCAATAAGAGGATTTTTAGCATATTGATACATCTCTTTAGCATCTTTTAAAGCTATTTTTCTTAAAATAATCTCATCAATTTTAATTGTTTTCATAAACTCCCCTTTTTAAAAAAAAAGATCCTTAGAATAATCTAAGGACGAATAATCGCGGTACCACCTTAGTTCTAGTAATAAAACTAGCCCTCAAAAGTCATTAACGGAACAACCCGAATAAACCTACTAAATTTCAGCTTATTTGCTCAGTAGCGACTTCAGTAAAGATTATTTATACTTTTTCACCAACTAGTACTCGCTTTAAAATAATTTATTTACTTACTACTCTACCTCATAGCACTTCTATTATACTTAAATGAAAATTATTTTTCAATATATAAAATCCCGATCGTCCCCGGACCACAATGAGTAGAAATTGTCGTGCTTGCATAAGATTCATATAAGTTTTTAATCGGAATATTAGCGGCCAACACTTTTTCTTTAACATAAACAGCCATTTTATTAGCCAAAGAATGGGTAATAAAAACAAACTCTAAATCCAGTTTATCCTCTTCCGCTAATTTAAAGAAATCAGCTAACATGACATCGACTGCTCGGGTCATTTTACCAACGGATTTTTTACTGACATCCATCACTCCATTAATCATTTTTATCTGTAATTTCAAAGAAAGTACTGTCCCTACAAATCTTGTTAGGGCACTGCATCTACCGCCCTTATGTAAATATTCTAAGGTTGGAAGTACAAATTGCGTTTGCACCTTAGGAATAATTTCCGCCAATAATTGCTTAATCTCCGCTAAACTTTTTCCTTCCTTCCTAAACCTAATTGCTTTTAACATTATTAAAGCGATTGAGCCAGAAAGCGCTTGACTATCGATAACTTCGATTCGCTCCTTTGGGAAAGACTGACTTGCTAAATAAGCATATTGATAAGTTGAAGAGATTTCTTTACCAATTGTTAATAATAAAACATCGTCTCCATTGTCGAGATGCTTTTTAAAAACCTTTTCCCACTCAAAAGGAGTAATAGCAGAGGTTTTAGGCATTTCTTTATGTTGTTCTACTAACTTATATAACTCTGATGTCGTAATATTAACTCCATCACGATATTCTTTTCCACCGATTGTTATTACAAAAGGAACGATTTCAATTTTTTCTTCATCAATAATTTCCTGAGGTAAATCCATTGCTGAATCAGCCATCAAAATTATTTTTTTCATTTTCTAGCCCTCCTTGTAAAATAGTTTTTATTTTTTCTTTATTAATATTTTTAATTGCAGAAGTCAAAATAATTTCTTCTGCAGGAAAATATTTTTTCATCCTTTTTTCTGAGGCACTTCTTTCTTTTTGAGTGAGCTTATCAATTTTAGTCATTAATAACACTAAAGGAATTTTAAAATGTTTTAAAAAATTAAACATCAACAAATCATCTTCAGTAGGCCCAACCTTATAATCAATTAATAGAAAAACTAATTTTAATTGTTGCCGATCTTTTAAATAATTTTCAATCATCTCTCCAAAAGCAGCAATTTGCGATTTACTCCTTTTAGCATATCCATAACCGGGAGCGTCTACAATATAAAAAAGCTCATTTACTAAATAAAAATTAAGTGTAATCGTTTTGCCAGGTATTTTAGAAGTGCGTGCTAAATTTTTCATTCCCACTAACATATTAATTAAACTTGATTTACCTACATTAGAGCGTCCTAAAAATAAATATTCTTTTTTATTATCATTTGGAAAATGATCTTTACTTGTTCCACTTACAATGAACTCTGCTTTCATATTATCACTCTTTTAATTATACCTTAATTGCTTCTTAATTACCATCTTCGTTAATTATTTATTTTCGTTTAAAACAAAAAAATCTTCATTTTTTGTTAAGGTTTTTAGAACCCAAATAGTATGCAACGCTGTTAAAAGAGCTAATCCGCTAGTTAAAAATAAAGTTAACAAATCCCATCTTCCGGATACAGTACCTAATTTAAATAAGATTTCGCCAAAAAAATTATAACTACTATGAAGGAAAATAATTAAATAGAGATTTTTTGTTTTAAGATAAATTACAGCCCATAAAGCTCCCATTAAAAAAGAATAACCCATTTGTAAAAGCGTCGCCATTAAATCAGCACCACTAATTAAATTAAGCAAATGTAAAAAAGAAAAAATAGCGGCGGAGATCAAAACAAGTAAATATTTTTTCGCTGCACTCTTTTTTAAAAACTCATTTAAAAATATTAATACAACCACTCTAAATAAAAGTTCTTCAAAAAAGCCGACACTAAAAGCTTCCATTAAAAAAAGGGAAAACTGGCCTTTTGAACTATTATCAATAAAACGGCCATTAAAATAAGCACTAAAAGGAAAATTGTTAACGCTTATCAATAAAGCCGGAAGAGCAATTAATAACGAGGAGTAAAAGTTAGTCACCTTAAACAAACCACCATAGCCAAAATCAATTAAAACAATTATTAAAAAGATTCCCCCTAATATTCTTAAAATTATCGCTTCAGCAATCTCATTATTTACGCTTTTGCCAAAATAATCAAACTTGCCAAAAACAATTACTAACATTGTTATCGTCAGCAACAATAAAACAATTTTTTTAAAAGAAAAAGATTTTCTTGTTTCAGAGCTTTTCGGCGTCATTTCTACTACCTTTTCTCTCAAAAATAAAAATCAAAACCACTCCAATGATAATCATTAAAAAGCTAATTAATTGTGCTGGAGAAGGAAAAACACCATGTTTAGTTTTAAATAAAACAAAAACCTCACCACGGTTATCTCCCCTAATAAACTCGATTAAGAATCTAAAAAGACCATAACTAATCAAATAAACTTGTAATTCTCTCTTTTTAAAAGGTTTAACTTTATTTAAACAAATAAATAAAATAAACAAAAACAGTGATTCCAATAATTGGGTTGGATAAAGCGCTTGATTAGGATAAGTTTCAGCTGCTAAACCATGAGGGAAAACAACACCTAAAATAGAATCAGTAGGAACCCCATAACAACAACCAGCAAAAAAACAACCAATCCGACCAATTGCATGGGCTAAAACAACACCCGTGATAAGGGCATTAATCATTTTTAGATAGGTTTTATTACCGCGATAAAAAAACTTAATTAATAGTAAAAAGGCTGCTAAACCACCGATTAATGAACCTAAAAAACTTACGGAACCAAAACTGATTTCTCCTGCCTTAATAGAATGAAAAATTCCATCGAGTAAAAAAGTAAAACCGATTCCCACAAAAAGACTAATAAAAATAAAAATAATCAAAATATTAGTTTCTTCTTTTTTAAAACCATCAATTTTATCAAAGCGATAAATTAAATAAATTATCATCGCAAAAACGCCTATAAAAACTAAGACATCATATAAAGGAACATGGTAGCCAAATATTTCTGGAAGTAAATAAGGATACAATATTATCTTCTCCTTCTTAAATAGTTAATTAATTATATCACGTCTTTAGCTCTTTATACTATCTTTGAGCTCTTAAAGTTTCCTCCAATAACTGAAAAAACAAGTAAAATAATAGTCTTATTTCCATTATTGTCATCTTTTTATCAATTCAAAAGCTTATCTTTTTAAATATTGGTCTTTTATTCTATTTTGAAGATAAATATTATCATAGTCACCTTTTGCACTATTATGATAAAGATTTTCACCCTCTTTTTCACATTCCCGACAAGCATCCAAAGGAATGGTAATTGCTAAAATCTTATCATTACGATTGTTTTTTGATGTTATTTTTATTAGCCCTGAACAATAATCACATTTTTTATACGTAATTGTTTGCTTTTCATAAATATTACTAGTGTCATAATAAATATTTTTTTCCTCAGTAATATAACTTTTATTTTGAAACTTTTTTAAAGCCAATTTTTCTTTATTCTTCCAATTATAATGAATTTCTTCCATCAATTTTTTAAGATAATTAGTAACCTCAACACTTTGACTCACTTTTTCACTTTCAAAATCTGGTTCAACTACATTACTATAATCTAGACCAGCAAGGGCTAAAATAATTCCTAAATTAATATAAGGTAGCGCCCCTTCAATTGAGTAGCCTCCTTCTAAAACAGCAACGTCCGGATTAAGTTTATCCGTTAGCTTTGCATAACCATGGGCACTAAAATTCATCATTGTAAGAGGATCACTATAATGGTTGTCTTGCCCCGCAGAGTTGATTATTAAATCAGGCTCAAAATCAGCCAAAATAGGTAAAATTAAGTGCTCTAAAACCATTAAAAAACCTTCCTCCCCTGTTTTTGGAGGTAGCGGAATATTAATATTATAGCCATATGCACCAGGACCACCTAAATCATCTAAAAAACCAGTTCCGGGATATAAAGTTCTCCCATCCTGATGAAGAGATATAAATAAAGTGTTGGGATCATTATAGTAAATATTTTCAGTACCATCGCCGTGGTGGCAATCAGTATCGATAATAGCGACTTTTAAGTTACCATACTTTTGTCTTATCGCTTCAATCATAATTGCTTCATTGTTTAAAATACAAAAGCCGCGATCTCCATAAGTCACTCTCATCGCATGATGACCCGGAGGTCTCGTAATGGAAAAGGCCTTATTAACCTCTTTTCTCATTACCAAATCTAAACATTTTATCGCTCCACCAGCCGCGATTAGATGCGACTTAGTAACGATGTTTTCAAGTTTTGAATGAATAAAATGAACTCGCTTAAGAGCTTTTTCTGAAGCTATTTTGGGATTATAAAATACAATATTTTCAAAATCTCCTAAGCCTTCTTCAAGAATTTGATCTTGAGTATATAAAAGCCTTTCTTTTCTTTCTGGATGAGTTTTTGATATTTCCCAATCATAAGCAGGAAAAAGAATAATTCCCAATTTCTTTTTAACCGACATTAATAAACTCACTCTCTTTTCTTAATCCTGGTTTAACTTGAGCTTTTAAACGCATGTTTTTACCGCTTGTATAAAAACCCTCCACCATGTTAAATTGTTCTTCTTCAATTATTTCTAACTCTAAGTCTTCCTTATCAGCACCTAATCTTAAGGCCTCTTTTAATAATTCTTTTAATAAATAACGCTTCGCTTCTTTTAAACTATAATTAAAATCAACATTGCGATAAATACTTAATTCAGGAATACTCATCTTTCTTCTTTTAGTATTAACTAACATCGAAAGTGCAGTAGTGGGTTTCGCTAAAGCAGCCCCTAAAGCATTAGCAACTTCATAATTAGGAGGTATGATAACAGGGATTTTAAAGCTCTCTTCTAAACCTTTTTTAAAAGACCTTGCCGGCGCTCCCACAACAATCATTTCTTCAGGAACTAATGTTTCTCCTTTTAATAATTCAGCAATTTTATAAACTAACTTATTATTAATTAAGGAAAGTTCTAAATTTACCGCCTTCTTTATTTTACTAAGAAACTTCGCTTTAATTAACTCTGCTAAATCATCATTTGTCAATTTTAAAGAAACGGAAAGTTTAGCGAGTTCTTTAACAACGAGGCTTCGATAAGGGAAAGTCTTTTTTGTTAAATAAAATAAAATATCAGTTACAGTTAAATACTTTCCTCCGAAAACAAGAGCCTTATCAAGTCTTTCTGGACCGATCTTTACTTCGTTTTTAACCATTTTAATAAGACTATCGCCCCCTAAAGGCAGTGATTTTGAATAAAGTGCCCTAATTAAAGTCTTATTTCCTTTTATTTCAATTCCTGCCCTTAAAAAGAGCGGTTCTCCTTTTTTTAAAAAGAAAATATCCGTTGTTGTCCCTCCAATATCTAATAAAAGAGCATCTTTTTTAGTTTTACTTAAAGCCAACATTCCCATTAAACTTGCTGAAGGACCTGAAAAGATTGATTCAACAGGTAGTTTTAACGCCTCTTTTAGAGGTATTATCCCTCCGTCTGCTTTTAAAATATTGAGAGGGCAAGTTATTCCTAAGCCTTCAAAAGCAGTTAAGATGTTATCGTAAAACTTTTTAAATAATGGTTTAATACTGGCATTTAAATAACTAGTTTTAAAACGACGAGGAAAATTCAATTTTCCTGACATTTGATGGCCTAAAGTAATATTTTCAACATCTCTTTTAAAGATGTTTTTTAAGTTCATTTCTGTACTATTATTGCGGGTGGAAAACTTCGATACGATTGCTAAATTAGTAATGTTGTTTTTTTTAAGCTCTTTTTTTATCGTCTCGATTTCTTCTTTTTGATAGTCTTTAGTAACTTCTCCTCGATGGTCGGTGTAACCGCTAATGAAAAAAGTTTTAGCAGCGACTTTAAAATACTCTTTTGTTAAGCCAGGTCCAGTTTGAACAATTAAAGCAATATTAGCTAGTTTATTTAATAAGATAGCGTTGGTTGCGATTGTAGTACTTAAATTAATTGTCGTTATTTTTTTAAGGTCGACTGCTTTTATTAAAGATTCAATAGTAGTAAAAATCGTCTTAAAAGCATCATCGCTTTCAATCTCTTTTGTTACTTTTTTAACAATCTTGCCATCTTTTATTAAAAGGGCATCGACATTAGTTCCTCCCATATCTAATCCTAAAATCATCTTCCACCTCTATAACTCTATTATAACCAATTTTCAACTAATACCAAAAAAACACAAAGCTTGTTAGTCTTTGTGTTTTCTATTAAATACTCTTTTTTTAAACAAATATTTGTCCTAATAAATCATCTATAGTCGCGATTGGAATTATTTTTAAAGCGTTTTTAACTTCTAAAGGAACATCATCTAAATCTACTTCGTTATCTTTGGGAATAAAAATTCTTTTTAAACCGCTACGATGAGCTGCGATACTTTTTTCTCTTAAACCACCAATTTTAAGAACATATCCTCTTAAGGTGATTTCGCCGGTCATTCCAATCTCGCGAGAAACTTTCTTATTACTTGCAGCACTTATAATCGCACAAGCAATCGTTATTCCAGCGGAAGGTCCATCTTTAGGAATCGCTCCTTCAGGAACGTGAATATGAATATCATTTTCTTTAAAGAAATTTTCTTTAATACTAAATTCTTCTCGATTAGCTTTCACATAAGATAAAGCAGTTTCTGCAGATTCTTTCATTACTTCCCCTAATTTACCGGTTAAATGAAGTTTTCCGCTACCGCTATAATAGTTAACTTCTACTTGCAAAGTGTCGCCGCCAAATTGAGTATAAGCAAGTCCAGTAACGACACCGACTTGATCAACAGTATCAGCAATATTATGATCAAATTTAGGTTTCCCTAAATATTTAACTAAATTTTCTTGAGAAATAGCTATTTGGGCTACCTTTTCAATTAAGATTTCTTTAATCCCTTTTCTAATTAAAGAACCAATAATTCTATTAACTTCCCTGACGCCTGATTCTCTGGTATATTTTTGAATAATTTCATAAATTGCTTCATCGGTAATAGAGAACTCACTTCTTTTCATCCCATGAGCATCTAATTGACGATCAATTAAATGTTTTTTAGCAATGTTAAATTTTTCAAATTCTGTATAACTTGACAGTTCAACAATTTCCATTCTATCTCTTAATGGAGCAGGAACATTTTCTAAGTAATTCGCAGTGGTAATAAAGAGTACTTGAGACAAATCGTAAGTTTCTTCTAAATAATTATCACTAAATTTAGCATTTTGTTCAGGGTCTAATACTTCTAACATTGCGCTAGCTGGATCACCTTTATAATCGCTTGCCATTTTATCGATTTCATCTAATAAGAAGACAGGATTAATAGTACCAGCATTTTTCATACCATTTAATATTCTTCCTGGAAGAGCACCAATATAAGTTCTTCTGTGACCTCTAATTTCTGATTCATCTCGAACTCCGCCTAGCGATTGTTTAACAAATTTTCTCCCTAAACTATCAGCAATAGAAATCGCTAAACTTGTTTTACCAGTTCCAGGTGGGCCCACTAAACAGAGAATAGTTTGAGGATTCTTTTTAGTTTTTATTTTTACCGCTAAATATTCTATGATACGTTCTTTAACTTTTTCTAATCCATAATGATTGCTATCTAATTTATCTTGAACGGATTTCAAGTTATCAGCATCTTTACTCTTTTTATACCATGGAAGCGCAATAATAAAATCTAAGTAGGTTCTAATAATTCCGCTTTCGGCCATCATTGGCGACATCGAAGTATAACGTTGCAACTCTTGCAAGGCTTTTTCTTCAATATCTTTAGGCATTTTAGCTTTTAAAATACTCGCTCTTAATTTCTCAATATCTTCATCTTTTTTTGCTTTATCGCCTAATTCATTTTGAATTGCTCGCATTTTTTCTCTTAAGTAATATTCTTTTTGTGATTCATCGATATTTTTTCTTACTTCTTCATTGATTTGTCTTTCTAAATCAGAAACCATTTTTTGACGAGCAATATCTTCTAAAATAAATTGTAGCCTTTCATTAATATCTAATGTTTCTAAATATTTATATTTGGCCATCTCATTGCCTTTTAGTGCACTAACAATCAAATCCGCTAATACTTCAGTTGTCACACCTGATTGAAGTTGTTTGGAAATTTGTTGGGCGTTATTAAAAACAACATTAGCATTGGAGACAGCTTCTTTCATAACCATCTTTGTTAAAGTTGTTTCTTTATCTAAGTCTGATGAAAATGATTCTTGTTCATCAAATTCACAGACAAAAAAAGGATTAGTTAAAAAGAATTCTTTAATCTTAACGCGTTTAAGAATCGTAAATTTAACCTTTAAATTGCGGTTAGGTAATTTTACTTTCATCGCTATTTTTGCCAGTACTCCATATGGTTCTAAATCATTAGGAGTTGGGTTTTCGATTAAAGGATTTTTTTGAACCAAAATTAACATTTGATTATCAAAGGTTTGTTCGGCTTCTTCAATCGCTTTTAAAGACATCGGTCGCCCAACGTCAATTCTAAAATCATTATTTGGTATTGGAACAATCCCTCTAACGGCAATTGCTGGTAAGTTTCTCGTTTCCATTTTTTTCACCTCATTAAATACTGCAATCTTATTCTATCATAGAAAAAGTTTCCTTGCAATCAATACGTATGAGTGCCAACCATTATATTTCTTTGACGTTTTCTTCTAAAAAATTGATCGCTTTTGAAAAGCGGACTTCATTAGTAATAACATCTTCAGCTAATTGTTCTTTAACTTGTTTAACGGATAAATTATAATGATTAGCGAATTCTTGATATTTATCATTTATTTCTTCTTCGCTAACAGGAAAATCCTCCTTATTAGCAATCGCTTCAATTACTAGACTAGTTAAGACTTTTTCTTGAGCTTGAACTAAAATTTTTTCCTCAAATTGCTCTTTTGTAAGACCACTAAACTGTAAATACGTTTCCATTTCCAAGCCATATTGTTTTGCCTGTGATTCCGTTTGTTTGTAAATGTTTTCTTTTTCTATTTCAATCATTTCCTGAGGAATATCTACTTTAGCATTTTTAACAGCGAATTCAACGGCAGTGCCAACAATGCGGTTTTTTTCGCTAATTTCTTTTTCTGAAGCTATTTCATTTTTAATACTTTCTTTTAATTCTAAGACGGTATTAACATTATCCTTTTTCAATGTTTTCACAAACTCGTCTGTTAATTCTTCTTTTTCTTTGGTTTTAACTTCATGCAGTTTTACTTTAAAGACAACGTCCTGTCCCTTTAATTCTTCTGCATGATAATCTTCAGGAAAACTTAACTCTAGTTCTCTTTCTTCATTTGCTTTCATTCCAATCATTTTATCCTCAAAGCCAGGAATAAAAGAGTTGGAGCCAATTTCAAGTTGATGATTTTCTGCTTTGCCACCTTCAAATGGTTCATCATTTAAAAATCCTTCAAAATCAAAAATAGCAGTATCGCCTTTTTCTAAAAGACCATTTTCTTTGATTTTAAGAGCGTTATTTTTAGAAAGCAAATTATTAACTCTCATTTCAATTTCATCTTCGTTAACACTAACATCTTTTTTCTTAACTTCTACTCCTACATAATCGCCTAAAACAACTTCTGGTTTAATTGGGAATGTTAAACTAATCGAAAAAGGATTATCACGAGAGACAGTTTTAAAGTCAATATCAACTTTAGGGTTACCAACGATAACAACAGATTTTTCTTTAAAAATATCATCATAGCGATGAATAATAACATGGTTTAATGCATCTTCGTACAATGTTTCTACCCCAAATTTTTGTTCATAAATGTTTTGAGGAACATGGCCTTTTCGAAATCCTTTTATTTCTACCTTTTCCTTTATTTTATTAAAGGCATACTCCAGTCCGTGGTTAAACTCTTCCGGTTTAACTTCAAAAGTAAATTTTGCATAATTTTTTGCTGTTTTTTCAAATTTCATTTCTTACCTCCACAATCTTTTCTATTATAACACAAAGATAAAAAGATAGTAGTTTTTTCTTTACTTATTTTTAGTAATTAATACTTGCAAAACTTAATTTCCTTTTTTTAAATAGACTAAATTACTCTTTTATTTTATTACTAGTCCCAATAATTAATTTTCCCATATTTGCCAGTTGCTTTTTGACCAACCAACAACTTTTTTTATCTCAATGTTCCTCTTGCTTCTTAACTAAATCAGTGTTAACATTAATTAAACCGTTGATAAGGGAGTAAAACTACAACAGTTCTTAAAGAGAGTTTGGGATGGTGGGAACCAAATAGAAAACATTGTAGATAAATGGGCCTTTGAGGGCGAAAACAAATAATAGTAGTTTTCGACGTTAGCTGACGTTACCAAGCAGAAATGTGATTGCATTTCGTAAGAGGTTATTTTCTTTTAAATAACAATAAAGGTGGCACCGCAGATTATTATAATTTGTCCTTTTTAAATACTAATAGTATTTAGGAAGGATTTTTTATTTTTAAAAAATAAAAGGAGAAAAAGGAAATGAACAATATTAATTTTAAAGGATATTTAAAAAAATATCCCAACAAAAAAGGATTTTTCGGGAAGTATGGAGGAGTTTTTACCCCTCAAGAATTAGAGGCTGCCTTAAATGAGGTTACAAGAGCTTATTTTGAAATTTCAAAAACAAAAGCATTTAAAGATGAGTTAAAAGAAATCCAAGCTCATTTTCAAGGGCGGCCAACTCCTACTTATTATGCTAAAAGACTAAGCAACCATTTAGGCAACGGCAATAAACTCTTTTTAAAAAGAGAGGATTTAAATCACACTGGGGCCCATAAGCTAAATCACTGTATGGGAGAAGCTTTAGTTGCTAAAAAAATGGGTAAAACTAAACTAATCGCTGAAACTGGAGCCGGGCAACATGGCGTTGCGATCGCTACCGCTGCTGCTTATTTCAATTTACAATGCGAGGTTCATATGGGAGAAGTTGACGTTATTAAGCAGGCAAACAATGTTAGTAAAATGAAAATACTTGGTGCGAAAATAATCGTTGTTAAAGAAGGCGACAAAACTTTAAAAGAAGCCGTCGATAGTGCCTTTGATGCTTACTTAAATGATTATCAAAACTCTCTTTATGCAATCGGTTCTGTAGTTGGACCACATCCTTTCCCAAAAATGGTGAGAGATTTTCAAAGCATTGTTGGTAAAGAAGCAAAAAAGCAAATTCTTAAACTTACCAACAAACTTCCCGATTATGTCATTGCTTGTGTTGGTGGTGGTAGTAATGCGATGGGAATATTTAGTGCTTTTATTGAAACTGAAAATGTCAATTTAATTGGTGTAGAAGCTTTAGGTAAAGGAGCTTCTTACGGTCTTCATTCCGCTGCTACAACTTATGGTAAAGAAGGAATAATGCATGGCTTTAATTCTTTAATGTTAAAAGATAATAATGATAATCCAGCTCAAGTTTATAGCATTGCTAGTGGACTTGATTATCCTAGTGTTGGACCTGAACATGCTCTTTTACACGACTTAAAAAAAGTAGCTTATAAAACTGTTTCTGACAAAGAAGCTTTAGAGGCTTTTTTCTTGCTTTCTAAACTTGAGGGAATAATACCTGCTCTTGAAAGTAGCCATGCTCTCGCTTACGCGTTTAAGTTAGCCAAGAAAGTAACTAATAAAAACATCCTTATTAACCTCTCCGGAAGAGGAGATAAAGATGTCGATTTTGTTATCGAAAACTATCCACATTTAAAATAAGTTAAATGCTCTTTGAAAAATTATCTATTTATTAAACGGTTATATAAATCAGGCTTTGCAGTGCTTTTTAAAAAGTCTACATATTTAGCATAAAAACCTTCTACTTTTTCGCTAACGCCACCAATAATTGCATATCCATAGCCAAAGGCTTTCATCGCTTCTAAAGTCGTTAACAAGAGTATTTGACCAACATTAAGGCCGCGATATTCGGGGTCGATGCCAGTAGGACCGAAATAACCTTTACTAGTAGCGTCATAACAAGCAAAGCCAATTATTTCACCTTCAAGAGTGGCGATAAAACAACTAGGGTTATCTTTATATAAAGCTGCTTTTACTTCGCTTGCCCAACCTTGGCTAAAATGTTTTCCTACAAAACTAACGACCGCATCAGCATTGGGTGATAAGACTCTTTTTATTTTTATTGCTTCATTTTTAAGTTTAACATTACTCTCTTTTAAAAAATCTTTCTGATATAAATTGACAATTAAATCGGCCATTATAATCCCCCTTTAATTTGTTTTAGTGATTGGCGAATATTACCATTATTCGCTTCTAAGATTCTCTTTATTTCTGCTTCATCTTCAATTTCTGCCATAATTGCGAAAATTGCATATTTAACCGATTTAAACTTATTAATATACTCACTGGCCACCGCATTATTAACACCGGTTATATCTCTAACTATCTTTTTCGCTCTAGAAACCAATTTTTCATTAGTCATTTGAACATCGATCATTAAATTTTCATAAACCTTTCCAATTTTAATCATTGCAGTAGTCGTTATCATATTAGCAATAATTTTTTGAGCTGTTCCTGATTTCATCCGCGTAGATCCTGTTAAAACCTCCGGACCAGTAATCGCTTCGATGGGATATTTAGCAATTTTAGCAACCTCAGAGTTTTCACTAGTAGTAATAACAGCGGTTGTGGCTTCTAACTCATTAGCATATTTTAAAGCAGTCGCTACATAAGGCGTTCTTCCGCTCGCTGTAAGTCCAATTAAAACATCTTTTTTAGATAAGTTTATTTCTTTTAGATCGGTGATTGCCTCCGCAATTAAGTCTTCAGCATTTTCAACCGCATGCCTTAAAGCATAATCGCCACCAGCAATTATTCCTACTACCATTTCTTCTGGAACACCAAATGTTGGTGGGCACTCACTTGCATCTAAAACACCAATTCTACCACTCGTCCCCGCCCCAATATAAACTAGCCTACCATCATTTTCAAAAGCATTTACTACTTCGTTTATTACTAGTTCGATTTGCGGCAAGGCAATTTTGACAGCTTGCGTAACTTTTTCATCTTCCTTATTAATAATTTTAATTATTTCCTTTGTAGAAAGAAAATCGATGTTTTTCGTTAAATCATTTCTTTTTTCTGTCGTTATTTTACTAATATCAATCATTTAATCACCAACTTTTCTTTTTAAATCCTTTAAAAAAACAAAAAAGCAGCAGTTATAAACAAACTACTACTTATAGTATAAAACATAAATACCGTGATATTAAGTTATTTTATTTTATATTCTATTTTAAAATAACAATTTTCAATTTACGAAAAAAATGCCCAAAACAAACCAAAAAAACCCTTATTTACTAGTCTTAAAATTTTTTAGTGTCGCGATGTCTTTTAAAGGTTTTATAAGTTTTTTCTAGTTTTCTAATCGATCTATTTAAATCATAATAAGCACATTCAGTAAAAAGAGCATCAACTACTGAAAGCTGAGAAATTCGAGAAGTCATCGCTGCACTTCTAAACTCTCCTTCTAAGGCTGAGGTATATAAATTAATTTCAGCAATTTCCCCTAATGAAGATTTACCAGCTTTAACAATGCTAATAATTTTAGCTTTATTATCTTTCGCAGCTAAAGCAGCTTGAATAATTTCTTCTGTTTCTCCTGAATTAGAAATAAAAATAACAACGTCTCTTTCATCAGTAAAAGTTGCGTCAACTAACTGCTCGTGTAATTCTTCTTGAGCAATACAAAAGCGATCAATTCTTCTTAACTTCAATTGAAAGTCTTTAGCGGCTAAGTAAGAGGATCCTTTTCCAAAAATCAATATTTTACGAGATGTCATAATCATCTGCGCTGCTTTCCTAATTTCATTTTCAGAATACAATCTAATCGTATCTTCTAGAGCCCTAATATTATTTTTAATCGCAGTTTTACCAGTATAGTTATCCTTGTTTTGAACTAAAATAATATCCTTATATTCTTTATCAGAGGGAATTTCAATTTTAGTATTAGCTAAAATAAAATCAACTTTAAAATCTTTAAAGCCACTATAACCTAGCTTTTTAGCCATTCTGACTACTGAAGCTGGTGAAGTAAAAGACGCCTTAGCAACACTTTCCACAGAAAGATCTTTTAAAGCACCCTTATTAGCAACTAAATAATCTAAAATAGACTTCTCTGAAGGACTGAGATTCTCTCTTTCTTTCAGCATATTGATCATTATTGTCATAATAACCACCTCTTAACTTTCTAAATTATTATACCATACAATAGCTTCATATATGAATGAAAAAAGGCATAAGACTTTTCTCTTATACCTTTTTAAACTTAATTATTTAATTGTTACTAAATTAATCGTCTTTACTTATTTTCTTTTCTTAAGAAATACTACTACGAATGTTCCTAATAAAACGCTTAAAATAACAAATATCGGTGTCGCAGAGTTAATGGCCGATTGACAGCCGGTGCTAGGCGAGGTCCCAGTTCCATTTTGTTCTTCAAGGTCTCTAATTCTATCTTCCAAGTCAGCAATAATCGCATTAACTTCTTCTTCAGACAATTTGGCTGGCTTAACTAATAACGTAAAGTTAACTTCGACTTCATTTAAGGAGTCATCCGTTACTATTACTCTAACGTTATGCTCACCCGGTTCAGTAATATCAATTCTATTCGCACCTGGCATAGCAACTGTATAGCCATACTCTTCAAAAATGACAATATTGCTTAGAATTGCTTCTTCAGCATCAACAAAAGCAGTATCAGTATAAATTTCTAATGTTTCTGCTCTTACAACAACTTTTGGCGGAGTAAAATCAGCGACAGTTAAACGGTATGTTGTTTCACCATGTACACGAGCTGCAAACCCTAATCCTTCAATCTTATCACCAACATTAACTTTTTGAAGTAATACATGAACGTTATCAGCTGGTGCATAACCAGCAATTAATTTATAACCAACACCAAAATCAATAGCGTCAATCCAAGTTGACCTACTAGGTTCTCTATTATTGTCAGCTATTGTTGTTTCAGCACCACCTTCAACTCTCATTTTACCACTTACAGTATTAAAGTAGGCTACAACAATACCAGAACCATCAATTAGCGCCATTTGAACATTATATTTTAAATCGGAGGTTTTCAATAATGTCCTAGTAGATTCAGTAAACTCTGTAAACATCGCCATTGGTGGAGGTGTTGGTGCCCAACCAAATGGATCTACAGAAATATTGATTCTTTCTTTTGTGATTGTGCCTTCATACTCGCCGAAAGATATTTCCACATCTTCACTAATGTCAATTGCTTGAACAAAATCAAGATATGCCTTAACTGTCACTCGATATGTACCAGCTTTTGCATTCCAAATATTAAAATGGCTACTATTAGTTTTTTCGTTAACTATTTCATAAGACAATGTATCATTTATTCCCTTTAAATCTCTACTATTGTCATATGCTTTAATACCTTCCAACAAATCAATTGGTAAACCTTCATCAAGGTATCTGTTTTCTACTCCAGTGAAGTGAATTGGTAATACCCCGATGTCAACAATTGTATTTTCAATAACTTTTGGTCCAGTTACAGATGAAGTTTCAAATCCCTCCATTGGAAGTTGAGTAGCTTCAAAAACAACATAATATCGCGCTCCAAACAAACTAGTGTCTAATTGTTCGAACACTTCTTTTTCAGGGACATATTCTTTTTCTTCTGCATCATATGTTACATTTATAGTTTCTAAGAGTTCATTTTCTTCGTCATATAATTTCAAAACAAAATCAACTAATGAAAATTGTCCTTTTTTAAATTGTTCGTCGTTT